>CAJFMJ010000047.1 GCA_904391645.1 uncultured Neglectibacter sp.
CGAATATAAGCAAACAGCCAGAAGGCTGCAAGCAAGCAAATATACCAGAAGGGCAGTTCCCCACCCTTCTCTAAGGGACAAAGGGGTGCACTCCTTACAACTTGTTGGCCGCCACTAAAAGCATCATGGGACGGCGCAGCTCGTCCTTCATGCCGGGGATGTCCAGCATCCGTTCAGGAGGTTGCGGCTCCTTCACACGGCGCAGGGAAAAGCCCCCGGTCAAAAGGGTGTCCAGATAGGTGGTGAGGGTGCGGTGGTACTTCACCACATCTTCCCCCAAGAATCTGGCCTCCCGTTTCCCTTCGTAAAAATAGTTGTCCACCGGGAAGTGGAGGATCTCCCCTGCCTCGTTGTAGTACCAATCCTGGCTGCCGTAGGCAGTGAAGATGGGATGCTCTACAGAGAACACGAAATCGCCGCCTGACTTGAGCCAGCCCCGGACTTTTTGAACAAACTCTGGGAAGTCTTCTAAATAGTGGATCGCCAGGGAACTGAACACCACATCGAAGCTTTCCTGGGGAAAATCTAGGTCTTCGATTGCAGACCGAACATACTCCACCTGGGGAAAGGATGTCTTCGCACGGGCCACTTCCAGCATCTTTTCAGAAAGGTCCACGCCGGTGACGTGGACAGCGCCTTGCTCTGCCGCATAGATACAATGCCAGCCATAGCCGCAGCCTAAATCCAGCACCGTTTTTCCAGAAAACGCCGGGAGGATCTTCCGAAAATCCTCCCATTCCCCTGCGCCGGCCAGCCCCTCTTTCGAGCGGCTCATTTGACTGTATTTTTCAAAAAACACCGGGTTATCGTACTTATTTTCCTTCAAAAATCGGCACCTCGTTCCGATGGAAAAACCATTTGTAAACTCAAAAATTATTGTAATACAAAACCGCCCTTTTCGCAAGGGCGGTCCTAGTTTCTTTACAATTTGGAAACAGTGCTTTTACACTCACTTCAACTCTGCAATGGTCACGCCGCTTTCGCCCTCGCCATAGGTGCCCAAGCGGAAGCTTTTCACCTGGGCGCACCGCCGCAGATGCTGCTGCACCGCTGCCCGCAGGGCGCCGGTGCCTTTGCCGTGGATGATGGTCACCTGGGACAGGTGCATCCGGGAAGCCCGGTCCAGGAAGCTGTCCACTTCCATCAGGGCCTCCTCCACCGTCTGGCCCCGCAGGTCCAAGCTGGAGGAAGCCTCCGGGGTGGACACGCTCTTGGTGACCGTGCGGCCGGGATTTTTCTTCTTCAGCTGCCGTTTGCTCAGCAGCCGGATATTGGACAGGGGCACCCGGGTCTTGATGATCCCCGCCTGGACCAGCACGAAGCCGTCCTTTGGTTCCTCCAGCACCGTGGCGTCCTTGTCA
Organism: uncultured Neglectibacter sp.; assembly: GCA_904391645.1. Taxonomy (GTDB): domain Bacteria; phylum Bacillota; class Clostridia; order Oscillospirales; family Acutalibacteraceae; genus Acutalibacter. The sequence continues at coordinate 1,362 of CAJFMJ010000047.1, forward strand.
ATGTCGTAAATCAGCACATCGTCCCCCACCTGGAGAGGCCGGGGCAGGGTGTAGTTGTCGTCCCGCCGCTGATGCACCGGGTCGGAAGCGCTCTCCATCTCCTTCAAGCCAGAGCGCAGCCTGGCCTTTTGCTCCGCGGACAGCTGCTTGTTTTTCTGACGGCGCAGGTCTTCCAGCTCGTTTAAAAGGGCGTCGGCCTGCCGCCGTGTCTTCTGGACGATCTGGGCTGCCTCCTGCCGGGCCCGCTCCACCTCTTTTTGAAACTGGGCCTCCGCCTCCTCTTTCAGGCGCTGGGCCTCCTGTTCGCTCTGTTTGGCACGCTCCGCCGAGGCCCGCAGGGACTGGAGTTCTTCCTCCATCTTCCGGCGGTCTTCCTCTAGGCGTCCCACCACCTGCTCAAAGGCGTTGCTCTCGGTGCTGACCAGCTCCCTGGCCCGGTCGACGATGGCCTCGTCCATGCCCAGGCGCTGGGAGATGGCAAAGGCGTTGGATTTGCCCGGCACACCGATGAGCAGCCGGTAGGTGGGCCGCAAGGTGGCCACGTCAAACTCGCAGCAGCCGTTCTCCACACCGGGGGTCTGGATGGCGTAAGCTTTCAGTTCGGCGTAGTGGGTGGTGCAGGCAAGCCGCGCCCCCTTGCTCCGCAGTTTCTCAATGATGGCCTCGGCCAGGGCGGCGCCCTCCACGGGGTCGGTGCCGGCGCCCAGCTCGTCCAGCAGGATCAGACTGCTGTTGTCCACCACCTGGAAGATCTGGATGATATTCACCATGTGGGAGGAGAAGGTGGAAAGGGACTGCTCAATGCTCTGCTCGTCGCCGATGTCCGCCAAAATGTGCCGAAACACGGAAACACAGCTGCCCTCCCCTGCCGGGATCATCAAGCCGCACATGGCCATCAGGGTCAGCAGGCCGATGGTCTTCAGGGCCACGGTCTTGCCGCCGGTGTTGGGGCCTGTGATGATCAGGGTGTCAAAGCCCACCCCCAGGGTGATGTCCGTGGGCACCACCTTTTCCTTTGCGATGAGGGGGTGCCGGGCGCTGTGGAGGACGATCTTCCCGTCCTCCCCCACCTGGGGCACCACGGCCTTCATCTTGTAGGCCACCTGGGCTTTGGCGAAAATCAAGTCCAGCTCCACGGCATAGTGGTAGCTTTCGATGATGGAATCCGCGAAAGACCCCGCCTCGCCGGAAAGCTCCAGCAAGATGCGGGAAATCTCCTCCTGCTCGTCGGAGCGCAGCACACGGATCTCGTTGTTCAGCTCCACCACGCTCATGGGCTCGATGAACACGGTGGCCCCACTGGCGGAGGTGTCGTGGACCAGGCCCGGCACCTCTCCCCGGAACTCGGCCTTCACCGGCACCACGTACCGGCCACCACGCTGGGTGACCAGGCTCTCTTGCAAATGCTTTTGATGGCCCGGGGAGCGGATCAGCTTGTCCAGCTGGTCCCGCACCCGCTGGGAGGCCGCCCGGATCTTCCGCCGGATGGTAGCCAAAGCCGGGGAAGCGCTGTCGGCCACTTCTTCTTCGCTGACAATGCAGGTAAAGATCTTCTCCTCCAAATACTTGTTGGGGGAGAGCACCTCAAACCGGCCCGTGAGGGCTGTGCGGACGCTTTCGCTTTTGCCCCACCACTGAGTCAGCCCCCGGATGGTCCGCAGGGTGGCACCGATGTCCAGCAGCTCCCGCAGTCCCAGTCCGCCCCCGGCCTGGGCACGGCGCAGGGGGTTGGTCACGTTCTTCATGCCGTAAAAGGAGGGGGCGCCGAATTTGGCCATGGCCACAAAGGCGGCGTCGGTTTCCTCCAAAAGCCACTTGACTTCGGCGGCGGTGTGCACCGGGGAAAGCTCCCGGGCCAGCTGGGCGCCGTCCTCACTGGAGGCCTCCGCTGCCACCATCTCTAAGATTTTATCCAGCTCTAAGGCTTTTGTATGTTTGTCCATCTTTTCTGTTCCTCAAAAACTCCGTCTTTCGTTTTGAAACTATGTAAAGTGGTTTTACTTTTCGCACCTGAAAAAACTCAGCAATATCCGGTGAAGGATTTTCGGATCTATGTAAAGCAAATTTCTTAACACAATTTAAAGCAAACTGTAGTAAAAATCCAATGTCTTGGGCCGGCGCTGGAGAATGTGCAGCGTGTAGGATTCTGCGGCAGCGGAAAGCTCCTGCTGGGCCCGGGGCGTCACCGCAAAGGAAAAGATCTTCTCAAAGTCTGAAAAGACGATATGCCGCATGGCGGTAAGGGCCCCGGGGGACAGCAAGCAGCTGGGATCACCGTTGTCGATGTAGCAGTCGCCGCAATACAGTTCCCCCCGGTTCACCTTGAAATACATCTTTTCCGCTTCATAGGCCCCGCAGTGGGCACAGTAGGCCAAGTTTGGCATATACCCTGCCTCGGAGAGCATCCGCAGCTCCACAATGGCCTTGAGCACCGGCTGGGGCCGGGTGCCCTTGCACAAAAAGTGAAGGGCATTGAGCACCAACCGCAAAAACACGGCAGATTCCACCCCTTCCGGCACCAGCTCAGCAGCCAGCTGGCAGAAATACTGGGCCAAGGCCAGGGCGGTCACATCCCGGCGCAGGTCGAAAAACACTTCCAGGGGAAAGGCCTCGTTGATGTTGTAGGTTTCCTTCCCCTTGGAGAGCTTTAATCGGGAATAGCACAAAAGCCCCGTGCCGGCGTTTTTAGAATCCTTCAGGTTTTTGGCCCGCCGGGCAAACGCCCGCACCACCCCTTCATCTTGGGTGAGCACCGTCACCAGACGGTCGCTCTCCCCCACCGTCTGTTCCTTGATGATCAGCCCCTGGGTGATTACCTGCATTTTGCCCCTCCCCTGCCACGCAGTCACGAGCCTGCGTGTACTTGATATAGTCCGAGATCCTGCCTGTCCGGTAAAAGCTTTCCCAAGCCTGTTTCACATCCACAAACGCTCCCCCTTTCGGAAGGGAAAAAGTCCCCTTCTCTAAAAAGAGTATTTGCCGATCTTCCCGGCATATGACAGGAAAACTTTTGTTTGTTCGACAGGTTTTGGCACCTTTCCCGGCAAGTTTGTGCTATGGCGCCGGGAAATCCGCCTTACATCTCCAGGTCTTTCTCCGAAAATCCCAGGCTTTGCAAGGTTTCAGGACGCTGGCGCCAATCCTCTTTCACCTTTACCCACAGCTGCAAATTCACCTTGCAGTCGAAAAAACGCTCCATATCCTGGCGGGCGTTGGTGCCGATCTTCTTCAGCATAGCGCCGCCTTTGCCGATCAGGATGCCCTTGTGGCCGCTTTTCTCGCAGTAAATGGTCACGTCGATATCCAAGATGCCGTCCCGGTCCTTCATCCGCTCGGTGACAGCCGCCACCCCGTGGGGCACTTCCTTATCCAGCAGCCGCAGCACCTTCTCCCGGACGATCTCCCCAGCGATGACCCGCTCCGGCTGGTCCGTGAGGGTGTCCTCCGGGAACAGGTGGCCGCCGGGCATACACAGCTTTTTCAGTTCCCCCAGGAGATCCTCCATGCCGTTGCCGTCCCGGGCGGAAACAGGCACCACCGCCTGGAAGTCGTACAGGGCGGAGTACTGGGCAATCTGCTCCATGATGAGGCTTTTATCCTCCAGCAGGTCGATCTTATTGATGGCCAGCACTGCGGGGATCTTCCCCTTTTGGAACCGGCGGATCAACTCCTCGTCGGCTTTGGAAAGGGGCGCCCCCGCCTCTGTGACCAGCAGGCAGGCGTCTACACCGTCCACCGTGGTGGTGACGGACTTCATCATATAATCGCCCAAGGAGGTCTTGGGCTTCATCAAGCCGGGAGTGTCCAAAAACACCAGCTGGTCCTCCCCCTGGGTGAGCACCCCCATAATGCGGGTGCGGGTCGTCTGGGGCTTTTTAGACACAATGGCGATCTTTTGGCCGATGAATTTGTTCAGCACCGAGGACTTCCCCACGTTGGGCCGTCCCACAATGGCGATGAACGCAGAGCGCTCTTGAGGCATTGCTTCCATTTCGACCGTCCTTTCTTTATACAACACAAGGGGGCACCGCGAGCCCGCGGCGCCTCCCCACTCTACTTATTTCCATGACGAAACCTGTCCAGCCGCTCTTCCAGCCACACAGGCCCCCAAAACACGAACCACACTGCCAAAACCAGCGAAACCACTCCCACGGCCAGATAGACCGGGTTGCGCAAGATCACCCACAACAGGTTCCACAGCGCCGGCCGGAACAGGATGACCACCCCCACCAGCAAAGCTCCCATGGCAGCCAGGAGCACCCCTCCCGCGGCCACGTCTTTGACAAAGCGGATGTACCGGTTCCTGTTTTTCTGGGTGAAATCGCAAAGCTTTTCCACAGCGGTGTTCAGCATTTCCGCAGCCATCACCGAACCGATGGCCAAAAACAAACAGGCCAACTCCCCCCGGCTCAAGGAAAGCCGGGACGCAAAAAACAACACATAGGCGCACATTACCAGGTGGATGCGCATATTCCGCTCGGACCGGATGCAGGCGCCAATGCCTCGGAAGGCATCGGCAAAGCTCTGCCACACCCTCCGTTTTTCCTGGGGGTTGTAATTACTCACGAGGATTTGTGGCGTAGCTGGCGCTGGCAGGCAGGCCCAGTTCCCGCATGACCTGCTCTTCCTTCTCCCGCATACGCACCCGCGCCAAACCGCCGGCCTCGTGGTCATACCCCAACAGGTGCAGCATGGAGTGCGCCGTCAAAAAGCCCATTTCCCGCTCGAAGCTGTGGCCATAGGTTTTGGCCTGCTCCATAGCTTTGGGCACAGAGATCACAATATCCCCCAGGATCTTCGCCCCGGTTTCGTGGTTCACATCGTACTCGCCGTTCTCCCCCATGGGGAAGGAAAGCACGTCCGTGGGGGCGTCGATATTCCGGTACTGCCGGTTCATCTCTTGGATCTGGTCGTTATCCACAAAGGAAACGCTGATCTCAGCGGAATCCTTGAAGCCCTCCAATTGGAGCACCGCATGGCAGCAACGGCGGATGAGCATACGGATGCCCGTGGGGATTTTCACCGCTTTCTGCTGGTTTGAAATGATCACTCTGATTTTTTCCATTCTCTGCACCGTTCCTTTCTGTGGGTCTCCCCGAATTTTCCTTACCCGGCTTCCTATAACTTCTCCCATTACAGAGTTGTTGCCGTTTATTTTGCAGCACGGCTGGCCCGCTCGTAAGCCCGGATGATATCCTGCACCAGCTTGTGGCGCACCACATCCTTCTCCGTAAAGCGGAAAATGGCGATGTCGTCCACTCCCTTTAAAATGCGCACTGCTTCTTTCAAACCGGAGCGTTTCCCATCTGGCAAGTCGATTTGGGTCACGTCCCCGGTGATGACCATTTTAGAGTTGAACCCCAGCCGGGTGAGGAACATTTTCATCTGCTCCCCGGTGGTGTTCTGGGCCTCGTCCAGGATGATGAAGCTGTCGTCCAAAGTGCGGCCCCGCATATAGGCCAAGGGCGCCACCTCGATATTGCCCCGCTCCACATAGCGCTGGTAGGTTTCGGCCCCCAGCATATCAAACAGGGCGTCGTACAGGGGGCGCAGGTAGGGGTCTACCTTCTGCTGCAAATCACCGGGCAAAAAGCCCAGCTTCTCCCCTGCTTCCACCGCCGGGCGGGTGAGTATGATCCGGTTCACCTGCTGGGCCCGGAAGGCATTGACCGCCATGGCCACGGCAAGATAGGTCTTGCCGGTGCCCGCAGGCCCCACCCCGATGGTGATGGTGTTCTCCTTGATATTCTGGCAATAGGTGCGCTGGCCCACGGTTTTGGGCTTGATGGGCTTGCCCTTGCTGGTGATGCACACCACATCCCCCGCCAGGCTGGCAACCTTATCCTCGCTGTCTTCCCCCACCATGCGGATACAATACCGCACATTTTGCTCGGTGAGGGTTTCCCCGCTGCCGATGAGGGTCAAAAGGCTTTTCACCGTGCGGGAGGCCTTGTCCACGGCTTCCGGGTCGTCCCCGGTGACCTTCAATTCCGAATCCCGCACCACCAGGGCCACGCCAAACTCCTTTTCGATCAGCCGCACGTTCTCGTCAAAGCTTCCAAAAAGGGCTTCCGCCTGGCCCAACCTGTCTAAATTGATTTTCTGCTCCAAACACATTTCTCCCGTTTCCTGGGGACGTCTTTCCTGCGGCTGACAGGGAGAACCCTGCCGCATTTTGCCCCATGGAGTTATTATAGCACAAGGCATAGAGATTCTTCAAGGGAAAACACTATGAATACTCACCAAAATTTTTGCCCCTGCTTATGCTATTCGACCGAAATTTTCCGCACCTCCCCGATCTCTTCTTCACATCTGCACTGCGCTGTCAACACGCAGACGCCATCCTGGAACTGGTAGGTGAGATCCTCCTCCACCACTTTGCTGCCGGCAGGGAGCTCCTCCCGCTGGAGCCGGCGCAACTGGAGCAGCGCGGCCTCCTTCCAGGCCTCCTCCTCCAAGAGCACACGCTCCTCCTCCAGGGAAACATAGGTGGTCTTCTCCCACACCAGGGGCAAATCCTTCCCCAAGGGGCTCCAAGGGGTGGATTCCTTCCACTGGGAAACACCCTCCTCTGGGAAGGTGTTCAACCCCAGAGGGATGCGCAGCCCAAAGACCACCAGAGAGTAGGCTTCCCATCGCTGGCCCGTGGGGGAATCGACCACTTTCTCCTGAGGCACCTCCACCGTAAATTCCCGGTAAGTGAGGGCACGCACACTGCCCCGGGCCGCTCCCAAGATCTGGTAAGGGTCTTCCGGTGGCGGGGAATAGGGGTCCTGCTCTTGCTCATACAGTCCGGCAATGAGCAATTGCCCAGCCTCCACGGTATCCCCCGGGGAAACCACCGGCCGCCCCCGTTCCGCCTGGATGGAAAGGATGGTCCCCGGCCGGGTGGCCACCATGTTGGACCACTCCCGGTCATCCACCACCTCCGGGGCCTCCACGCTCTCCCGCAGGGAGATCTCCACGAAACACCCTCCTGTGTTGATGGAAAGCCATGTGACACCCGGCAAGTCATTTTGGATGGCCAAAGCCGCTGCCTTCGCATCCAGCCCTTTGAGGGACACCCCCAGGGACACCCCGTGCTGCCGGGCAACTTCCAGCACTTGGGAGTCCGGCAAGGTTTCCGCACCTGTCACCGTGACGCCCCAACAGAACCCGCTTAAAAACAGATAGACCCCCACCCCCAGCAGGGATCCCACCGCCAGGCCCTTTTGACGCCACAGGCGGGCGATGAAAAAGGGCAGCCCTCCCCGGCAGCGAAGCTTGGGGCGGATCCCACACCGCCGGAACAGGGGACGCAGGCACCCATACTGCCTGGCCTTCCCCCGGAGGACCAGGCAGCCCTCTTCCCGGCGGAACCCCCAAAACTCCACCCCAGAACGGGCGGCGGCGTTGAGGAACCGGGGCCCATTGCCACAGGCCTCAAACTCCACCCAGCCAGTGAGGAAATGGGCAAGCCGCTCCATCATAGCTTCTCCCCCCTCTCCCTTTTCAGGCTGTGGGAAGGGACCTCCCCATACAGGTACTCCACCTGCTGGATGACGCCCTCAATCACCGCTGCCGTATCGGTAAGCTTTACAAGCTTCAGCCCCCGGCCTGTGAAACACAGGGTCAGCTTGCCCGCCCGGAATACCACCTGGTCTTCCTCATATTCCAAAATGCCGTCGCAGCCGTCTACCACGGCCCGGCGGTTGCCGGACAGTTCCACAGTTGGCCCGGAAACTCGCTGTTGCTCCATTGACCCGCCCCCTTTGCTCCTTGGTCTATTCCTATGAACCGCCAGGGGAATGTATCACACGCCCCCGGCATAGGATGGCACATGACATTGGGAAGGAGGCGCGTTAGTGAGGAAACACCGTGACCGCCTGTGGGAAACATTGGGGGCTTTGGGGGCTGTTGCCTTCGGGGCAGGGTTGCTGCTCTACCCAGTCCATGTGCAAGAAAGCGTTGCCGCCAGCTCCCTTTACTGCCTCACGGCCCTGGTACCCTCCCTGTTCCCCTTTATGGTCTTGAGCAGCTTTGGGGTGCGCTCCGGCGCCGGGGAGATGTTGGCAAAACTTTTCGGGCCTGTCACCCGCACCCTGTTCCGGCTGCCCGCCATCTGCGGGGCCACGCTGGTACTGAGCTTCTTTGGCGGCTATCCCGCAGGGGCCCGAGGGGTTTCCCTTTTGCTGGAGGAAGGGAAGATCAGCGAAAAGCAGGCAGGTCAGATGATGTCTTTCTGCGTGGCACCGGGAGCCGCCTTTGTAGTGACGTTTTTGGGGTGCGGCGTGCTGGGGAGCCTCCGTCTGGGGTGGCTGCTGTTCGCTTCGGTGACCCTCTCCGGACTGATCCTAGGGGTTTTAGCAGGCTTGGGAAAGCCTCTGCCAGAAAAGCAGCCGTCCTCCCCCGCATCCCAGGGCAGCAACTCCCCCTTGGTGCAATCGGTGTGGGACGCCTGTTCGGCTGTGGCAAAAATGTGCGGCTGCATCCTGCTGTTTGCAGGGTTCACAGCCATCCTCCGGGGTAGCGGGATCTTCCAAACCGCAGTCCAGAGCCTTTCTGCCACAGGGCTGTTAGGCCCCCGGGAAACTGCCGCCTGCCTGTCCTTCCTACTGGAGGTCACCGGAGGGACAGGGGACGCAGCCGCATTGGGGGTGGCCCCTGTTTTCTACGCTTTCGGGGTGGCCTTTGGAGGGCTGTGCGTCCACTTGCAGGTGTTTTCCTTTTTCCGGGAATTCCCCCTATCCAAAAAGTGGTTCTTCCTCACCCGGTTCCTCCATGGGCTGGGAGCCGCAGGGATCTTCCTGGTGCTGCGGCGCATCTTCCCCGGGGAAGCCCAATGGGTATGGGCGTCCTCCAACGCGCCCTTAGAACCGGGCATCACTGCCTCCACTGCGGCGGGAGGACTTTCCCTGCTGCTGATGTGCCTGGCATTCCTGGTATTTGTGGGACGCTCCCTGACAAACGCCAAGAAGGAATCCTCAGCCCCTCTTGCACCATCCCAAAAAGATATGGTATAATAAACGGCAAGCTGCGAGGTGGGAACCTCCGGCCAGTCTGGCGGCTTCGGCCGCCTGCGCGACGTGCCCACCGCAGGTGTACGGTATAATCGCCGCAGAAAATGCGAACGCGGGCCGCGAGGTGGGAACCTCCGGCCAGCCTGGCGGCTTCGGCCGCCTGCGCGACGTGCCCACCGCAGGTGTGATGTCTAAACCAGTTGCCAGGGAAAGGAAGGGCCGCCTATGGGATGGTTCCGCAAAAAGAAAAAGCAGACCCTCTTTGGGGGAAATATCCAGCCCAGCTGCACCTACTGCCAGCACAACAGCGGGCAAAAAGGGGAAGTGGTATGTGCCCTGCGCCAAAAGCCCCAAGGGGACGCCTGTAAAAAATACCAGTACGACCCCCTACAACGGGAACCGCAAGTGGCGCCTACCTTGCGCACCTCCCAATACCGGCCGGAGGATTTCCAGCTTTGATACAAAAGCCTTCTTACCAGAAGGCTTTTCTTTTTTGCCGCAACCCAACGAGGAGCCTCTCCCCACCGGCTTTGGCAAACTGGAAGTAGCCGGTGGCTGGGCTGGAATACCAAGAAGGGCCCCAAACTCTTTAAAATGGCAAAAAAGAAGGGACAGATCTCTCTGTCCCCTCTCAAAACCCTTTATAAATCTTTGTAAGTCAGATTGACTTATTTGCCGAAGTAGCGAGCCAGCAGGCCAGCGAAAGCCTTGCCATGGCGGGCCTCGTCTTGACAGTTTACAAGCAGCCTACTAGATATAACAAGGAAAAACGATTCATTCACAATATATTGGACTCTCGAAAGTGTTCCGCATTTTGTTTCCCACGGTTTTCCCACATAAATAATAATTGTGGGAAATCTGACAAATTTAGGATGAAATAGCGGCAAAAGACACTTATTTTCCCTCTGTGCTTTCCACTTGTTCCATTGTCAACTCCCTGCCATCGTATGTATCGAGAAAATCCAGTATAGCTTTCCTTGTTACCTTTCGACAGCCAAAACAGCCAAATTTGATAGAGCGCAGATATCCACAACGAATCAATTGATACACCGTGTTCTTGTTGACTTTTAAAAGCTCTGCCACTTCGGATATCGTGTAAAGCACTTGGGCAGAGGAATCTAGCTTCGAATTCATTATATCATCTCCTCCAAGATATATCAACTATCACTTTCTAGCCCAACGCCTGCGGCTACCAGGCCATGGAGTGGTTCTCTCCCCCGCATTCTGATGCCGGGCCGCCCGATGCTGTGAAGCGTCCAGGGCGGAAGTATCATGATAGGGGTGGCGCCGCAGGATGTCCATGGAATCTTTTCCAAAGGCTTGGTAGACCTTCACCGCCCGGTTGGGCGTGACCCCGTGGGGGACCAGAAAGGCCACCACGTCCCGGGCGCCCCGGTTTGCCAGGTAGGAC
>CAJFMJ010000048.1 GCA_904391645.1 uncultured Neglectibacter sp.
CTGGACCTGACCCTTACCCGGGCCAAGTTCAACGAGCTGACCGCCGACCTGGTAGAAAGCACCATGGGCCCTGTGCGCCAGGCGCTGCAGGATTCCGGCCTGCAGGTGAGCGAAATCAGCAAGGTTCTGCTGGTGGGCGGCTCCTCCAGAATTCCCGCCGTGCAGGATGCGGTGAAGAACTTCACCGGCAAGGAGCCCTTCAAGGGCATTAACCCGGACGAGTGCGTGGCCATTGGCGCGGCGATTCAGGCCGGCGTGCTGGGCGGCGAGGTGGAAGGCCTGCTGCTGCTGGACGTTACGCCCCTTTCCCTGGGCGTGGAAACCATGGGCGGCGTTATGACCAAGATCATCGACCGCAACACCACCATCCCCACCAAGAAGAGCCAGATCTTCTCCACCGCCGCCGACGGCCAGACCCAGGTGGAAGTGAACGTGCTGCAGGGCGAGCGTGAGTTTGCCCGCGACAACAAGCAGCTGGGCCTGTTCAAGCTGGACGGCATCGCCCCCGCTCCCCGCGGCATCCCTCAGATCGAAGTCACCTTCGACATCGACGCCAACGGCATTGTGAACGTGTCCGCTAAGGATCTGGGCACCGGCAAAGAGCAGCACATCACCATCACCTCCAGCTCCAACATGAGCAAGGAGGACATCGACCGGGCTGTGAAGGCTGCCGAGCAGTTTGCCGAAGAGGATAAGAAGCGCCGCGAAGAAGTGGATACCAAGAACAACGCGGAGAACCTGTGCTACACTGCTGAGAAGCTGGTTTCCGACAGCGGCGACAAGCTCCAGGATGCCGATAAGAACGAGATCAACACCAAGGTGGCCGCCCTCCGGGAAACCCTGAAGACCGGCACCGTGGATCAGATCAAGTCCGGCATGGATGACCTGCAGAAGGCTGTGTATGCTGCCAGCGAGAAGCTGTACCAGCAGCAGGCTCCTCAGGGCGGCCAGCCCGGCCAGCAGCCTCCTTACCAGGGCGGCAACCCCGGCAACGGTGGCAACAACGGCGGCGACGGCAACGTGTACGACGCCGACTACAAAGAAGTGGACTAAGCCATTGCGGCTTTTTCGTGAAACAGATGCGGGGGCAGGGGACTGTCCCTGCATCTTTGGTGGAGGGGCCTTGGCCCCGGTGACAATGCTTGAGAAAACAGCGGTGTGCTGCCGCTGCTTGGGAGTGATGGATCATGGCGGATAAACGGGATTATTACGAGGTGCTGGGGGTGGCCAAAGGGGCCACCGACGACGAGTTGAAAAAGGCTTACCGGCAGCTGGCAAAGAAATACCACCCGGACTTGAACCCCGGGGATAAGGAAGCAGAGGCAAAATTCAAAGAGGTCAATGAGGCATACGAGGTGCTTTCCGACAAGGAGAAGCGTGCCCGGTATGATCAGTTCGGCCATGCGGGGGTGGACCCCAACTTTGGCGGCGGCGCCGGCGGTGGGAACCCCTTCCAGGGCGGCTTTGATTTCACCGATATCTTTGACAGCTTCTTCGGCGGTTTTGGCGGCGGCAGCCGCAGGGCCAATCCCAATGCGCCCCGCCGTGGCAGCGATGTCCAGGCGAACATTGCCATCTCCTTTGAAGAGGCTGCCAAGGGCTGCAAGAAGACCGTCACCTACTCCCAGATCGAAACCTGCGCTGACTGCCATGGCACCGGCGCGGCGGCTGGCACGTCCCCGAAGACCTGCGAGCATTGCCATGGCACGGGCCAGGTGCGGATCAACCAGCGCACCCCCTTCGGCGTGGTGCAGTCTTCCCAGACCTGCGACCGCTGCGGTGGTACCGGCAAGATTGTGGAAACCCCCTGTAAGACCTGTGACGGCAAGGGACGTGTGCGCCGGCACAAGAGCATCGAGATCACCGTGCCTGCCGGCATCGACGACGAACAGATCCTCAACGTGGGAGGAAAGGGCAACGCCGGTGTTAACGGCGGCCCCAACGGCGACTTGCACGTCTATGTTTCCGTGCGGCCCCATCCCATTTTTGAGCGCCGCGGCAACGACGTCTGGTGCGAAATGCCCATCACCTTCACCCAGGCAGCTCTGGGCGCGGACGTGGAAGTTCCCACCTTGGACGGTAAAGTCAGTTACCATGTCCACGACGGCACCCAGCCCGGGGACGTTTTCCGGCTCAAGGGCAAGGGCATCCAGGGGCTTGGTTCTCGGATGCGTGGCGACCAGTATGTCCAGGTGACGGTGGAGGTGCCGAAAAACCTCTCCAAGCGCCAAAGGGAGCTTTTGGAGGAGTTGGATAAGGCCTCTGATGAGAAAAACTACCAAAAGCGCAAAAGCTTTTTTGGGAAATTAAAAGACCTGTTTGGGGAGTGATCCCCTGGGAAAAAAGGGCCTCGGCAGAATGCCGGGGCTTTTTTGTTTGCATAGAAAATGTTAATACATCTTGCAATGCGTGCAGGAACATGATACACTAGTTGCGGTTTCAACTAATTTTTCAAGGAGTGGGATAGATTGCGCTTTATCAATCCGGCAAAGATCTGTAAGGACATTGAGCTAGGCGAAGTGCCCTCCGACAGGGAAATCATCCGCAATACCTTAACAGTTGCCTGGCCCTCAGTGTTGGAATCTTTTTTCGTCAACCTGGCCAGTATGATCGATACCATCATGGTGAGCAGCGTGGGCTCTTTCGCCATTGCCGCCGTGGGCCTTACTACCCAGCCCAAAATGCTTGGGCTGGCCGTTTTTTTGTCCTTGAACGTGGCCGTTTCGGCCATTGTGGCCCGGCGCAAGGGCGCTGGTGACCGGGAAAGTGCCAACCGGGTGGTGCGTTTATGCCTGCTGGTAACTTTGGTGCTCACAGCCCTCATCAGCGGCCTGTTTATGGTGTTCGCCGACCCCATCATCCGGTTGGTGGGTTCCCAGCCGGATACCCACGAGTACGCAGTGGAGTATTTGAAGATCATCATGGGTGGCCAGGTATTCAACACGGTGAGCCTGGTGCTCAATGCCGCCCAGCGGGGAGCCGGCAACACCCGCATCGCCATGACCACCAATCTGATTTCCAACGTGGTCAATGTGATCTTCAACTACCTGCTCATCGGTGGTAATTTTGGGTTCCCGGCCCTAGGGGTGCGGGGCGCGGCCATTGCCACGGTGCTGGGCACTGTGTGCGCCTGTGGGATGAGCATTGCATCGGTGCTGCGCAAGGACAGCTTCATCAACTTGCGTTCTGTCAAAGGCTGGCTCCCCGAGCGGCAAAGCATCAATTCCATCGGCAATGTGTGGTCCAGCTCGCTGGTGGAACAGGTTTGCCTGCGCATTGGCTTTTTGCTGTTCTCCATGACGGTGGCTCATTTGGGCACCACAGAACTTGCCTCCCACCAGATTGGCATGAACATGATGAGTATGTCCTTCTCCTTTGGCGATGGGCTTTCCGTGGCTTCCGTCACGCTGATCGGCCAAAGCCTGGGCAAAGCCCGTCCGGATATGGCCAAGATCTACGGCAATGTGTGTCAAAAGATCGGGTTCCTGTGTGCCTGTGTCATGGGTTCGGTGTACTTCTTCTTTGGTAAGGACGTGTTCCTCCTCTACACCACCGACCCGGTCATCCTGGATTACGGCGCCGTGATCATGCGCATCCTCAGTATTATCCTGTTTATGCAGATTGAGCAGGTCACCTTGTTTGGGTGCCTGCGTGGCGCGGGCGATACCCGGTTTACCGCGCTGGTGTCCCTGATCAGCGTCACGTTTATCCGTCCCGGTATGAGCTGGCTGCTTTGCTACCCCTTGGGCCTGGGCCTGATGGGCGCATGGCTGGGCACCGCCTGTGACCAGTTTGTCCGGTTTGTCCTCACCTTCATCCGGTTCCGCAAGGGCAAGTGGATGAAGCTGAAGCTGTGAAAGGAAGCGTTTCATGGGCCCCATTTTACTTGTCCCAGATTCTTTCAAAGGCAGCCTTTCCTCCCGGCAAGTCTGTGAAATTATGGAACGCCAGCTGGCTGGCTATTTCCCCTCTGTGCCCATTGTAGCCCTTCCCGTTGCGGATGGGGGAGAGGGCAGCGTGGACGCTTTCCTGGCCGCCGCCGGAGGGCAGCGGGTGACTAAGACGGTCACCGGGCCCTTTGGCCAGCCGGTGGAAGCCTTTTACGGTATCCTGCCAGACGGACGCACTGCCGTGGTGGAGATGGCCGCCTGTGCTGGGCTGCCCTTGGCAGAAGGGCAGCTAGACCCGGAACGGGCCACCACCTATGGCGTGGGGGAGCTGATCCTGGCTGCAAAAGCAGCAGGCTGTACCAAGGTGATCTTGGGGCTGGGTGGCAGCTGTACCAATGATGGAGGCGCCGGTGCTGCAGCAGCGCTGGGGGCCGTGTTCCACCGGGAGGATGGGACGTCCTTCGTCCCCACTGGGGGCACGCTCCAAGAAATCGCTTCTTTAGACTGTGCTCCTCTGGCCGAAGCCCTTGCGGGCGTGGAGCTGATGGCCATGTGCGACATCGACAACCCCCTCTTTGGCCAGGAGGGAGCGGCTTGGGTGTTTGCCCCGCAGAAAGGGGCGGACGATGCCATGGTGGCCCGGCTGGACAAGGGGCTCCGGCACCTGGGGGAGGTTTCCTGCCGGTGCTTAGGAAAGGACCTGTCCCAGCTGCCTGGGGCAGGCGCCGCTGGCGGCTTGGGGTTTGGTATGGCGGCCTTCTGTGGTGCCAAGCTTCAAATGGGCATCGACGTGGTGTTGGATACCCTGGGCTTTGAAGAGCGGCTCCAACAGGCATCTTTGGTGTTCACCGGCGAGGGCCGCATCGACTCTCAAAGCGCCCGAGGTAAAGTGGTGGCTGGCGTAGCCAGGCGGGCAAAGCAGGCCGGCGTGCCGGTGGTTGCCTTGGTAGGGGAGATCGGCCAGGGGTTTGAACCGTTGTACGACCAGGGGTTGACGGCGGTGTTTAGCATCAACCGAGCAGCCCAGCCTTTTGCCCAGTCCCGCCATCACGCGGCCGACAACTTGGCCTTGGCCATGGACAACCTGGCCCGCCTGCTCTCCTTGGGATTCCCCCAGCATTGACCGGCTGAAAGCCTTTGGCGGGCAGGTTCCCGGGGAGTCAGCGCTGTTTCACATCCAAATAGCAAAGGAGCTGTTGCACCCATGCAACGGCTCTTTTTTTCGCTTGACAAACGAAGGAAAATCCTGTAATATGAAGCTAGCTTCACGTGAAGGAAACTTCATAAAAGCCGTATCGAAAGGAGGTGCGGGATGGTAACAAAGGTAAAAGAGCTGCGCGCGAAGCTGGGGCTCACCCAACAGCAGCTGGCAGACTTGGTCCACGTTTCCTCCCGGACCATCATTTCCATTGAAAAAGGCCAGTACAGCCCATCCCTGATGCTGGCTTACCGGATGGCCCGGGTGTTTGGCGTCACTGTGGAAGAGCTTTGCTGCCTGGAGGAAAACCTGGAGCAAGAGGAACAAGGACAAAGCCGGCGGTAATGGGCAAGTTGCGTGAAAGAGAAAAAGTGGGAGGGAGCAGTATGGAAAAGAAAACCAAGAAGGTCAAGAACATCCAGAATTTGGTCCTGGCTGTTTTGATGGCAGTAGTAGGCGTGGCGTTTTTGGTGGGTTACGTTTGGAGATGGCCTGATTTCCGTCTGTTGGTTGGAGCGTTCATCGTGATGGTGTGGGCTGTGACGGATTTTTACGATGCGTTTCATAAGGATCCCATTGAAGAGCGGGTGTCCGGCGCAGCGGACGAGCGGGACGTGTACCTGGCCATGTTGGCCAGCCGCTGGGCTATGAGCATTTTCAACAAGACGTTGTCCATCTCCTCGGTGGTGGCTTTTTGGGTTTACGCCAGATTTGATGTGTCCTGGCTCCTGCCAGTGGCAGCCACCCTCTGCGGGGTGGAGCTGTTTTTATTTTTGTTGTTGCTGTTTGTGAACCTCTATTATGAAAAGCGAGGATAATCCCCCGGAGGAAAGGAGTGGTTTTGTGAAGACGCAAAAGAAACGTGCTTTGGCCCTGGCAGTGTTGGCGCTGGTATTGGCGGCGGCTTCTTTGGCAGTGTACTTGCTGCAAGGGAAGCCCAGGTTTCTCATTTCTGCCCTGCTGGCCTTGGTTTGGGCAGCCATCCAGTTCGTTAAGGGGTTTTCTGGGGATACCCTTCCGGACCCAGCTGACTTGGCCGATGAACGGGATGTGTGGATCGCTATGAAAAGCAGCCGGGCTGCATTGCGTTGGTCCAATTCCCTTGTGCTCGGCGGGATCCTTGTTTTTGGGCTGCTGTATGGGGTATGGAAGCAACCGGTTTTCTTGACGGTGGCCATCACCTTGTGCGCCGTGATGGTCCTACTGCTGGTGACCCTCCTGGCGGCGAACATCTATTTTGAAAAGAAAAATTGAGGGTTCCGAAAAAAAGGCCAAATTCTCCGGATTTAGAAAGAATTGTCATTCATAAGCAGCAGTGAGGGTGTCACACTAGGTAATGCAAACGCGAGAAAAATTCTTTTGAAGGAGAACAAAGACATGAAAAGCAGCAATTCTATGATGGTTCCCGAAGCCAAGGAAGCTATGAACCGCTTTAAGATGGAGTCCGCCGCAGAAGTGGGCGTCAACCTGAAGCAGGGCTACAACGGCGATCTGACCTCCCGCCAGGCTGGTTCTATCGGCGGCCAGATGGTCAAGAAGATGATCGAAAGCTACGAGAAGAGCATGAAGTAACTTTTGCACGAAAAGCGCCCTGCCGGGTAAACGGCAGGGCGTTTCCTTTTGTGTCACTGGTAATCCTCCAAAATGGATTTCACTTCCGCCAGGTTTTCCGCACGGATCCCCTGGCGCAGCAGGGCGATGTCCTCCTCCGGCAGCAGGTACACCTCCACATCCGCGGTGAGCAGGGGCTCTGTTTCGCCGGCTTCAAATACGCCGATCTTCCCCTGGTAGATTCCCACCCGGTAAGGCCCGTCCGACTCCGGGACGGGAGAAGGGGTGCTTCCTTGACTTGCGTCAGGCTTTGGGGTATAATAACTCATACCATTTTGGGCCACACTTCCTTGGGTGGGAACAGCGTCTTTTTGGGTGAGAGTCAGGGACGCCACTGTGACCGCCAGGGCCGCTACAGTGAGGATCACTGCCAGCATAGTGGGCTTTTTGTAATCTTTCGGCTTTTTATCATCCAAAGAAATCACCTCGGCAGAAGTATGGGACATTTTTCCTTAACTTATGCTGTTTTTCAGGCGCATTGCGCCCCAAGGAGGCAACCGTGTTAGATAAAAAGGACTTGAACAAGTACAACACCACTTCCGTAAGCTCCCCATCCCAACGGGCTGAGGGGGAACTTTCCCAGGCGGCCGGTGCCACGGCGAAAACAGTGGGCGGTATGGTTTGGAAAGCCATTAAGACCTTCCTTTGTATCATGTGCATCACCGGCGTGCTGGTGTTTTTGTCTGTGGCGTCTTTCCTGTTGAGCTTTCGGGATATCGAGGCCCCCGATCTGAACACCATGTCCCTGAAGTATTCCAGTATGGTGTATGTGGACGACGAAGCTGGCAACGCTACGGAGTATATGCCTATCCATGCCGATGAAAACCGGGTTTGGGTGGCTTTAAACGACATCCCTGCCTATATGAAAACGGCCCAGGTGTGCATTGAGGACCACCGGTTCTGTGAGCACAAAGGTGTGGACTGGCGAACCACATTGAACGCTGTGTTCAAGTTGTTTGCCGGCGGAAGCGGCGGCGGTTCCACCATGACCCAGCAGCTGGTGAAGAACATCACCGGCGAAAAGGATTACTCCATCATGCGGAAGGTCACCGAGATTTTCACCGCCTTGAACATGGAGAAAAAGTATTCCAAGCAGCAGATCTTGGAAGCCTATCTGAATATCGTCAACTACGGTGGTCAGAACCAGGGTGTTGAGGCGGCCGCTCAGGCTTACTTCGGCAAGGATATCGCCCAGTGTTCTTTGGCCCAGTGCGCTTTGATCGCCGGTATTACCCAGAACCCCTATCAATATAACCCCCTGATCTTCCCTGAGGATGCCAAAAACCGTGCCCAGACCGTGTTGGACCGTATGTGGGCACTGTCCGATGGGGATGAGGAAAATGATGAGTTGTTTATTTCTGCGGAAATGGAGGGCCAGCTGGTCACCATCACCCGAGAAGAATATGAGCAGGCTACAGCCGAGCTGGCTGCTATGACCTTTGACGGCGACCAGTCCCAAGAAACGGAGAGTGTGGAGGAACAGCAGGACACCAACCTGTGGAACTGGTATATCGATACCCTGTTTGAGGATATCGTAAGTGACCTGATGGAAACCTACAATTATTCCCGGGAGATCGCTGTGGACATGATTTACAACGGCGGCTTGGAGATTCACAGCTGCATGAACCCCACCATCCAGAACGACCTGGAAGATATGTTTATCAACGGCGATTGTATGCCGGAAGACCAGGCTATCCAGGCAGGCCTCTTTGTGATGGACCCCTACACAGGACGGGTTATTGCAGTGGTGGGCAGCCGCGATGAGCGGGAAGGTGTGCGCCTTTGGAACAATGCCACCGATACCAAGCGGCAGCCCGGCTCCTCCTTCAAGCCCCTTAGCGCCTATTCTTTGGGCATTGAAAGCGGGACCATCACCTATGGCTCCGTGCTGAAGGACCAGCCTTTGCCGGGGTATTACGGAGCGGATTCCACCGAGGACGGCCCTTCCAACTTCTCCTTGGAATATACAGGTTTTATGAATGTGGATGAGGCCATCGAGGTTTCCCAGAACGCGCCTGTGGCCTGGTTGGTAGATGAACTGACCCCGGAGGCCTGCTTCGAGTGGCTCACCCAGAAACTCCACTTCACCACCTTGACCGAAGAGGATTCCCACAGCTATTCCGCTATGGCTTTGGGCGGTATGACGGAAGGCGTCACTGTTCGTGAGATGACAGCGGCCTACTGTATGTTTGCCAATGGCGGCCTGTACTACGAGCCCTACACCTACACCTATGTGAAAGACCACGATGGCAACGTGATCCTGGACAACCGGGACAACGTGGGTGAGCGGGTGATGTCCGTGGAAAACGCCACCATTATGAATAAGCTGCTCCACCGTCCTGTGGAGGGGTATAACGGTACCGCCACCACCATGCAGAGCCTGGGCATCGATATCTTTGCCAAAACCGGTACCACCAACGACACCAAGGACTTGACCTTTATGGGCGGCACGCCCTTCTGCGTGGCAGGCATTTGGAACGGTTACGAGAACCCTGCGGAGCTGTACGATTCCACCACAGCCAAAGTCACTTGGAAAGCTGTGATCGAATACTTGATGCAGTACGACTGGGGGGACAAGAACTGGGTCCTCAGTGACAATGTGACTCAGTACACCTTCTGCCGCAGCAGTGGCAAGCTTGCCGGCACCAACTGTTATGATACGGCGGTGGGTTGGTATTCCAGCAGCAACCTGCCTGGCCGTTGCAACGGCGGCAGTGACCACATTGCGGGGCCGGCCGTGTCCCCGTCGCCTTCTCCCAGCGTGGAGCCCTCCACGGAGCCCAGCGTTTCTCCCGGGCCTTCTATGGGTCCCTCTATCAGCCCCACCCCCGGTGAACCCACACCCGGTGTTTCTCAAGGGCCGGAAGAGTCCAGCGAACCCACGCCTTCCACGCCTACGCCGGAACCCTCCACGCCCACGCCGGAGCCTCCTCCCGGGCCTGTGGAAACGGAAACGCCCACTCCGGAGCCGGCTACTCCACCGCCCTCAGAAAGCAGCGGATCTTCTTCTGACACGGGCCAGGGTGTGTAAGCTACCTGGATAAATATTCAAAAACTGCCGGGAAGAGCAGCCTCTTTTCGGTAGTTTTTTATACGTCCAGGGCTTGATTTTTTCTCTTTCCTGTGGTAAACTGTTCGCTGTGACAAGACAAACGTATTTTGTAGGTGAACAATGAAAAGCGATTCTTATCTTGTAGTAGATGAAAAAGCACTTCCCGAGGTGTACCAGAAGGTGGTCCGGGCCAATGCCCTGTTGGAAAGTGGCGAGGCTTCCACCGCTTCGGAGGCAGTGCGTATGGCGGGGATCTCCCGCAGTGTGTATTATAAATACCGGGATGCTGTGTTTCCCTACACCAAAAAGGACTCCTCCGGCATTTTAACGGTGCAGGTCAATCTGATGGACCGCCCCGGGGTGCTGGTGAGCCTGTTGACGGTGTTTTACCAGGCAGGGGCCAACATCCTCACGGTGAACCAAAACATCCCAGTGAAGGGGAGGGCGTTTGTGTCCGTGTCTGCCCGTGTGGATAAAATGGAGCAGACCCCCGGTGAGCTGCTGGAGCAGCTCAAGCACGTGGAGGGTGTGGTCAAAATTGACAGCATCGTGGATTAAGGGCCTGGGAAAAGAAGTGGAAAGGAAGGGTGAATTATGGCAGAAATCGCGGTAATGGGCCACGGTGTGGTGGGTTCCGGCGTGATGGAAGTGCTCATTTCCCACAAAGAGAGCTTTAAAAAGCGGGCAAAAGAGGAGGTCCACGTCAAGTATATCCTGGACCTGCGGGATTTCCCAGGCCTTCCCTACAGTGACCGCTTCACAAAAGACTTCAACGTGATCTTGAACGACCCGGAAGTGAAGATTGTGGTAGAGGTCATGGGTGGTTTGGAGCCCGCCTTTTCCTATGTGAAAGCCTGCTTGGAAAACGGCAAGAGCGTGGTCACTTCCAACAAGGAGCTGGTGGCCCAGAAGGGCGCCGAACTGTTGGCCTTGGCTCAGAAAAATAACCTGAATTTCCTGTTTGAGGCCAGCGTGGGCGGGGGCATCCCCATCATCCGGCCCATCAGCCAGTGCTTGGCCGCCAACGAGATGACCGAAATCGCCGGCATTTTAAACGGCACCACCAACTTCATCCTCACGAAAATGATCCGGGAACATATGGCCTTTGACGATGCGCTTTCCCTGGCCCAGCAGCTGGGCTACGCCGAGCGGGATCCCTCCGCGGACGTAGAGGGCGTGGACGCCTGCCGGAAAATCTGCATTTTGGCCTCCCTGGCTTACGGCACCCATGTGTACCCTGACAGCGTCCATACGGAGGGTATCACCTCCATCACCAAAGAGGACGTGGGGTACGCGGGCGCATGGGGCGGCGTCATCAAGCTGATCGGCGAGGTGAAGCGCCTGGAGAACGGACGGATCCACATCCAGGTGGCACCCATGTTTATTTCCCGGGAAAGCCAGCTAGCCAATGTGGACGATGTGTTCAACGGCATCCTGGTGCGGGGGGATGCCACCGGCGACGTGGTGTTCTACGGCAAGGGCGCGGGGAAACTCCCCACTGCCAGCGCAGTGGTGGCCGATGTGATCGACTGTGTCCGCCATTTGCGTTCCGACCGGAAGATCCTCTTCTGGGAAGATGCCAAACCCGACTATGTCCAGTGTTGGGAGGATACCCCCCAAGATCTGTTCCTGCGGGTCAGTGGGGAAGGGGATGCCGACAGCCTGTTTGACAAGGCCCAGCAGGTGTTCCCAGAAGCTGTGCGCCTGATCCGGAAAGACGAGGAAAACGGGGAGGCTGGCTTTACCGTTTCCCAGCTATCCCAGAACCAGCTGGATGAAAAGCTGCCTGCCCTGGAAGCCCTGGGGCTGAAGCTGTCCAACCGAATCACCATCGCGGATTTTTAAGAGGGGAGAGGTACACAATGATCCGAATCGACGTTCCGGCCACCAGCGCCAACCTGGGTTCCGGTTTTGACTCCCTGGGGATTGCCCTGACCATGCAGAACCGCGTGTGGATGGAAGAGTCCGACACCTTGGAGATCCGCTGCACGGATAACGTGAAGGTGCCC
>CAJFMJ010000049.1 GCA_904391645.1 uncultured Neglectibacter sp.
TTCTTTCCCATTTCCTCTTCCTCCTTTTCTCTATCTTACCATAAAAAAGCAGACACCCACACTTTTGTGAGTGTCTACTTTCATTTTACAGGTGCAGGGCCAGCGCCTCAGCCGCTTTTTGTTTTCGTCCAATCACAAAAGCCCTCCGAACAGGGCAGGGCAGCACAAGTGCCGCCAACCGCCAGCCGCTTGCCGGCGGGAACTTCCAGCAGGGCACGGAAACCAGGCCCCTTTGGAAAAACACGGGCAGCGCTTATTTAGCCGCGCCAGCCTTTTCTTTCACCTTTTCGCCGATGCTCAACAGCAGGTTCAACAAGATGCCAAAAATGGCCGCCCCGGCGATGCAGGGCACCTGGAGGCCGAAGAAGGGGATATTCCCGCCAAAGGCGTACTGGCCGCCAATGCCGATCACCATGATGGAGGCAATGATGGCAATGTTCTTAGAGGAGAACATATCCACTTTTTTCTCGATCATAATGGCGATGCCCTGGGCAGCGATGGCGCCGAACAGGTAGACCTCCAGGCCGCCGATCACAGCCAGGGGGATGCCGTAGATCACCTGGATGAGGGGCGTGAAGAAGCTGACGATCATCGCCACAATAGAGGCCACCACCAACACCGGCACGGAGAACACCTTGGTAATGGCCATGGTGCTGATATTCTCGCCATAGTTGGTGCCGGCAGGGCCGCCCACCACACCGGAGATCATGTCGCAGATGCCGTCACCGATGAGGTTGCGGTCCAGCAGGTTGATCAAGTCATACTTTTTCTTGCTGCCTTTGCGCTTGGCCACATCGTTGACGTAGATGTCAAGCTGGTACATATGGGCAGTGGACTCGGGGATGGTGGCAATGGCAATGGGCATGATAGCCGCCACAGCCGTCCAGGAAACCTTGGGGAAGGAGAAGGCGGGCACCGCAAAAATGGAGCCGTCACCCAGCTTCCACAGGGAGGCGTCCAGCGCTGCGGCAGGCACAGCCCGGAACAGGTTGGCCACACCGGCCGCATAGAGGATACCGGCCACAATGCTGCCGGTAAGCACACCCAACAACAGGGGAAGCTGTCCCAAAAAGCCCTTCAGGTACCGGGCATACAAAATGGTGGACAACAGGGTGACCAGGGCCACCACAGTCCAGGCCACCGTTTCAGCGCTCATTTCCGCCGCAGCAGGGATGGCGTCGCTCAAGGCGTTGCCGGCCAAGGTCAGGCCGATGATCATGGCCACTGGCCCGGTGATGGAAGCGGGCAGGATGGTTTCCACCACTTTCTTGCCAAAGAACTTCACCAACAGGCCGGCAGCAATGGACACCAGGCCCGAGCAGATGATGCCGAACTGGGCATACTGGATGGCCTCGGTGGGCAGGATGCCGTCCACCTTCTCGAAGCCCTCCGCGGCGCACATACTGGAAATGGCTGTCAGGTAGGCAAAGCTGGAGCCATAGTACAGCGGGATCTTCTTACCGGTGATCAAGATGAAGCACAGGGTGGCAAGGCCGCTGGCGAAAATGGTGGTGGATACCTGGAAGCCTGTCACCAGCGCCACCGTGACTGTGGCGGGGAACATGACGATCACCTGCTGGATGGCGTACAGCAGCAGCTTGACGAACCCAGGGCGTTCCTCCGGTAGGTATCCTACCGCGCTTTGTTGTTGATTCATGTGCAACGAGTCCTTTCCTAAGCTTGAGATAATGGGCGGTTTTTGTAGGCCGCCGTATGTTCCCGTATAGTATAGTCGATTTGCGGGAAGCTTTCAACACTTTCTTAACAAGGTGTTCATAAATCTTTCACAAGTGCCCCAGCCGTCAAAAAAAGCGGGCCACAAAGCCCGCTGCCCAGGAGGTTTCCTGCCCGGAATCCATCCAGGCATAAAAAAAGCCGGAACAAAGAGGACTTTGTTCCAGCTTGGAGCGGAAGACGAGGCTCGAACTCGCTACCTCCACCTTGGCAAGGTGGCGCTCTACCAGATGAGCTACTCCCGCATTTTTTGCCGCTCTTTTGGAGCGCTTGCTTATTATAACGGATGATAGGCAGCTTGTCAAGGGCTTTTTTACAAAAAACAGGGCCCGGTTTCCAAAAAAGGAAAACCGGCCCCTGCCTTCTTTGTTACAAAGCTGTTTAGATCTTCTGGACGTTCACAGCGCGCAGCTTGGCACTGTTCTTGGGATCGGGCTCGGTTTCGAAGGTGACCTTCTGGCCCTCTTCCAGAGTCTTGAAGCCGTCGGCCACGATAGCGGAGAAATGCACGAACACGTCGTCGCCGCCCTCGTCGTTGGAGATAAAGCCGTAACCCTTTTCTGCGTTAAACCATTTGACTGTACCGTTCATAATCGGCACCTCCTAGAGATAAAAGATCGTATTATGCTAGCAGTGCCGGCCGCCGGCTGTCCGGCGTTTTCAAGGGCTTCGCGCTTTACCAAAGAGGGAGACCTCCGGCTTTTAAAAAAACTCACAGCTTGTG
The DNA here is from genome assembly GCA_904391645.1 of uncultured Neglectibacter sp. GTDB lineage: Bacteria > Bacillota > Clostridia > Oscillospirales > Acutalibacteraceae > Acutalibacter. The sequence goes on from CAJFMJ010000049.1 coordinate 2,459, forward strand.
TAAACCATCCAAACAGTCAAATGACTTACACAGGCTGTGAGTTCATCTTTCGTGCTATCAGAATACACAATCACTATAGCATTCCACCGTATACTTTGTCAACATTTTTTTGAAAAAAGTTTCCGACAAAATCCCGGAAAAACCTTGGGATTTTCCCGCATTTTTTGAATCCTCGGCGAATGGGTTGCCTCCTCTTTGCCAAATATAGTATAATGGTGAAAATCGCCCCCTAAAATCCAGGGGGCACACGATCACAACGCCCGGCTTTTTCCCGGGCTGCCGATAGTAAAAAGGAGATGCAAGAGGAGGAATCGCTATGATGCCATCCAAGGCGCTGGCTGTGGTCAACGAGGTGCGAAAAGCCATCGTGGGGAAGGACGCCGTGGTGTGCAAGGTGCTGATGGCTATTTTGGCCCGGGGCCACATCCTGCTGGAGGACAACCCCGGCGTGGGAAAAACCACCCTGGCCCTGGCCTTTTCCAAAGCCATGGGGCTGCGCTACAACCGGGTACAGTTCACCCCGGAAGTGATGCCCGCAGATGTGGTGGGCTTTTCCGTGTGGGACCGGGCCACCGGGGACTTTTCCTACCGGCCGGGTGCTGTGCTGTGCAACCTGTTCTTGGCGGACGAGATCAACCGCACCAGCGCCAAGACCCAAAGCGCCCTGCTGGAAGCCATGGAAGAGGGGCAAGTCACCGTGGACAACATCACCCGCCCCCTGCCCCAGCCCTTCACCGTCATTGCCACCCAGAACCCGGTGGGGTCCGCCGGCACCCAGCTGCTGCCGGAATCCCAGTTGGACCGGTTCATGATGCGGCTTTCCATCGGCTACCCCACCCTGGACCAAGAGGTGAAGATCTTAAAACAGACCGAAGGGGCCAGGCCAGTGGACAGCCTGCGGCAAGTTTCCAACCTGGAGGACGTGCTGCAAATGCAGCAGGAAGTGGCCGCCGTCCATGTGGCGGACGACCTGTACCGGTACGTGGCAAGCCTGTGCGCCGCCACCCGGCAGCATCCGCTGATCCGGCTGGGCGCTAGCCCCCGGGCAGGCGGGGCACTGATCCGGGCCAGCCGTGCCTCTGCCTGGCTGGCGGGGCGGGACTACATCATCCCCGGGGACGTGGCCCTGCTGTACTACAGCGTACTGGAGCACCGCATCACCCCGGACCCCCAAGCCCGCCTCAGCGACCGGGACGCCCACACCCTGCTCACCGAAGCGTGGGACAGCGTCCCACAGCCCAAAGTGGTGTAACTGCCATCTACCCATTGCGAAAGGAGAGACCCTCATGTGGAAAAGCAGGCTTTGCTACCTCTTTGTACTGCTGGGGACCACCACGTTCCTCATCTGTTTTGACGGGTACCTCTCCCTGTATGTCTTCGTGCTCTCCCTGCTGCTGCCGGTGGTTTCCCTGGCCTGTTCCCTGCCGGGGATGCTCTGCACCAGGGTGAAGCTTTCCACCGGCAAGGGGAGCCATGCCCCCGCCGCCGGGAAGTATGCCCGCAAAGGGGAATCCATCCCCCTCCAACTGGAAGTGTGGAACGCCTCCCCGTTTTCCAGCGGGCGTGTCTGGGTGAAACTCACTGTGGAAAACACGTTCACAGGCCACCGGGAACAAGAGGGGTTCTCCTTCACCACCGGTCCCCAGCATCAAGTGTTCCAGCACCAGCTCTCCTCCAAGACCTGCGGCCAAGTGGTGTGCCGGCTGGGGAAAGCCCGGGTGTGCGACTACCTGGGGCTGTTCTCCCTGCCGGTGGGGCGCCCCCAACAAGCCACCGCCTATTTTTGGCCCACGGTGTACAGCCTGGAACTGGGGCTGCGGGAGAGCGCCGTCCCCAACAGCGAAGGGGAACACTACTCCCAGAAAAAACCGGGGGATGACCCCTCGGAACTGTTCGCCCTGCGGGAATGGCGGGAGGGCGACCGGCTTTCCAGGGTCCACTGGAAGCTGTCCCAAAAGCTGGGGCGGCCCCTGGTGAAAGAATTGGGGTTGCCCCTGACAGACCACCTGCTGTTCCTTTTAGACTTAAACGGTTCCGGCCAGGAGTGCGACCTGCTTTTAGACGCCTTTGCCAGCCTGTCCAGTTTTTTGGCGGAGCGGGAATGGGCCCACCGGGTGGTATACTGGTCCGCCAAAGCCCAACAGCTGCAATGCCTGGAACTGGCGGGGCAGGAGGACTTGCTGCCCCTGTGGCAGGAACTGTTGGCTGCCGGGTGCCCTGCACCCCTCCCTTCTCTGGAGGATGAGGCACTGCCCCCGGGGATCTCCCACGGGCTGTACCTGTGCTGCAAACCCCAAGGCCCCATTGTGGGGGCCTTGGAAGCCCACTACCCCGCCGCCCATTTCACCCTGCTTCGCACCAGCTCCCAAGGGGATGCCTCCCCCTGGGGCGGGCAGATCGTCCTGCAGCCCGGGCAGATTCAAAAGGCCCTCAACGGGCTGACCTTATAAAAGGAGGTGCCGCCCTTGGCCAAAAAAAGACAAGCCCCTGGGGAGCGCGCCTCCCTGCTGGACAAGCCCCGTGTCCTCTACGCCGAGCCGGGGTACTTGTCCCAAGGGCTGTTTTACGGGGTCCTACTCCTCTTGGGCAGCGTGGGTGCCCTGGGATGCTTTTTCGGGACCTTCCAGGTGCCGGTATCCCCCTGGCCCGCTGTGGCTGTGGGCAGCGTTTGCCTGCTCTTTTTCCTGGTTCTCTTTTTATGGAAGCGGCCCTCCTGGGTGCTGTCCTTGGTGGGCATCGTCCTGTGGGGGGCGGCCGTGTGGTACTTTTTCCCGGACCTGATCCAGGGCTGCGCCCACACGGTCAACCTGGTGCTGGAAGCCTACGGGAACAAACTGGGTACGGCCCTGCCCCAGCTGGCCGCCGACACTGCCACTCTCCGGGAGATCCAGCGGCAATGCACGGTGTTCTGCTGCCTGTTCCTCTTCCCCTACCTGTTCTTCCTGGCATGGGTGCTGGTGGGGCACAAAAGCGCCTTTGGGGCCTTTTGCGTCACCGGTTTTTTGGCCTGTGTGCCCATGCTCATCTCCCTGGTACCCCCTGCGCCCTTCCTGGCAGTGCTGCTGGGGTTTTGGGCGGTGATGCTGCTGTTTTCCCCCTCCTTTGGCAAGCGCCACCGGCTGTTGGAAGACCACGGCAGTTTCCACGCCACAGGCAGCGGGTTGGCCCGGCCTCCCATGCTGGCCCTGCTGCTGGCGGGAGCGGCACTGGCCTTAGCCGCCGCTTATGGGCTGGCCCCCTATTCCACCTATGAGCGCCCCCAGATCGTCACCGACCTGCGCAATGGGTTTGCCGACGGGTTTGGCATCCAGGAGGCCATGCGGGGCGGGGTGGCCAGCAACAACAACCGGGTGAATTTGAGTTCCCTGGGCACCCGTACCTACACGGGGGAACCGGCCTTGCGGGTCAAATACGACTGGACAGCTGCCCAGGGCGGCGACGCCACCTCGGCCGGAGCCACCAACTTCCAAAAAGACTACCTAAAAAGCTTTGTGGGCAGCGTGTACACCGGCACCAGCTGGGAAAGCCTCTCCCGCCAGGACCAGCGGGAACTGGAGGAGATCTTGGAAGGGATGCATCCCCAGACCCTGCTGGACCAATTTTCCCAGACGTTTTTCCCGGACACCCTGGAGCAATACCAGGTGACGGTGGAAAACGTGGGGGCCAATCCCCGGTGCGTCTACGCCCCTTACGGCCTGATGGAGGACAGCGTGGACCAGACCGCTCTGTCCTTTGACCAGGACGGCTTTTTGCGCTCCAACCAGTTTTTCAGCGGCACGCCTCAATACAGCCTGCAAGCCTGGGGGTTGACGGGCTCTCTGCTCTACTACCCCGCCCGGGTCCAGGAGGCCATTCTCCAGGGCTACGCGGCAAGCAAAGGCGTGGACTCTTCCCAGGGGGATTCCTGGTACCAAGTGGACGGTGTAGAGGACGTGATCAGCCAGCTCACCTCCAGCCTTTACGGCGGGGAGGAAACCCAGCTCCTGGAGAACTGGGACCTGTGGAAGATCCCGGAAAACCTGGTACAATACCTGACCCCGGAACAGCAGCAGTTGACCGCGGCGGTGGAGGACTACAACGACTATGTCTATGAGCACTACACCCAGCTGCCCGAGGAACTGAAAGCCCGGCTCCAGGAGTATCTTGCGGAAAACCACCTCTCCACCTCCGCTTACTATGGGCCATACATGGACGTACAGCTCAACCAGTATTACCCCATCAACATGGTGGCCCAACAGATTGCCAGCACCCTGGCGGCACAGTGCACCTACACCCTAACTCCTCCCACCATGCCAAAAGGGGAGGACTTTGTAGAGTACTTCCTCTTCGAAAGCCATCAGGGCTATTGCGTCCACTTTGCTACAGCGGCTGTGGCGTTGTTCCGGGCCATGGACATCCCCGCCCGGTATGCGGAAGGGTACGCCGTCCCTGTGGTCGACGGGGAATGGGTGGACGTCCCCGACTACAATGCCCATGCCTGGGTGGAGATCTACTTGGGGGGCATGGGGTGGATCCCCGTTGAAGTGACCCCCGCCGGGCCGGACGCCCCTGCCGCCACTGACGACGCTCTGCCTATGGCACCCATAGAAACCACCCCCACTCCCACGCCTACCCCTACGCCAGCGCCCACAGCCACTCCTACGCCGACACCTTCGGCTTCCCCGGAAGCGCTCCCCAGCACCCAACCGGAAAGCTCCCTGGCACCGGCCCCAGAAGGCTCTGGACCCTCTTCTGGCGATGCGCCCACAAAAGCCCTCCGGTGGCTGGCGCTTTTGGGGGGCACAGCCCTGGTGCTGGCACTGCTTGTGTGTGGGCTCCTCCTGCGGCGCCGCTTGGTGCTCTCCCTGCGTCAGCGGAAATGGGACCAGGCCGACCCCAACCAAGCGGCCTTGGCCCTGTATGGATCCCTGGTGGAGCTCCGCCGGATCGCTCAAAGCAGGCTGCCCGGATGGGAGGAACCCCTCCCACCCCAGCTGGTACAGCTCTCCTTAAAGGCCCGCTTCAGCCAGCACACCCTCACCCCCGAGGAGCTGGACGCTTTCCAAAAGGAGCGGTCCTATCTGGCCACCCAGCTGCAAACGCACCTACCCACTCTCCAACGGCTGTGGTTCCAGTACGGACGGGTGTTGTTCTGACCTCCCAAACAGCAAAAAGACACGCAAGCGATTTGCCTGCGTGTCTTTTTTGCCTGATAGGGCCTTGTCACTTCTGGTTTTGGCCGGTCATTTTGGTGAGCAGCTCCAAGAGGGTGGCACACTCCTGGCTGGTGAGGTCTTCCGTGATGGTACGCCCCCACTGGGCCAGATACGAGCGGATCACCGGCACCAGCTCCCGGCCCTTTTCGGTGAGGAACAGGTTGTTCTGGCGGCGGTCGTTCTGGTTGGTTTCCCGGTAGAGATAGCCCAGGGTTTCCAGCTTTTTGGTACGCCGGGCCACGTTGCATTTGTCGATGAACATATGGTTGGCAATGCTGTCCTGGGTGGTGCCGGGGTGACGCTCAATGTGGAGCAAGATCAAATACATGGCCCCGGAAAACCCATAATCCCGCAAGCGCTCGCTCATAAACCGGCTGCGGCTCCGGTGCAGAAACGTCACTGCCCGGCCCAGCTCCCTGGTAAAGTGAAGCGGCAAGTCCCGGGCTTCCTTCTGGTCTTTTGCGTCCATGGGCTCTCCCCCTTTTCCCGCAAGTTCCTTGGATCTGCTAAACTCTTATTATTATAGCGCTTTTTTTAAGGGTTTGTCAAAGAAAATTGCTGTTAAATCCCAGGTTTCTCTCGCCGGTAGATGCGGCACACCTTAGAAACCCCCTCCCCCTTCTCCAACCGGGGGATGATCACCTGGTAAAGCCGCAGTAAGGCGGCTTCCAGCTCCTCCAGGGAAGGTGACGGGCCTTCTTCCAGGGGGAAAGTCATAATCTGATACTCCACCCCGAACAGGTGGGCAAAGATGGGGGTTCCCTCACAGCCACAACGCTGGTAAAACTGGATGCGCCGCCGGCGCACCTCCCGTTCTTCCGGGGAACTAGCGCTTTCCAAGCTCTCCACTTCAATGAAGATGCAAGGGGCCTCAAACTGGGGGAACACCCCTTTTAACTCCCGGAAAAACCGGCTCCCCACCCCTTTGCCCCGCAGCTGGGGCACCACTGCAAAGTAGTCCAGCAGCACTCCGGCCTCACAGCGGGCAAAGGCGGCATAGGCCACAAGCTGACCCTCTTCCCGGCAGGCAAAGGTGTCATAGCAACCCTGCTCTGTCAGGTGTTTCACACTGTGCCAGGGACGCAGCTCTTGAGGGACAAAGTCCTTTTCCATATGGGCATGATACAGCTTTTCCAGCTGTGGGATCTCTAACTTTTGGATGGTCATAAGGTTCCTCCTTTCCCCAAAAAGGAAATCCAAGGCGGTTTCTACTCATTGTAGCAAATAACCACTTTTCCGGCAACCATGGAAATGGCAGGAAACACCTGTTCCCGGTTGCTTTTTCGACACTTTTCGTATATAATGTGGCAAAGACCAGCTTTTTTGCCAAAAACTTTTCCAGCCCTTTGGCGGGCTTTGCATAGATTCTTGAAAAAGGAGCGCACACCTATGGATTCCCTGAAGAAACGCAATCTCTTTTTAGCGGTCACCCTGCTGTTGGTGGTGGTCATTGTGGCAGTTTCGGCAGTGATCTTGGCCAGAGGGCCCCGGGACAGCTCAGTGGAACTGATCCAAAACAACGGCGACGGCACCTTGGACGTCAACGACTTGAACGATGGCCGCATGACCATCCCCTATTACAACATTGCCGGGAACAGCTATGAGCTGGACTCCTTTAAGACGGGGGCCAACGGCACCATCGTCTATGAGGGCGGCGACTCCTCTGTAGGCATCAATGTAAACTACAAGGACGGGGATATCGACTGGGCCCAGGTGAAGGAGAGCGGTGTGGACTTTGCCATGATCCGTGTGGGCTGGCGAGGCCAGAAAAACGGCAACATCGTGCTGGACTCCAAGTTTGAGGAGAACATTGCCGGCGCCACGGAAGCCGGCCTCCAGGTGGGGGTGTACTTCTACTCCAAAGCCATCAACGCACAGGAAGCGGAAGAGGAAGCCACCTTCGTGCTGGAGCAGATCCGCCTGTACAGCGTCACCTACCCAGTGGGCATTTACTGGGAGTATTCCACCAACGAAGACGGCAGCATGAACCAGTCTGCCCGCACCATCCAGTGCAACGGCGACCAGGTCACCGACGTGATCGAAGCTTTTTGCAACAAAGTGAAGCAGTCCGGCCGGACCCCCTGCTACTACGCCAGCAAAGCCATGGCTTACGACACCCTGGACCTGGGCAGGCTTTCCGGTTTTGACCTGTGGTACGCAGAGTACCGCTCCCAGCCCAGCTTCTATTACGACTTTAAAATGTGGCAGTACACAGAGGAGGGCAATGTGCCCGGCATCTCCCAAAAGGTGCCCCTCACCCTCTGCCTGAAAAAGTACGGCAACTGAGAAAGCATGGAAACAAACGGTCCGCCCCGGATCCACGAGGCGGGCCTCTTTTTTGGGGCGATCCCCCATTTTAGGAGGTTTTATGGCATCACGTCACAGCAAGCACTCGTTCCCTTTCAATCCTGTTTTGGTGGCGGCAAGTTCCGCCGTGGCCCTGGTGGTGGTGATGGTGGTAATAGCCATTTCCCTGCTGGGAGGCAACGCTTCCCAACCGGAAGACGACGCCCCCGGCATCCCCGACGACCTGCTTTTGGTCCAGGACCTTTACGAAGGCGAACGGTACATTCCCAAGTTCGATTTCCCCACCAACCAATACGACACCTCCCTGTTTGTGGAGGACAACGGCTTCATCCGCTATAACGACGGCAAATCCGTCCAGGGGGTGGACGTTTCCGAACACCAGGGAGTGATCGACTGGCAGCAGGTGAAGGCCGCGGGCATAGACTTTGCCATTTTGCGCTTGGGCTACCGGGGCATGACGGAAGGCGGCCTCAATGTGGACGCCACCTTCGAGGAAAACTACCAAGGGGCCACTGCCGCCGGGCTGAAGGTGGGGGTGTATTTCTTCTCCCAGGCCATCACCCAGGAGGAGGCCAAAGAGGAAGCCCAATTTGTGCTGGACACCTTAAACGGCCGGGAACTTACCTACCCGGTGGTGTTCGACTGGGAGCCCCCCATCCCCAGCGAGAGCCTTCCAGCGGAGGACCTGCGGGCTTACGACATGGAGGGGGAAGTGATCACCGCCATGGCCGGCACATTCTGCCAGGCCATCCAAAAAGGCGGCTATGACCCCTGCGTGTACACCAACAAAAGCATGGCCTACAACACCTTTCATCTGGGGGAGCTTGCGGACTACCCCCTGTGGTATGCCGAATACCAGCCCGCGCCCAGCCTGTATTACGATTTCCGCATTTGGCAGTATTCCGCCAGCGGCACGGTGCCGGGCATCCCCACCACGGTGGATTTGAACATTTGCTTTGAGCCCTATGAATAAGTGATTCGGCGTGTGCCTGCGGCGCCCAAGTGCCGGGGCTGCCAAAATGAAAATTTCATGGGAAACTTTTTTAGACGGCTCACCTTTTTGCAGGCGGGGCCGTCTAATCATTGAATGTGGGAAAGGCCGGGTGTATCCCGGGGAAAGAAGGAGGAATCTGTGGAGCGATTGGTACGCAAGGCCCAGCGGGGCGATAAAAAAGCCTTTATGGACCTGATCGAGGCAAACCAGCTTGCCCTGTACCGGGCGGCGAAAGCCATTCTCCACCGGGAAGAGGACGTGGAGGACGCGGTACAGGAGGCTATCTGCAAGGCCTTTTATAAACTGAGCGACCTGCGGCAGCCCAAGTATTTTAAAACCTGGCTGACACGCATTTTGATAAATTGCTGCTACGACCTGATACGGCAGCAGCGGGGCCTGGTGCCCCTGGAAATCCTCCCGGAAGAGGGACGCAGCGACGAAAGGGACCTTTCCCTGGATGTACAGCAGACCTTGAACGATCTGGGGGAAAACGACCGGCTGGTACTTACGCTGTTCTATTTAAACGACATTTCTGTCAAAGACATCTCCGCCATGCTGGGCATCAGCGAGGGGGCCGTGAAACAGCGGCTCTCCCACGGACGGAAGAAATTCCGGGAAGCCTACGAGGGACGAGAAACAGGAAAGGTGGTGGCGCGTCATGGGAAAAAATGACCTGAAGCGGGAGAAACGCTTT
>CAJFMJ010000050.1 GCA_904391645.1 uncultured Neglectibacter sp.
GACAGAAAGCCACTTGCTGGCGTGGGGATCTTCTCCGTCCGACTCATTGACGATCAGAAAGATGCCGCCCGGCCGCAGAGTTCGGTACACCTCCCGGAAGCTCTCCGTAGGACCAGGCCAGAAATATACAGTTTCAAATGCGGTCACTAAATCAAATACGCCATCCTCGAAGGGAAGGCAAGACACATCTCCCTGTATGATACGGCAGCGACCGGCTTGCAGCCCCTTGCGGTTCACACTCCTGGCCTTTTCCACAGATACTTCTGAATAGTCCAAGGCGGCGACAGTCGCGGCAGGGTATTTTCGCAAAAGGGCTTGGATATTCCGCCCACCACCGCAGCCCAACTCCGCAATCTCGGTGGGACCTGTTTCAGGCAAATAGCTAAGGCCCCAATCCGCAAGGGCAGCATGAGCACGATTCATGCTGCCCACCATGCACCTGCCCAGCAATCCTTCCGGCTTGCGGGTATTGTTGAAAAAAGCCTTTAATATTCCCATAACTTCCTCCAGGAGTCGGAATTATAGTTAGCATTGGCTAACCACAATTTATTATAAATCCTTTCTTGCAGAAAAGCAATATACAAGTGTGTTATCACGCTGCTTTACACTATGGGAAATGTTGAAAACGGCCGCTCCGCCGATGGAAAACAGATATTCACGGCCCGATGGAAAAACTGCCAGCTTTCCCACAGCCCGCAAACATTGTTTCCCACAGCTCCGCCCCTCTGACCGTTTACGCACATTCCCACAGCGCCTACTACTGCTGCTGAAAATGAGCGCCATCACCGAAATGATGATGGCGCTCATTCTTTATCTCCGTATCCTTCTTCAGCAAGATTAAGTATATTCTTTTTTTCTTTCTGCGCATAGCGCATGGTCTGATAAGCTCCACCGCCTGTATGATCCACATAGAATACAACGAGATTGCTTCGCTTCACCATCTGCCGATTGCGAATTTGGAAAGCACCTTTCGGGTGGCTGCTGGCCGCGCTGCCGCATATTTCGATTTCATCATAATAGGCTTCAAAGTTTTCCATATTGTTGCGCAGCTCCGCCGTGGGATATCCAAGCGCGTCTTTTATTTTCTTCCATCCTCCTCGAAAAACAGAAAGGCGATTAAACCAGCCCAGGAAGCCCTACAAAGCCCCTCCTCATTTAAGAAGAAAACTTCAATCTCCAGGCTTTTAAGGGCTTGTTGGCTCTTCTCAGGCTCTTCCTGTTTCTTCTCCGCCGGTTGCACAAGCCACTACTACAAACCGCCCCTCCCCCGTGTGATAGCTGCAAGTGGAGAGCGTCAAAAGCCGGTCACCGTACTGGGGTTCTACCCCTGTTTCATACAGCCCAGCCGCTTCCACCTGTTCCACATATTCTTGGAAAACCTGAGCATCAGACAGGTCTGTATACTGGTAATAGCGAAAAACATTCTGGTCTTCGCTGGTATAGACACGGCTGTAAAAGGCCGCCACCAGCTGGTATTCCCCTTCCTGCTCCAAGGTGTCATACATGAGGGTAGGATGCTCCCGGCCAAAATCTTCTTCGGCATACTGTAAAAGGTCTGCAAACATGGATCCATCGTCCATTTGGTGGCCATATAAAATCACGTGCTCTCCCTGGGGCTGGCTTCCCTCCCCCACAAAAATGCTTCCGCTTACGGCATCACTGCCGTCAAAAGCACGGCGCAGGTAGTACTCCGGATCTTGGGGAGTGTACATCACCGGGTAGTCAATGGAAGTCCCTGGAATGGCGATCCATCCCGCCATATCCGGGTTCTCCTGATGCAGCTGGGCATAGGCTTCCAGCCTGCCAGACCCCTCTTGCGCAACCGCCTCCCCCGCCGGGGCTGGACTACCTGCTGCCAAGGAAACGGTTTCCCGCACCCGTTGGGCCAGCACCTGGTAAGCCGCTTTTTCCCGCCGGGAACGGATCATATCCCGGGCCACCATGGTACCGGATAAAACCAGCACCGCCACACACAACACGGCCAATACCCGCCTCCAGGGGAAGCTTTTCTTCTTGGCACGTCGCAAGTGTATCCTCCTTTCAAAAAAACGCCGGCAGGACGGTTCCCCGTCTTGGCCGGCGCTTTTCACGGTTTGTTTACTTTCTCAAATGCCGCGGCCGCTTGCCCTTAGGCCGGGTCAGCCAAAGGCCGCCCAAAGCTGCCAAGGAAACTGCACCCAAGGCGATCCAAACACCCGTATGGGTGGGATCCCCTGTAGAGGGTGTGTCATCCGGGTCACCTTCGCTGGGAGGCGTTGTGCCATCCGGGGCTGGGGTGGTCCCAGGAGCTGGTGTACCGCTGGGGCCAGGGCTACCGCTAGGATTGGGGCTGCCACTGGGGCTAGGACTGCCGCTGGGGTTGGGGCTGCCACTAGGTTCAGGGCTGCCGCTGGGGTTGGGGCTGCCGCTGGGGCTGGGCGTAGGAGTAGATCCACCGCCTCCACCGGGCTTGTAGTTTTCAAACTCTACCACAGCTGTCTGCTGGCCGGAGATGGTCCCCGACGCGCTGCCGGACACCCGGGTAGTATAGCCATCCTGGTTGGCCTCCAGCTCGGTCACGGTATAGGCGGTGCCGTTGGGCAGGTTGTCCACGGTGAGGGTCTGGCCGTCTTTCAGAGTGAACTCAGCCGTGCCGCTGTCGTCAAAGAACAGGACAACTTCCACACCATCCTTCTCACAGGTGCTATCCCCCATCATGGCCACGCCATTTGGGCCTACCAGCTGCAGGGTGAACTTCCATTCTTTGTTCCGGTCCCCATAGCCGGTGACCGTCTTTTTCACCAGCAGCACGCCAGGCTCCCGGCTATTGGTAAAGGTGATATCGTCCCGCTCACCTACGGTGACCTCCCCGGTTGCTGTACCGGCAGGGTCTTCCACTGCTCCTGCAACGGTAGTGGCATAGCCGTTTTGGTTGGCCTCCAGCTCCGTCACGGTGTACTCCGTACCTGCGGGCAGGTCCTTCACTACAGCCCGCTGGCCGCCTTTCAAGGAGATCGTCCCGCCTTCTTCCGCATCCAGGGTGCCTGTACCCACTTCTGTATCTCCTGCCTGCCCCGGCTCATACACGATGTAAGCAAAGTTCTCCGGGCGCTGCATCCCTGCGGGGAAGGTGAAGGCCAGCTTAAAGACAAAGTCCCGCTCCGATTCCACAGCGCTGCCTGCCAGCTCCTTGCGGATGGTCAAGTCGCCATAACGGAAGTTGTGGACTTCCCCGGCGCCATAGTGGACGGTGTAATCGCCCAAGGCGCCGCCCTCGGCAATGGGGTCGCCCTGCCCATCCAACTCCCGGACCACATAAGTGATCTTCACGCCATTATCATACTCCGGCAGGTTAGTAAATGTGTGGGTCCAGTTGCTGTCGGCATTCAACTTCACCGCAGGAATCTTCTCCCCCTTGTTGTCCACCGCCTGAGTCAGGGAGCCGTCATCCCCTTGGACATACAGCCCCACTGTGACAGACTGGGGACGAGAAGCATCTGCTCCCGTGTCCCACCAATACTTGGTCACGGTCAACTGACCCTTGGTGCGGTTGGTGATGGTAGTCTTTGTGGTTGTATCAGCGTAATCCACCGCAAAGTCCAGCTCTTCCCCGCTTACCGTCACCTGGAAGGCATCGTTTTCCACGGCAAACGTTGTCCCGTCCACTGTGACGGAAACCTCCCGGGCATAGTAGGTGTACTGGTTTCCGTCTTCATCGTACTTGTCCAGATCGGGGAAGGTATGCTTCCAAGAGGTGGATTTGGAGAGTGCAACCACACTGCCCACTGCTTCCCCTGTACCGCCGTTGACGCTGCGGTACAGCTGCACGGTCACGGTCCAATCATCCGCGGCGGCAGGGGCACCGTTCCACATTTTCTCCACGGTGAAGTCAATGACCGGCTTGTTGGTGATGGTAAAGGTGCCGTCCGGGGCTTCTACCGGAGAGCCCACCTGCACATGGCTGGAACCTGTCAGCTCCACCACTTGATAGTCAGTAGGCTGCCCCGTTTCATACTCTTGGCTGCCCGGCATGGATACGGGCAGGTCACTCCAAGTGTGCTTCCATCCATAGGTTGCATTGAGAGCCACCGTGGAACCGGGCACATCTTTTTGCTTTCCACCTGTTCCTATGTACTGTACTTTTACGCGGACAGCTGTTTTGCCATCGTCAGGAGTGCCGGCCACCCACTGTTTCTTCACACTTACGGAAGTGGTTTCCAAGGTATTGGTGACAGCGGAGGTAAAATCAGGACTAGTTGTAGTTGGAGAATTGTGCTCATATCCCACCTCGTAGCCTGTGTTGTAGGTATCACCATTTTCATCCAGAATGTACTCGTCCAAGTTCGTTCCGGTCGGGTCGTACCCAGGTTCCAATTCCACTGCGCGGTAGGTGCGGCCTGTGACCGCGGGCAAATCTGCCACTGTGCGTGTACCGCTATTCTCCCCGTCGTCCCCGCTGATGGTGACGATCAAGGGAATAGTTCCACCTGTCGGGTCGTCTGGATTGGCCACCTGGAAAGCTTTCCAGGTAGTTCCGTCATCCGAGTACTGCACCAGGAACGCGGCTTCCCAATCCCCTGCCTCATTGGTGGGGCGGGTGTGGTATTTGTTCTGGCTGTCGCTCCAAGTTTTCCTCACCGTGAGATCCACAGTCTTCAGGGTGTTGGTTGTGGTGCTGGTGACGCCGTTGCCAGCAAGGCCTGCACCGGAAATCAAAGTGTTGTCGGGCTGAAGTGTATACGTACCATCGTCAGCCACTGTAACAGTAACCGTGGTTTGGGTTCCGCCCGGGGCTGTGTACACAATTTGGGTTTCCACCACCCGGTACTCCAACAGGGTGTACGCGGGAGTGGAGCCCGTGGTATCCACCAGCGCCGAAGGCAGCCCAGTGAAAGTGTCCTTCCATGCATTGGGTTCGGCGTTGACTGCCGCTGTTTTTGTTTTGGTAAATTCATAATTCTGTCCAAGCAAAGAACTAAAAACTTGGTTTACTGTAGCATACTCGGAAGCGTCCTTCCAAGTAGTGGCACCTTTCTCACACACCTGCAGTTTAAAGGAAATCTTCACCTGGCCCAGGTAGTCGGTCTGGATGGGTTCATCCTCCCCGTTTTCCCACTGCTTCTGGAACACGGCGCTGGTCTTAATGCTGTTCACCAAGTTGGAGTTGGGTGTTGCCACCAAAGCGCCTGTGCCATTTGTTGCGTTGGCAGCGTTGAAGGTCACGGTTCTTCTGCCGCCGCCATAGATGGCCGCCAGCGTATCATCCTCAATGGTTTCCGTCACCTGATAGGTCCAGGGCATCCCGTTGGGGGCATACTGGGAAAGCTCCTCAGTTTTTCCAGCAGCCGCCTGAATGGTGTAGGTCCACTGGTCACTTTCTGCTCCCTGTGTCCAAGTGACGGTGTAATCTGTGTTAAGTTCCAGCGTTTCTCTGTAACCGTTGCCCTGGCCAGTCTGTGCAGGCGCTGTGCGGGTCAAGCTCAACGTGATAGGCGGATTTGGCCCATTCACATCCTCAATGGTTGGCCGGTGTTGGTTATCTGCCCAATCGTCCCACTGTTTGGTGCCCTGCAGCTGCAGCACCGGGCTATCATAGGAATTGATAAAGGCGGCGTCTATGGCTGCGGGGTCAACGGCAGGATGGGCATTCAACCCGGGAACCTGGGTGGAATGAGTACCGTTCATCGCATTTGAAAGACCGTCGTACTCCAAACCGTCCTTTTGCGCCCAGGTGTTGTAGCCCTTCAGCTCCCCTGTGTTTTCCACAAAACTGTACTGGTATTTTTCCCCGTTGACAGCGTAAATCTCCAAGCCGGTCAAGGTGGCTTCCAGGCGGACCCAGCCCTCGTTATGCCAAGTTTCATCTGCCTGTTTTTCAAAGGCTTCCTTCACCTGGGCAGAGCTCCAGGTATAGGTGGTCACATATATGGGGGATCTTTGTGCCGCGCTGGGGTAACTCCGGGACAAGTCCAGGGTGATGGCAGGGTAAACATACTGGGTAGTGTCTTTGGCTTTTGTTTCCAGCTTCAGCCACTTTTGGACGGTCAGCTTACCCTCCTGCTGAGTATTGTACGTATTGTTCGCCTGATAGGTACCGGGGGTGACACCCGCCGAGGTAAAGATCTGCTTAAACAGGCTCTTCTGCCCCTCGGTTGCTGTTTTGTCTAAAGGAACTTCTACGTCTTGGCCATTGTCATCCAGCGTGATGCTCTGCTCCACCATGGTGTAGGTATAGAGCCGGCCATCCTTATTATACTGGGGAAGGAAGGTTACACCCTCGGGCAAAGTCCCCTCCACAACGCAATCCCGACTGGTGATGACTGTTTTAGTGGGGTTAACCTTGTTGGTGTAAACGATCTTGTCGTTTTCCACTTCCATGCTCCAGTCGCCCTGGAGCACAAACCGGAAGATATAAGAGCCGCTGGTTTCCACACTGGCCCAATCGGTCACGGTCAAAGTGGCAACCGGCGTGGGAGTGCTGCCATCCAAGCTTTGGTAGAGGGCGAAGGTCACCGGGGGCAAGTCCACCTTTGCAAAGCCGGCGGGAACGCTGGTCCACAGCTTTTCACCTGCCAAATTGGGGCAGGCCTCCAAGGTGTTTTGGAAGGTGCCGTTTTCCGCCAGGGCGTAGTTCACCGGCACACTGTAGCGGTTTTTCACCTCTAAAACGTCTTTCCCGCCAATATCATACACAGTGTTTCCTGTCAGGTGGTACACATAGAACGTGTTGTCCTGATAGCCGCTTTCCACCTGTTCGCGGTTGCCAAGGGCAAAACCATCTCCGCCATTGCCCCAATAATACTTCACCGGGGCATAGTCGAAGTTGGAGGCAGTCACCACCGTGCACTCCACGGCGTAGTAGGTGATCTCATAGCCATAGCTGTCGTACTTGGGCAGCCCTTCGATCACGGCCGTCCAGTTGTAAACCGTGTCGGATTCCGCCTTGCCCTCCCAACGGTAATTGGCCTGATAGAGTTCCACTTGGGTGTTGCCCTGCTCCTGCCCTGTGTGCACCATCCGGTAGATGTCCAAATAGATGTCGGGGCGCTGGCCCTGTTCATAGCGGTAGGCGTCTTTCCACTCTTTGTGCCACTTGGCATCTTTGGTGCCCACCAGGCTGTTGGTGGCCGCCATCGTCTGCCAGTCCACATCCTTGTTTGCATCGGGATTTGGCTCCACAATGTCCACTGCTGTCTGGTAACTCTCCTCGCGGATGGTCATGGACCAAGTGGACAGGGCCTTCACCAAGACGTTTTGGGAACCGTGCTTACTTCTGTAATCTTCAAAGGAAATAAAGTCCCCTTGGTCGTCCATCAACCCTTCTTCCACCGTGTAACGGACAATGGTGCCATTGGCGTCAAACTTGGGCAGGTTGCTGAAATAATAGGTCTGGACTTTCCCCACTGGGGTATCGTTCTCAATATCTGTAGGCAGAGCGATGGGAATGACCGACTTGCCCGACGAGCTCTGGAACGATCCATTTCCTTGCCTTTTGGAATTGTAGATGGCCACAGGGTCTTTCCCGATATTTACAGAATCGCTTTGTTCCAGATCATTATAGGTGATTTCATAGCGGTTTTCCGCCACGGCGTCTGCAATGCTCTCATGGAAGTCCAGCTTGAGGGCAAGGCGCATCCCGGTTTGGCTTAGCGCGCCCTCCAGGGCCTTAAGCTCCTCCCCATTGTCCCCGGAATTCCAGGTCTTTTCCACCGTGATGTCCACATTGCCCAACCGCCGGTTGGTGACGGTGGTCTGGTAAGTGCCCGCCGCCTTACTGATCGTTTCAAAGGGGGCATAGGTCACCTCATAGCGGTGGTATTGGGTGGTCACATCGCCGGACAGGTGCCCTGCCCACGAGGAAGCACCCCCCAAAGCAGAACTCCATCCCGCATCTTTCGTATTGGTTACATTGGTATCTCCCACCTGCGTTTCCTGCAAGTAAACCTCTCTGATATCGGTCATCCCGGAAATGTAGATCCAATCGTACCAAACCCCGTCCTGCAAAGTGACAGAAGCCCCGGAAATTGCCGAGTCATCCTTTTTCAAGTATGCCTGGATGGTCACCGGCAAGCGGTGGGTGGTGTCGCTGTCGTCGATCCAGGTTTTCTGCACCAAAATCTGCAGCCCCGGGCCAGGCATGGTGGGATTGTACACGGTGGTGGAATAGTTCCCAGCATTCCGCTGGATGTCATAGGCGGGCATGGCACCCTGTTCCACCAAAACGTATTCATACTGGTGGCCGTTTTCATCAAACTCCGGCAGGTTGCTCATCTGCACGTGCCAGGAACGTTTCTCATCCGCCGCCAGGGTGATCACAGCGCCATCGGGAGCCGTCACCTCCATCGGGGAAACCGTGTCCTTCCTCAGTGCGAAAGAAAGGTACGGCTTGGAAAGATCCAAAGATTGGCCGCTCCCCACACGATAGAGGGAGAAGTCGGCGGTATCGGGATCGTGGTCGTTCTTGGTGTACCAAACACCGTTATATTTCGTATAGTTGGGATTGTTTTCAATCCCGTCTATTTGCGCTGCTTCTTCATCACTGATCTGCCACCACTTGTCCACGTCATAGGTGATGGTGCCTGTGATGGAGTTGGTGATCACCGTGGTGGTGGCGCCGTTTTCATCCGTATGGTACTCCATGGAGGAAGTATACTGGACCTCCCGCGTTTGTCCCTGAGAGATGAAGGGATCTTTCTGCTTTAGGACAAAGGTACCATTTGGCTGCAGCAGATCGGTGGTACTTCCTTCCCCTTGGAACACCCCGTTTTCCACCCAGCGGTACTCCAGTTCCCGGCCCAGGCCGTCATACCGGTCCATGGAGGCGGTCACCGTGACGCCCGAAAGGGTTTCTGCGGTAAATCCCTCAATGGTCTTGGTGACACGCTGCCCGGCGTCATCTTGGGCAAACTCCCAAGCGTCATCGCCGCTGCCTTTGGGCCGGCTCTGCAGGGCGACTTCCACAGAAACGTCCTTAAATTCCGCCTGGAAGGCCGCGGCCTTCCAAGCCTTGGTGGCAGAAGTCTGCACCGAGCCGCTGAGGACGTTGTTCAGGGTCCCTCCATTGTACAAGTAGGTGTTCCCCGACTGGCGCTCCACATTGCCGTCCAATTCGCCCAGGACAACATCGGACCCTTCCACGATGTCCCCATCTCCATTGATCTCACCAAAGACCTGGTCATACCCGCTGATAGCCCGGCCATCGCTGGATTCATACTCCCGCACCACGTAGAGATACCGGTAGCCTTCTGCGTCATACTCGGGGAAATCAATCTCGTTGCCTTCGCTGTCCCGGAAGGAGATCTCCACGGTATCAGCACAGTCTTCCCCATCCACGTACATGGTATAAATATGGCCGCTTGCATCCCGGACAGGCGCAGCGCTGTCCAAAGGCTGTCCCACCCGGTAACGCCACAGCTGCAGATCCACATCCGGACGGCCGTTAGAATCGGCTTCATCCTGCCAGATCTTTTTAGCGTTATAGTTGACAGTGCCCGTCAAGGTTAGGACAACCGACCCGCCGCTGTAAGCGCCGTCCACTGCACCGCCGTGGTTGGTAGAGGAGGCATTGTCGTAGCTGATGGCAAAATAATCCCCTTCCCCCAAAGCAGCGCTGGTAAAGTCCAGCCGACCATCAGGGTTTTGCTCGTTCACCCGATACGTGATGGCATGGTTGTCCACCGTGTATTTGGGCGCCACAATCACCAGCCGGATCTGGTCATACAGCTTGCCGTCCTCGGGATTCCACTCCTGCCAATTGGAATCAGTATTGCTTTTTGCCTCGAATGACACCTGGGCATAGCCCTGGTTCTCCTGAAGGTCTTTTAATGGGATAGATTGCCAAATATTCCCACTGTCATTGGTGTCGTAAGAAGCTCCCAGCTGGAACTCTTTCAGCAAGCTCTCCGTGATCCCTGGCAGGGATGTCAGGGAGCCACAGCGCACATCCATGATAAACGTGTACGTGTTTTCCAACAGGTAGTACCAAGCATCCTTCTCCGCACCATCGATAAACTCTCCCGAGGCTGTAGCGCCATCTATGCACAGATATCCATCTGCGGCACAAGGGGCAAGGCTCCAGGAAGCTTTCACACTGGGGTCAAGCATGGGATTGCCTTCATCATCTTTGGCAATTTCGCCGTTTTCATCCAGTTGGTACACCACAGTCTTTAAAACACCGTCTGACCCATAGGTGACTGTCCACTGGTTCACACCTTCCTCTATGGAGGGCTTGGGCCAGATGGAATACCCTAACGAGGCAAGGGCTTTTTTAGCCTCATCGCTGGTATCCCCGGTCTTGTATGTAACCGTGGTGCCATCCTCTTTTGTAAGGGTAAGGGCAAGTTCGGGGACAAAGTCGGCAGCGTTGGGACGCTTGTTCTCTTCGTTATGATTATCCCGCCAATAGACGGTCTTCTTCAAAAGGGAAGCACCCTCCCCTTCTCCGTCGTTTCCGGGAACGCCATAGGCCACCATGCCCGCCGCAACGCCCAGCAACACCAAGCAGCAAAGCAGCAAGGCGGTGAAAACCACGGGCTTCCTCCTTTTTCTCCACAAAGCTTTATGAGATTGCCGGGGCAAAGATTGGACGTGTTTTGCCATTGCCAGCACTCCTTCCTTAGAAATGGTTTTCTCTATCACAATACTTGAAAGCTGGTTTCACCTTATGGGAAAGCCAACTGGGACCCTCTAAAAGAAGCTTTAAAAATTCTCTGCACTGGGCATATCCATCCAGCCGTAAGTGACCTGTTCCTGTTCCAACAGCCTGTCATAAGCCATTTGGATCATCACCGCCGCATTAGCTTGGATATGTTCCTGGGTGGCCTGGTATCCCCACAGCCCCAAATGGGCCAGCACCCCATTGACCGGAGTCATCTGCATATTGACCGTCCGGGGCATATACTTGCACTCTTCAAATAAATACCGCTGATACTGTTCCGCCGAGTTTGCCTGAAGCTCTTTCCCCTGGGGCAGCCAACGGAAAAACCGCTCTAAGCTCCTGCGGTAATTACTGATGGTGTCCTTCGTACACCCTTTGGAAACGAGGGATTGCAAATACGATTCCAACGCCTCTTGGGTCAGCACCTCCCCAGGATTCTCTGGGCGATGCCCCTTTAAATGCTCCATCAAACCCCTCACCTCACTACAATACACCACTATATAATAATAAAATCTAAAAATATTATAATTTGTTGATTTATTGAGTAATCCCAAGATGATATTTTTTAACACAATACCATAAAAAAGCCAAATAGCAAGCGTATATCTCCAGAATATTTCAATAAATATTCTTGCTTTTTGCATCTTTTGTCGAAAAATGTAAAATGATTCCCATTTTAGTAATATCGAGTTTTTTTATCACACTTTTCTTTAGGTAGTCGCAACTGTAATTTTTATAGTTTCAGAAATAAAATCTTTATATTTTTTATAAAAAAGCAGAAAACACTAACAAACAATTGAAAAAACGCTCTGGCCTAAACCTTTTTCTCTCTCCTAGAGCTGCCTCCCGCCCTTTCTATTGAGAAACCCCGAAAAATCTGCTATAATCGTTGCTGGTAAAAA
>CAJFMJ010000051.1 GCA_904391645.1 uncultured Neglectibacter sp.
CTATGGCCGCTTTTTTTGAAAAAGAGCTGTTGAAAAGCTGGACCCTCTAACCCCACACTCTCCGAAAGGACGGACTGTTCATCATGCTGTTAGTGTGTTACCCCAAGTGCTCTACCTGCAAAAAAGCCCAAGCCTGGCTGGACAGCCACGGCATCTCCTACCAGTACCGTGACATCAAAACACAGAACCCCACCCAAGAAGAGCTGCGCCAGTGGCACAGCCAAAGCGGGCTGCCCTTAAAGCGGTTCTTCAACACCAGCGGCCAACAGTACCGCGGCATGGGGCTGAAAGACAAGCTGCCCACCATGAGCGAAGAGGAGCAATTCGCCCTGCTTGCTACCGATGGGATGCTGGTAAAACGACCCATCCTTCTCACCGGCGATCAGGTACTGGTGGGCTTCCAAGAGGCCCAGTGGGCCGAAACCCTGCTGTGAGGCTGTTTTTCGCTCTGCGCTTCCCCCAAGACGCTGTCCAGGCCATCTGTCAAGTGCAGCAGCGTCTGCGGCTCTATGCCCCCAGCGCACGGTATCCGGGGCCGGAGAACCTCCATCTCACCTTGGCGTTTTTGGGGGAGGTAGCCCCCAGCCGTTTGGGGGAAGCCCAAGCGGCGCTGAATGCCCTTCGCCCTGTGCCCATGACGTTGCATCTCACCCAGGTAGGATACTTTTCCCAAGGAGGCGGTGGGCTGTGGTGGCTGGGTCCGGAGCCCTGCCCCGAACTGTTTGCTTTGCAAAAGGAACTGGCTTCCCAACTGGAATGCCGGGGGTTTTCTATCGAACCGAAAGCGTTCCGCCCCCACATCACCTTGGCCAGGAAGGTGTCTTTCCCCGGGGACAAGCCACAGAAAAAAGTGCTCCTCCCCAGGGCCATCCAGGTCCCCTGCCGCCGGGTCAGTTTGATGCGCTCCCAGCTGACACCCCGAGGGGCCCTCTACACAGAGCTTGCGGGCAAATGACCCTACGGCAAGTTGCACGGGGATTCCCGAGCAACTCCTAAACACAACTAGAAAAGGGCTGTTGCAGGTTGCAACAGCCCTTTTTACGCGGGTTGGGGACAGTTATTCCTTTTTGCTGTTGATGATCTTAGACAGCTCTTCCATGAAGCTGTTGATGTCCTTGAATTGGCGATACACCGAGGCAAACCGCACATAGGCCACCTCGTCCACATTCTTCAGCTTCTCCATGGCATAGGTACCAATGCGCTGGGAGGAAACTTCCCGGTCCAGGGAATTTTGCAACAGGTTTTCGATCTCGTCCACAATGCGCTCCAAGGTATCCATGGAAACGGGACGTTTTTCACAAGCCCGGAGCAATCCGTTCAAAAGCTTGCTGCGGTCAAAGGTTTCCCGGGACTTATCCTTTTTAATGACCACAATGGGCACATTCTCGATGACCTCATACGTGGTAAAGCGCTTGCCGCACTTCAAACACTCCCGGCGGCGTCGGATCCGTTCCCCCTCGTCGGTGGGGCGGGAATCGATCACCCGGCTTTCGCTATAGCCGCAATAAGGGCATTTCAAAACAAAGCACCTCCTAATGGCGTTCCCTAGGTCCCCACAGAGCTTTGGAGGACCTATCATCATCCTTGTTTTTTATTATAACGCAAAAAGACACAAAAAAGCAAGAAATTTGTCAGGAAAAAGCGGCTTAAAAGGCTTTTTTTGTGAAGTATAGCGAATTTTCCAGTTCCTTAAGCTGGGAGAAACTGGTGCGGTAGACCTCGGTGACCACGGTTCCGGTAAATCCCTGCCCTTCCAGCAACTGCCGGAAAGCTTGGTGGTCAAAGCGGCCGGCACCCGGCAGCAAACAGGGTCTGCCCTCGTCTTCATCGCTCAAGTGCACGTGGACCAGCCGCTTCCCCATAGCCCTGGCCATTTCCTGGATGGAGGCTCCCGCCATTCGGCATTGTTTGACATCCAGCACAAACCCACAGGAATCCCCCAGATAGCGGGCCATCCCCGCCACGAAGTCCACCGTTCCCGCCCGGTGCTGCCGCACATTCTCCTGGGCGGGATAGGCGCCTTCCTCCTCCCCCAGGCGGTACAGTTGGCCAAAACGCTCCCAGTAGCCCTCATCGGACAACTTCCCGTGGCCCTGGGGCTGGCCGTGGATCACCACATACTTGCCCCCCAAATAGGCGGCGGCTGCCATATACCGGCGGTAAAAGTCAAACGCCTCTTGGGTACGGCGGGGGTAATCCCCAAACAACAGGGTGGATTCCGCCGCAGAACTAAAGGGGTGCACCGACACAAAGCTGGCCCCGTAAGCATCTGCCCGGCGCTTCAACTCCCGTAAAAAGGGGTTTCCCAGCTCCTCCATGCAGTTGAAAAACACCTCGAACCGGCGGTAGCCCATGCGCAGCAGCAGTTCTAACGAACGCTCGGTTTCCATGGGATACAGGCACGCTGTGCTCACTCCTGTTTGCAAACTGACCAACCTTCTTTCCCCATTGGCATTCGGACTCTGGCTTCATTCGCCTTTCGGTTTCTTTCCGGGCTCCCGGCCCAGCTCGCAGAGGATCCGCTCGGCTGCGGCCCGTTTGGCGTTGGCCTCCACAGCCAGCAGCAGCGCCGCCTGCTTTAGATCCGACTTGGTACAGCAGGTTTCCTCCAAGGCTCGGCAAGTTTCCTGGACCGCCTGGGTGTGGGCCCCGCGGAACAGCTCATAGGTTTCGGCAGTGATCTCCCAGCCGGTGAGCAGGGTCTTGATATCCTGGATGGACAACACCTGCTTGAGCATACAAACCGCCATCAGGCCGGCCAAATGCTCTTTGGTGTACTTCTTCTTGTCGGGATGGGGGATCAGCCCGTTTTTTACATAGTTGTTGATCATGGAGCTGGTCAGCAGGCTGGCCTCCTCCTCCCGCTGGAACAGCTTCAGGCTCTCCCCCAAGTACAGGATCACCTGGTCCATATAGAGCGGGATGGCAGGCAGTTCCTCCCAAGCGGGAGGGGCGGCTGTTTCCCCTTCGTTCGCCCAGGCCGCTACGGCGCTGGCAGCGCGTTCCATATCCATGACACTCTTCCTTTCCCAAGGTATGCTTGCCTTGTCCTCAAGGTGAGGTGGGACAATTTATACTCTCCAGTTTACAGGGAATTTACCCGCTTGTCAAATGGAGCGGTTGCTTTCCCCGCCAAGATACGGTACAATAGCCGTGAAGAAAGGTCTGGCCCACCAGGCCGGGTCAACTGTCCCAACGGCCCCCGGAACCACAAGGGCGAAGGAGCACGGGGCAACTTGGAATCCAGAAATGAAAAACGGATTTTTCCGTAGAAAGGCATAGGAACTCCATGGCAGCAACCAAACAAGAACTTCTCACTTTAAGGCAACAAGTGATGGAGAAAGATTTCTCCCGCATGAACGACCGGCAGAAAGAGGCGGTGTTCTCCACAGAAGGCCCTCTGCTGGTACTGGCCGGCGCCGGCAGCGGCAAAACCACGGTGCTGGTCAACCGCATTGCCAATATCATCCGCTATGGGCAGGCTTACCACAGCCCTTTCCTCAGTGGAGAGCTGACTCAGGAAGATGTCGAATCCTGTAAAGCTTACTTGCTTAACGGCGAATTATCAGATACAGTGCGTTCTAAGCTTGCAGTATCCTCTTGCCCTCCATGGCGTGTAATGGCAATCACCTTTACAAACAAGGCTGCCGGAGAATTGAAAGACCGCCTGTGCTCCATGCTGGGGCCGGGTGGCGAGGAGGTTTGGGCCTCCACTTTCCACTCCAGCTGCGCCAGGATCCTCCGCCGGGATGGGGACCGGTTAGGGTACACCTCCCACTTTACCATCTATGACACCGACGACAGCCGGCGGCTGATGAAAGAGGTTCTAAAAGAGTTGGACATTTCCGAGCGGTCCCTGTCCCCCCGAGGGGCGTTGGCGGAGATCTCCCGTGCAAAGGATCAGCTCACCTCCCCCGAGGAGTTCCAGCAGGGGGCCGGGGACGACTACCGCTTAAAGCAAATCGCCCGGGCCTATCAGCTGTACCAGCGCCGGCTGGAGGACTCCGACGCCATGGACTTTGACGATCTGATCGTCAACGCGGTACGGTTGTTCCGCCGGTGCCCTGATGTGTTGGAATACTACCAGAACCGGTTCCGGTACCTGATGGTGGACGAATATCAGGACACCAACCATGCCCAGTACGAGTTTGTCAGCCTTTTGGCCCAAGCCAGCGGCAACTTGTGCGTGGTGGGCGACGACGACCAGAGCATCTACAAGTTCCGGGGGGCCACCATTGAGAACATCCTCCACTTTGAGGAGGATTTCCCCGGGGCCAAGGTGGTGCGCCTGGAGCAGAATTACCGCTCCACCCAGAACATTTTGGACGCTGCCAACGCGGTGATTGCCAACAACCAGGAACGCAAAGGAAAGACTCTGTGGACCGCCGCCGGCCCGGGGAAAAAAATCGGCCTGCACCTGGCTGACAACGAGCAGGACGAGGCTGACCGGATCGCCCGCACCATTCTGGAAGGGGTGGCCAAAGGCCGGAAGTTCTCCGACTACGCTGTGCTGTACCGGATGAATTCCCAGTCCCAGGCATTGGAGCGGATGTTCGCCAAGCAGGGCATCCCCCACCGGATCATTGGCGGCACCCGGTTCTTCGACCGCAAAGAAGTGCGGGACATGATCGCTTACTTAAGTGTCATTAACAACCCTTCCGACGAGATCCGGCTGCGGCGCATCGTCAACGTGCCCAAGCGGGGCATCGGCGAGCGCACGGTAGACCTGGCTGCCCAGATCGGCCAGCAGGTGGGAGAGTCCTTGTTCACCGTGCTCACCCATCCCAAGGACTATCCCGCTATCTCCCGGGCGGCCAACAAGGTGGCGCCCTTTGTTTCCATGATGGAGGAGTTTCTGGAGAAAAACCAGGGAGGCCAGCTGCTTCCCAGCGAGCTGTATGGAGAGCTGTTGGAACGGCTGCAATATGAGGAGTATTTGAAACAAGACGAGCCGGACAAAGCGGAAGAGCGCATGGAAAACGTCCAGGAACTTTCCTCCATGCTGCGGCGGTACGAGGAAGAGGCCGGGGACGAGGCCAGCCTCTCCGGCTTTTTGGAGGAAGTTTCCCTGTTCACCGACCTGGACAACTACGACCAAGACACGGACAGCGCTGTGATGATGACCATTCACTCTGCCAAAGGTTTGGAATTCCCGGTGGTGTTCCTGCCCGGCTGGGAAGAGGGCGTGTTCCCAGGGGTGGCGGTGCTCTACAATCCAGAAGAGGTGGAGGAAGAGCGCCGGCTAGCTTATGTGGCTATCACCCGTGCCCGGGAGGAACTGTACCTCTACCACGCAGAGAGCCGCATGATCTTCGGCACCACCAACCGCAACCGGCTCTCCCGCTTTGCTGGGGAGATCCCCGAAGAGCTGTTGGAGCACACCCGCTCCCACGACTGGAGCCGCCCCTCTGTGGGTGGGATGTCTGCCTTTGGCAGCAGGGCATCTGCCCGCCCTGTGGCCCCGGGGGCTGCCCCGCAAAGCGCCGCCTCCCAGCCCGGGAAGGCCAAGCCTCTGTTTACGCCCCATCCTGTGAAGCCTGTGCCCACCGGCACCTACAAAGCGGGGGACACCGTATCCCACAAGACGTTTGGCCAGGGGTTGGTCCTCTCGGCCACGCCCATGGCCAACGACACCTTGCTGGAGATCGCCTTTGAAAAGGTGGGCACCAAAAAGCTATTTGCCAATTTTGCAAGGCTCACAAAGCTGTGAGCCTCTGAAAGGAGTGCGCCATCATGAAGCAGTGCCACACCTGCGGCCTGTATTTGGAAGACCAAGTGACGTTCTGCCCCCGCTGTGGGATGGACATGACCCACGTGCCTCCTATCCCGCCCCAAGCCATGCCGCAAAACCCCACCCCACTGGCTCAGCCCCCTCGAGGCCCGGTCTTTGTCCCGCCTCAGCTTCCTGCACGGAAACCGTTTACTTGGGCGGATGTCAGCACCTTTTTGGGGTTCTGCGCCTCCATCGTGGGGTATTTCGGCGCCAGCCTGCTGTTTTTCCCTCTGGGGATCCTGGCCTCGGTGCTGGGGTTCCAAGGGAACCGCGCCAGGGGGCTGGCCGTGGCCGGCATTGTCATTTCCACCCTGGGCCTGCTGCTGAAACTGATGAACATTTTAGAACTGGTAGATTTCCTGCCCTGGTGGTTCACCAGCGGCGTGTGGTAAAGGCGCACCAAATCCTTTGGGGTTCATACAATGGAAGGAGAAACCCCACAAGGAGGAGATATCATGGCCGAAAACGAATGCACTCCCGACTATGATTGCCGGGAATATTTCAAAGAAGCCGTCTGCATCGACGCCCAGCGGGTCTACGACTCCTGCTCCGACAAAGACTGCTTAGAGGACATACGGGTGCTGTTCCCTGCGGCACGGCAACCCCTGGTGGACAGCGCCACCAACGTGCGCGTCCGGGACGTGAACGTCATCACGGTGTACATCGATCTGCAGCCCATCCCGTTTAACAAGGGCTTCTACTCGGTGGACATGACCTTTTTCTTTGACGTGGCCCTGGACCTGTTTGGCGGCACGGCCTCTTGCCCGGTGCCCATCAACGGCGTAGCCATCTTCAACAAGAAGGTGGTCCTCTACGGCAGCGAGGGCAACGTGAAGCTGTTTACCTCTGGTTGTGACATGGATGCCCTGCAGGCGGAAGACGCCCGGGTGCTGCCCAAAGCCACAGTCCAGGTAGCCCAGCCTGTGGCCCTGTCCGCCCGGCTGTGCGACCATCCCTGCGGCTGCGAGCCCTATTGCCGCATCCCCGAGAGCATCTGCCAGCGCTACGGCGGCGATTTTGAATCTTGCCCCCAGAAGAACACGGTGTATGTCACCATTGGGCTGTTCATCATCGTTCAGATCGTGCGCAATGTGCAAATGCTGATCCCTGCCTACGATTTCTGCATCCCGGAGAAGGAATGCGTGGCTTCCAGCGACAACCCCTGCGAGCTGTTCCGGCGCATCGACTTCCCCACCAGCGAGTTCTTCCCGCCCAAAGCCACCGACCTGGGCGGTGGATGCAAGTAACGCCTCCAAGGACTCCCTCCCTGGCCCCCGCCGTTTGGCGGGGGCCTTCTTGGTTCCTCCCCATTGACAAACCGGGAAAAACAGGCTATAATGTTCGTATCCTAACAATTCAGGAGTGTGAACCACCGTGGAATATCAAGAGGACCTGGGCTTTCAAATTCGCACACTTTCCCACCTGGTGAAGCGAATGGTGGACCAAACTGCTTTCTCTGGGAAGGACGCCCACCCCACCGGCGTCCAAGGGTGGATACTGGGCTATTTATACAACAACCAGGACAAAGATGTGTTCCAGCGGGACATCCAACAGCAATTTTCCATCCGGCGGTCTACGGTGACGGGCATCTTACAGCTGATGGAGAAAAACGGGCTGATCACCCGCAGTTCGGTGGACCGGGATGCCCGCCTGAAAAAACTGGAGCTGACCCCCTATGCCATCGAGCTCCATGAGCGGGTAGGCCGCAGCATCCGTCAGGTGGAAACCAGCCTTGCCGAAAGCCTGAGCCCGGAGGAAAAGCAGGAGTTCATCCGCCTGTGTGAAAAGATCCGCGCCAGCTTGCTCAACAGCGATGCCGCTCCTTCCCATAAATAAGCAGGCGTTAAAAAAAACCATCTTTTTCGAAAACTTTTGGCCACACTTGCCCTCAATTCACAATTTGTTCATTTTTTTACCACATTTTTGTAAAACTAGGTCGGTATAGTAATTGTTAGCAAACTAACAAGAGAGTGCTCTCTTCCCTTGTTTGCTCCCAAAATACAGGAGGTCTACCATACAATGAGCAAGCTGGACAAAGTGACAAAAGCAATCGAAAAAGGCAAGGAAGCCGCCCTGATCAAGCTGGCTGGCGACAAGGATGAAGAAGTGAAATTGGCCGCCATTGCCGGCATGGGTAAAATCGGCAAGGACGACTCTTTCAATACCATTGTCCCCGATCTGCTGACAGACGAAAACCCCAAAGTCCGCGCCGCTGCTGCGGAAGCCCTGGGTGAGATGGACAACGAGCACGCCAGTGCCCACCTGCGCTACTATCTGGAGCGGGAAAAGGACGCCACTGTGGTTGCTGCCATCAAGAAGGCCATCGCTGCCCTGAACAAAGGCGAATAAACCTATCCTTGCAAAAAAGCGTCCAAAGCTTTTGCAGCCTTGGACGGTTCTTTTTCTTGCATATGCCTAAGCAAAAGGGCTCCCCGAAGGGAGCCCCTTTTTTCATGCTTTTACTCTGTTTCTGTGGAAAATAGGGTCCTGCGTCCGGAGAGGAGGATCCCCTCGCCAATGAGGAACAAAATGGCCAAACTGATAACACCAATGGAATCCCGGCCAGTAAACTGGGTGAACAACCCCACCAGCAGCGGCCCAATCACCGCAGCAAACTTGCCGAAGATATCGAAAAATCCAAAGTACTCGTTGGAGCGGTCCGGAGGGATCAGCTTGCCAAAATACGAGCGGGACAACGCCTGGATGCCGCCCTGGACCGTCCCCACCAGGAAGGCCATGCACCAGAACAACACCTGGGAAAGAGCCAATGCGCTGGAGCTTTCGGGGTTTTGCTCAATGTTGAAGCCCATGAAGAAGCCCACCACAGTGATGCAGAAATAGATGCCCACCGCGCCGCACAGCAGGTTGATGGACCCCACCTTCCCCGCCAGCTTACCGAAGAGGATGGAGAAAGGCATAGCTACGATCTGGGTTGCCAGCAGAGCCAAGATCATGCTCACCGTGTCCAGGCCCAGCTTGGTGCCATAGGAAGTGGACACGGAGATAATGGTATTGACGCCATCGATGTAGAAAAAGTAGGCAATGATGAACAGGAATACCCGTTTGTGGGTGAAGATGTCCTTGGCAGTGTGCCAGAGA
The DNA here is from genome assembly GCA_904391645.1 of uncultured Neglectibacter sp. Lineage (GTDB taxonomy): Bacteria > Bacillota > Clostridia > Oscillospirales > Acutalibacteraceae > Acutalibacter. Next base: position 8,873 of record CAJFMJ010000051.1, read on the forward strand.
TTCTGGAACGTGGAACGGAACAAATGGCCCTTCTTAGCCTCCACATAGTGGATTTGATGGACGTTCTTCAAGAAGGGGATGCTGAACACCAGCCACCACACACTGGTGAGGACGATGACCAGCTTAAAGGCCGTGGGGTTCTCCATACCCATGACAAAAAGGATGACGATGGACAGGATAAAGGGGATGGTGCTCCCGCCGATATAGCCCATGGCGTACCCCCAGGAGGAAACACGGTCCATCCGTTCCCGGGAGGTGACGTCGGTGAGGAAGGCGTCGTAAAACAGGCAGGAACCGGAGAAGCCAATATGGCTCACCACATACCCCACCAGCAGCAGGCGGTAGTCATCGGACAAGGCGCTGATCAAGGTGAATGCAACGCCCAAAATCAGGCAGGCCACAAACAGCCGCTTTTTATGGCCCTTGTGATCGGCCAAGGACCCCAACACCGGGGCACAAACCGCCACCAGGAACGTGGCCACTGAAGTGCCGTAAGACCACAACACCAAATTGTCCGCACCGGCTGCAGCACACACATTGCCAAAGTAGATGGGGAACAGCACCGCCATGATGTTGGTGGCGTAAACAGAATTGGCCCAGTCGTAGAGGATCCAGCTTTTTTCCTCTTTTGTAAATTTTTTGGACGATGTTCGAGCGTCCGTTGCCATGGGAGATCCACCCTTCCAATTGTTTTCTCGGTTTCATCATCCCATATTTACGTTAAATTTGCAAGAGATTTTTGTAAAGTTCTTCCAGAATCCTCTATTTTTTCACTGCCTGCCCCATCAACTTCTCTGCAAATTGTTCTGCCCTTGCCAAATCCTTGGCATTGGGATGGCCCTTGGCGATGCCTCCCACCTTGCCGAAGATCCCGTAGGTGTCGTACCCCCTGCACTGAAAAACGCCCGCCACAGGGACTCCCTTTTGCTCCAGCTTTTTTTCCAGCTTCCGGGTATAGTTCCCCAGGGGAGCCCCGCAGGTGGCCACCAGGAACACCCTCTGCTCCTTGGAAAACGCCGCCGCTTTTAAACATTCTTCCACCCGCTTGTGGAATTTTTGAAAGTAAATCCCTGAGGCGAACCCCACGAAATCATAGGCGGAAAGCTCCGGCAGCGGCTCCTTGGTCACGTCCACCAAGTCCGCTTGCAAAGGGCGTGCCATGGCCTCCGCCACCTTCCGGGTATTCCCGTGATGAGGGGACGCATAGACAATCAATGCTTTCATCTGGTTCCCCCTCAACTCCGGGCCAGTCTGCCTACGCAACTCTCCCCCTGGACCTCCAAAAGCTCCACCGGCAACAGCTGCCCCGAAAGGTCCTTCCCGCTGGGGGCCAACACATGGGTGTAGTTGCGGGTGTACCCCTCCCAGACACCCTTTTCCCGCTGCTGCTCGAAGAGCACTTCTTCCACCTTGCCCACCTGGGCTTGGAGAAACGCCTGCTGGGTGGCTTTGGTCACCTGGATCATCTGGTGGCTGCGCTCCTCTTTGACTTTGTTGGGCACCTGACCAGGGGCGTCGTAGGCACGAGTCCCAGGCCGCCGGGAGTAGGCGAAGACGTGGACTTTGGCAAAGGCGATCTCTCGGGCAAACTGAAGGGACTGTTCAAACTCCTCCTGGGTTTCCCCGGCAAACCCCACCATGATGTCCGTGGTGATTGCACAGCCAGGGAACGCCGCCCGCAAGTTTTCTACGATCTGGCGGTACTCGGCAGTGGTGTAATGGCGGTTCATCCGCTGGAGGGTGGCATCGCAGCCGCTCTGCAGGGACAGGTGGAACTGCGGGCAGAGTTTCTCCTCTTTGGCCATGCGGGCGATCACATCCGGGGTGAGCTGCTCCGGTTCCAAAGAGCCCAGCCGCACCCGGGAGATCCCCGGGGCCTGGCAGGCAGCCTCCACGGCGTCGCACAGGTGCAGGCCCAACTCCCGGCCATAAGCCGGCAGGTTGATGCCGGTGAGCACCACCTCTTGGAACCCCTGCTCCCCCAAGCGCTGCACCTCTTCCCGGATATCCTCCAAGGGTTTGGAGCGCACCCTGCCCCGGGCATAGGGGATGATGCAATAGGAGCAGAACCGGTCGCAGCCGTCTTCAATTTTCAAAAAGGCCCGGGTCCTGCCGTGGAAGGTGGAAACAGCCATGCGCTCAAACTTCTCCCCCTTCTCGTGGGGAGCAATGTCCACAATGCGCTGCTTGGAGGACAGGTACTCCATCACCCGGGGGAGCAGGTCTGCCCGGCGGGCATTGCCCAGCACCACATCGGCCTCCAGCAGGGCGGCAGCCTCCTCCGGGAACGCCTGGGGCATACAGCCAGTGAGCACCGTCACGGCGCCTGGGTTTTCCTTCCGGGCACGGCGCAGGGTCTG
>CAJFMJ010000052.1 GCA_904391645.1 uncultured Neglectibacter sp.
GTCAACGGCAGGGCTATGGCAAGCGCCTGGTCCAGTTCCTGTTGGAGCACTATCGAGGCAAGGGAAACGTGCTGTACGTGGGCACTGGCGACAGCCCGCAAACCCTGGGCTTTTACCAGAGCTGTGGGTTTGTGCCCTCCCATGTGGTGCCCCGGTTTTTCACCGACCATTACGACCACCCCATTTTTGAAAACGGCGTGCAGCTGGTGGACATGATCTATTTAAAGGCATATTTGTAAAACTCCCCCTTGCATTTTGCAACGCGGGGTGCTATGGTATAGGCGAAAATTTTTGTTTCCGGGAGGAACCAACTTATGAAGATTGCTGTCATCGGGGCGTGGCACGTCCACACCCACGAGTACGCAGAAGCCATTTTGAACAACCCCCAGGGGGAGCTTGCCTGCCTGTGGGATGACGACCAGGAACGGGGCAAGGCTATGGCCCAGCAGCTGGGCATCCCCTTCCAGCCGGACCTGGATGCCATCTGGGAGGATCCCTCCATTGAAGGCGTGCAGGTCACCACGGCCACCAGCCAGCACAAAGCGGTGCTGCTGGCAGCTGCCAAAGCGAAGAAACATATCTTCACCGAAAAGGTGCTGGCCCTCACCAACGAGGACGCCCAGGAGATCGCCCAAGCAGTCCAGGAGAGCGGCGTGAAATTTGCCATCTCCTATCCCCACAAGACTTGGCCCACCCTGAAGGCCGCCAAAGCCCTGGTGGAAAGCGGCAAGCTGGGCCAGATCACTTACGCCCGGGTGCGGGACGCCCACAACGGCAGCTCTGCCGGGTGGCTGCCTCCCCATTTCTACGACCCCGCCCAGACAGGCGGCGGCGCCATGATCGACCTGGGCGCCCATCCCATGTACACCCTCCACTGGTTCTTGGGCGAGCCCAAGAGCATCGTTTCCCAGTTCACCCAGGTGACGGGCCGGGGCGTGGAGGACAACGCGGTGTCCGTCATTGAGTTTGCAAACGGCGCCATCGGCGTATCCGAAACCGGGTTTGTCACCACGGGCAACGGGTACATTTTGGAAATGAGCGGCACCCAGGGCTCCCTGTTGGTGCACAACAACAAGCTGGAGTACAGCTGCCCGGAAACCGACGGCAAGGTGGTGGAGCTGGAAGACCTGCCCGCCCCCTCCCCCATGCCCATCGACGCCTGGATCTCCGCCTGCTGCGGCGGGGAAGGCACCATTGAAAGCGGCATGGACGAAGCCGTGGCCCTAACCAAACTGATGGTGGGCGCTTACGAAGCCTGGCGCACAGAACAGAAATACGTCTTCGCATAAAAGGCAGCAAAAAGGGCCGTCCCACAGGGGACGGCCCTTTTGTTATGCTCTTGCGTTTACACCCGCTTCACGCCAAAGGTGACCTGCTGGCCATTGACGTCCCAAGAGGCGGTGTAGCCGTCCAGGGAATCCATGTGGCAGGCGTTGCCCAGGACATCGTGGAGGATGGAATCCTGGTTGTCTGCAAGCACCTGGGCCACTTTCTCGTTGCCCTGGCAATAGACCTCAATGTGGTCGGTGACGTTGAACCCGGCATCCTTGCGCATGGACTGCAGCTTGCTGACGATCTCCCGCACAAAGCCCTCCTCAATGAGCCGGTCGTTGAGGGCGGTGTCCAGCACCACGGTGAGGCCGCGGTCGGAAACAGAGGTGTAACCCTCTTTCTGGGCGGTGTCGATGAGCAGCTCCTCCGGTACCAGTTCCACTTCGCCGCTGGCCAGGGAGAGCTTCAAGCTGCCGGTGGAGTCCAGCTCTTTCTTTGCCGCGGAGCCGTTCAGCTCCTGCAGCGCCTGACGCACCTCACCCAACTGTTTGCCCAGCTTCTTGCCCAGGATCTTCAACTGGGGCTTGAAGGTGTAGGCGGTGAACTGGGACATATCCGTCAGGAACTGGATCTCCTTCACGTTCAGCTCCTGCTTGATGATGTCCTGATACAGCTCGCCCAGGCCCTGGTCGGCGTCGGTGTACAGCGCCTGCAGGGGCTGGCGGTTCTTCAGGTTGGCCTGGTTCCGGGCAGCGCGGCCCAGGGTGACCACCCGCAGCACCTCATCCATGTCGGCCTCCAGCTTCTTGTCCACCCAGCTTTCCTCATAGGTGGGATACGCGCACAGGTGCACGCTTTCCGGCGCCGCCTGATCCACCGAGCACACCAGGTTGCGGTAGATCTCCTCGCTCATAAAGGGAGCCATGGGGGCGGCCATCTTGGCAGTGGTCACCAGGGCAGTGTACAGGGTCATGAAAGCAGCGGTCTTGTCACTGCTCTCCCCCTGTGCCCAGAACCGCTCCCGGCTGCGCCGCACATACCAGTTGCTCAACTCATCCACGAAGTCCTGCAAAGCACGGGCCGCTTCGGGGACTTTATAGGCAGAGAGGTTGTCGTCCACAGCCTTTACAGCGGTGTTCAACCGGGACAGCAGCCACTTGTCCATCACCGTAAGGGCGCAATCCTCCAGTTTGTGCTGGGTGGCGTCAAACTCGTCGATGTTGGCATACAGCACAAAGAAGGCATAGGTGTTCCACAGGGTGGAGAAGAACTTCTTCTGGCCCTCGATGACAGCCTTTTCATGAAACCGGCTGGGCAGCCAGGGGGCGGAGTTGGTATAGAAGTACCAACGCAGGGGATCGGCGCCAAACTTCTTCAAGGCTTCCATGGGATCCACGGCATTGCCCTTGGACTTGGACATCTTCTGGCCGTTCTCGTCCTGGACCAAGCCCTGGACCAACACATTTTTAAAGGGGGACTTGTGGAACAGCAGGGTGGAAATGGCCAGCAGCGAATAGAACCAGCCGCGGGTCTGGTCCACTGCCTCGGAGATGAAGTCCGCGGGGAACTGCTGCTCGAACAGCTCCTTGTTTTCAAAGGGGTAGTGATGCTGGGCAAAGGGCATGGAACCGGAGTCGAACCAGCAGTCGATCACTTCCGGCACACGGTGCATCTGCTTGCCGCAGTGGGGGCAGGTGATGGTGACCGCATCCACATAGGGGCGGTGGAGCTCAATGTCCTCCGGGCAGTTGGGGGACATCTCTTTCAGTTCGGCAATGCTGCCAACGGCATGACGATGGCCGCACTCGCACTCCCAGATGTTCAAAGGCGTGCCCCAGTAGCGGTTCCGGCTGACGGCCCAATCCTGGACGTTCTCCAGCCAATCGCCGAACCGGCCCTTGCCAATGCTCTCCGGCAGCCAGTTGACGGTGTTGTTGTTCTGGATCAGCTCGTCCTTTACCTCGGTCATCTTGATATACCAAGACTCCCGGGCGTAGTAGATCAGGGGGGTGTCACAGCGCCAGCAGAAGGGATAGCTGTGCTCGAACTTAGGCGCGGAGAACAGCAGGCCCCGCTCATCCAGGTCTTTCAGGATCTCCTTGTCGGCATCCTTACAGAACACCCCAGGCCACTTGGTTTCGGGGGTCATCTGGCCTTTGCCGTCCACCAACTGCACCAGGGGCAGGCCGTATTTCCGGCCCACCTTGGCGTCGTCCTCACCGAAGGCCGGGGCAATGTGCACCACGCCGGTACCGTCGGTCAGGGTGACGTAGTCGTCGCAGACCACGTACCAGCACTTTTCCTTGGGGCTGACAAACTGATACAGCGGCTCATACTCCTTGCCTTCCAGGTCGGCACCCTTGTAGGTTTCCAACACCGTGTACTCCCCTTCGCCCAGCACGGTGTCGCACAGGGCCTGTGCCAGGTAGTAGGTTTCCCCTTTGCTTTCCACCTTCACATAGTCCTCATTGGCGTTGACGCACAGGGCTACGTTGGAGGGCAGGGTCCAGGGGGTGGTGGTCCAGGCCAGAATGAAGGCATCCTCGTCCTTGCAGCGGAACTTAGCAACGGCGGAACGCTCCTTCACGTCCTTGTAGCCCTGGGCCACTTCGTGGGAGGACAGAGGGGTGCCGCAGCGGGGGCAGTAAGGGACGATCTTAAAGCCCTTGTACAGCAGGCCCCGGTCCCAGATCTGCTTGAGGGCCCACCACTCAGACTCGATAAAGCTGTTGTCGTAGGTCACATAGGGGTGCTCCATGTCGGCCCAGAAGCCCACATCTTTGGAGAAATCTTCCCACATCCCCTTGTACTTCCACACGCTCTCTTTGCACTTGTCGATAAAGGGAGCAATGCCATATTCCTCGATCTGCTCCTTGCCGTTGATGTGCAACAGCTTTTCCACTTCCAGCTCCACCGGCAGGCCGTGGGTGTCCCAACCGGCTTTCCGGGGGACCATCTCCCCTTTCATGGTGTGGAACCGGGGGAACAGGTCTTTAAAGGAACGGGTCTGCAAATGGCCAATGTGAGGCTTGCCATTGGCAGTGGGCGGCCCGTCGTAGAACACGTACGAGGGGTGGCCTTCCCGCTCTTTTACACTCTTTTCAAAAATCTGATTTTCTTCCCAAAATTTCTCGGTTTTTTCTTCCCGCTCCACAAAGTTCAGGTTTGTGGATACCTCCTGATACTTGCTCATGGCAGCCATCCTTTCTCTGGTCTTTCCAGTGTACCGGAATCGACGCATAAAAAAAGCCCACGTCCCGCGCAAACGGGACGAAGGCTCGGCTTCGCTTATTCAACCACCCATTCCGGCATATCCAACAATACGCGCCCCGGTAACGGCGGGGGACCGGCTCTGCTTACTAGGGAAGTGTCCTTCAAAGGGAACACAGCCCGTTAGGCTCGCGGCTCGGGAGGGATACGGAAAACGGTTGGCCCACCGGCTTTCCACCTGCCGCCGGCTCTCTGAGGCGCCTTGCGCACCCGCCTATCTCCTTCACAGCCTTTTTAAAACCCAGCCCCGGGAAAGGGCCAGGCCGCACTTTTTCGGAAAATATTCTATCACAGCGCCCCGGCAAAGTCAAGGGCAGACCGGGCCCCTGGCTGCTTTTTCCTTGGAAAAGAGCAGGGCCTGTTGTAAAACCTCGAAAAGAGGGGTATAATGGTGCACCAGGATCACAAAAGGAGGGTTTGCCCATGTTCGGCAAAGAAGAATACCGGGAGATCAACGCCAACCTGAACCGCCAGCTGGAGGAAAAGCAGGTGCTCATCGCGGTACACCGGGGTACCTGGGGCGGCAATGTGGCTCAAAACACCATCCAAGCCTACCGGATTTCCCGGGAAATGGGCGGGGATATTTTCGAATGTGACCTGGCCCCTTCCACCGACGGGGTGTTCTACGCCTTCCACGATGGCACCGAGCCTGGAAACCTGGGCCGGCAGGAGAATATCAAAACCATGTCCTCCCAGGAGATCGACTCCCTGGTGTATCTCAACACCGTATTTGAACCCAGCGGCGTCCTTGTGGAAAAGCTGGAAGACATTTTGCGCACCTTCTGCCACGGGGAACTTTTCAACATTGACCGGGCTTGGGACCATCTGCCCCAACTGATCCCCGTGTTGGACCGCTACCCCCATGCTTTGCACCAGGCCATCATCAAGACACCTGTGAAGCCGGAATACCTGGGATTTTTCCAAAATTGCCCCCAGAAGTACCCCTACATGGCCATCGTGCAAAACCTGGAGGAAGTGGAGCAGGCGCTGGCTTGGCCGGACATCAACCTGGTGGGCATGGAACTGCAGGCCTCTACCAAAGAGGACGACTTGTTCCAGGATGGGCTGATCCAGCGTCTGGCGGAGGCCGGTGTCTTTGCCTGGGCCAACGCCATCAAGCTTCGGCCCCACGAAGCAGGCACCCTGTTTGCCGGCTTAGACGACAACGTGGCTTTGGACGGGGATCCCGACTCCTCCTGGGGGGAGATGTTCCGAAAAGGGATCCGGGTGATCCAGACAGACTGGCCCTGGCAGCTCTCCCAATACCGGGAATCTTACTTTGGAAAACAGGGATCTTTGGAAACTTTTTAAATCTTTTCAGAAAAGGCTTGCATTTTAGGCCAAGAGGATGTATAATAAAACCTGCTTTTCCGCATACGCCGGTGTGATGGAATTGGCAGACGTAGTGGACTCAAAATCCACCGGTAGCGATACCGTGCCGGTTCGAGTCCGGCCACCGGCACCAAACTAATATAATCCGAACTTGTTTCCGATAGGAGATGGGTTCGGATTATTTGTTTTCTTTGAACGATATGAGAAAATTTATTTCCCAAATGGGGTGAAACGGAAGCCTACCTCCAAGCCCAGAGGACCACGTAAAAAGTAGAAAACCATATAAACACAAAAAGGCAGGGAGCCATCATTTTCAAATAATGGCACCTCGCCTTTTCATTATACACATTCAACAATTCCATTAGGAAGTACATCATCTATTGCCAACGAATCTTGCTTAAGAATATCATAGTCTGAACGTAAATTGCGTTCGGACTCTTTTCTTTTGTAACATAAACCCACGATGAAATCCAAACACAATTTGTTTTCAAATTTTTTATAAGAGAAGAGCTTGCTTTTTTGACAGACTTTGTTATAATAAAGAACAATTTTAATCACATAAATTAAAAGGTAATAGCATGAATCATAAACAAATTACAGAAAAATATTATTCAAAATGGATAGGACAGGAAAATATTCTTGAGAGTGAATCATATGGCGTTAAGTTTTTGTATTCGCGAGAACGCAACAATACTCAATATGGGTATTCAAAACCGTTTGATTTGTATATATTTATTCAAAATAGCAGAATTATTTTTTCATATGGAGATAAAATTATTGAAAAAATATCTGATATTCAAAAAAGAATACACAGAATTGTTTCACCTGAAGAATTAAGTCAAGTGTTGACCTCAATATTTAAAAACCCAATTGAACATAATATAAAATATGTTTTCAATGAAAGTTTTGACATAAAATTAAAGTCACGACCTTTGGCTGCTTCTGAATATCCAAAGTATTTGAGATTTTATAAGAAAATACATCCAAATTGTAAAAATATTGATTGGCTGCAAGACTACTTTGCTGAAATGGTGAACGAAAACTTATGTTGTGGATTATTTGAGAATAATTTTCTTGTTTGTTGTTCAGATGCTCCTGGTATGCCTTATATGCAGCAATTAGTTCAAGAAATCGGAATCAACACATTAGACGGTTTCAAAAAGAAAGGCTATGCAACTGATGTATGTATATCCTGTGCGAGGGAGATTATAAAAAACGGAAAATCTCCACAATGGTCGACAACTATAGATAATATTGCTTCACAAAAATTAGCTGAAAAAGTAGGCTTTGTTAAGTTTGCTGATATTCTCACATTAACTCTCTAAAAGCACCAAATATTTAATCACTGTGCAGGTTTAAGTCCAACAGTGAAAAAGCATATGGCATCTTTTTTAGTCCCCGAAGATAGTCGAGAGCCTCGGCGCGCGTTTTGCGTTTGGGGCTTTTTTCTATTGCCGCTTGATACCCGCATTTATAAATGGTATCTATTTTGTCAACACTTCCCAGATTGAACCTGGACGCAAATTGCGTCCAGGTTCTTTTCTTTTGTTTGAAGGAACTGCTCGCGTTGGCCACGCTGCCACAGCCAGCTTGCTTGGTTCGCTTCCATCTTCCTATCGCTATCTCCTTCCCCCTATTAAAATGGCCCTTCCGTGCCATGCTGCCGCCGTTTGCGGAGAAAGTCTTTGCCAAAAGCTGGCACAGCCTAAAAGATCCCAGGACTTGGTTGAAAAGGAAGCGAAAGCGCGGTACAATCTTTGTAAAAGGACAGTTAGGAGGGATAGATCTGTGCAAGGATACAACGCTATTGTCGTGTTTGACGAAACCGCTGCAACGATCCTGCTGTGCAAAAGGCGAAAGAACCCCTACAAAGGGCTTTACAATTTTGTAGGTGGTAAAATTGAGGAAAACGAAGATGGCCTTCATGCCGCCTACCGGGAATTGGAAGAAGAAACCGGCATCACTCGGGAAGACATCCATCTTACCCACCTGATGGACTTTACCTATCCGTTGAGCCCATGCTACCTGGAAGTGTATGTGGGAAAGCTGAACAAATCCGTCCAAGTCCACGGTGACGAAAACACCTTGTTGTGGTCCACCTTGGACAAGAACTTTTTTGATCCCACTCAATACGCCGGCGAGGGCAACATGGGCCATATCCTGATGCAGGTGGACTTGTATCGGGATGAACTGCTGGGTTAAGCTGCATTGCAGGAGGACTTTTATGGCAAACCGTACATTGATGATCACCGGGTTCGAACCCTTCCACCAAGAAACCATCAATCCCTCTTGGGAGGCTGTGGCAGCCCTCCCAGAAACCATCGGCCCCTGGAAATTGGAGAAACTGCGGCTTCCGGTAGTCTTTGGCCAAGCTGCGGAACTAGTTTTGGCCCGCGCTGAGAAGATCCATCCCGACGCGATTTTATCCGTGGGACAAGCAGGTGGGCGTGACGCCATCACACCGGAGGTCATCGCCATCAACCTGCAAAATGCCTCCATCCCCGACAACGCAGGGAATCAACCCCGTCACCTACCCATCCATCCGGAGGGGCACGATGGGTATTTTGCAACCGTCCCTGTGCGCAGGATGGTAGATGCCGCACAAGAAAAGGGCATCCTTTGTAAGCTTTCCTATTCCGCAGGGACTTATGTGTGCAACGATATTTTTTACCGCCTCTTATACCATCATCGCGGAAGCGGCGTGCAAGTGGGATTTATCCATGTACCATTCCTCCCCCAGCAGGCCAAAGTGGGACAGCCAAGTATGGCACTGGAGGAAATGGTCCGTGGCTTGGAAGCCGTGATTTCATCTCTGTAAAACAAAAATCTGTTGGAAACCTTACAAACAAAAAGCCGCCTTACTTCTTCGGGAATGTAAGGCAGCTTTTCTTTTTTTACACAAAAAAACCTGCAAACAACTGTTTGCAGGTTTTTGGCTCCCCCAGTTGGACTCGAACCAACGACACCGCGGTTAACAGCCGCGTGCTCTACTGGTGTTGCGGTTTCCTACCGAGAGTAAATATCCTCTCAAGCCGCATATTTCCTGGATTTTTTGACTTTTTCAGACGACTTTTCAAGCTGTTTTTAGCCTTAATTGCCACAATATACATATGGATGTGATTGTTAACCTCTGTTGGCAATTTCATCTATAAAATTTGTCAAAAACTCTTATTGGATTTTACGGAAGTCCTCTCTACAAGGACACTTTGCCGTTGTTACACTGGTTCCTACCGGGTTTTTATCTTAAGAGCGCAGTAAAGTTTACTTGCCCAACAACTGCGACAACTGAGGATTATCCCATTCGGTCACAAACTGCTCGTAGGTCATGTTCATCTGGACTTTGATTTTATACCCCCTCCCCACTTCAATGCGCTTGAAAAGCTGACACGCAATCATTTTCTTTTCCTCATTGCTTGCCGTTTCAAACTCCTCTGCCCAGCTTTTAAACCGCTCATAAGTGGGAAGCATCCGTTTCATGGTATCTCTTTTCACAGCTTCCTCCACTTGCAAAGCCTCCAATTCTTCTTCCTTTTTGGCAATCTCCCCTTTTAGCGATTGGATTGCCGTGGAGAGGTCATCGGATGTGTAAACGCTGTTTCCAGTTAACGCCTTGCCAATTTCAAGCTGGAGTTGAACCAGTTGGCCTTTCTCCTGTTCCAGAGAAAGAGCAATTCTTTTTTGCGCTGTTTTGTTGGAAGAAAGTTGGTGTTTGAGCGTTTCCTCCAATTTTTCTTCTTCCGGGGCACCCGTCAAGCTCTTGAACATATTTTCCATCAGTTCTTTCATCATGCGGTCATACTCGACTCCGTTGATAATATGCGTCGGCTGGACGATCACATCTTCGATTCCGTCCTCTTTCATCCGGTTCAGTGCTTCCTGTACCGTATCCACCGCAAGATTTTCCGTGCGTTTCAGCTTGCGTATAATCATCCCGCTCGTAAACGCGCGGTACACCCTGTATTCCTGAAAACGCTCACTGATTTCCTGTTCAATCACGCTGATTGTTTTCTTCATTGTATCCAGGTGGCTCGTCCCAAAACTCACCACCAGTATGCCTTTTTCCACTCCTTCTTTCTCCTTTCATGTTGGGTTTCTGTTTTACAGCATTGTTTCCAGTTCTCTCAGACTTCTCGGCGGATCCGTACACCTGCTGATCAGGTTTCTCTCCAGAAGTTTCCTGTACATTCTGAGCACCGACGGTTCTTCTAATCCCGCCGTCTCAAGAGCAGCCTGATCTCCGCACACTTCCTCTGCTCTTCCCTGGCGGATCACTTTTCCTTCATGCATCAGTATGATCTCATCCGCCCATTCATAAGCATAGTTGATATCATGGGTGGACATCAGAATCGTGATGCCCTGTTCGGTCAGTTTTTCTATGATCTCATGAACAATCCTTGTGTGGCTTACATCCAGCGCTGCTGCCGGCTCATCCAGAATCATCACCTGCGGATGCATGACCAGAATATCGGCAATCGCGACCTGTTTCTTCTGTCCCCCGCTCAGAGCGTGTGCCGGACGGTCCTGAAAGGGCTCGATCCCCAGTTCCCGGATCACCCGTTCCACCTCTTGGCGAGCAGTATCCGTATCCACGCCCAGGTTCATGATGCCAAATGAAATCTCCTGGTATACACTGGCTGAGAAGAGCTGATCATCCGGTTCCTGAAACACGATCCCGACCTTCCTGCGGACATCAAGCAGACCTTTTCTCGAATATTCGATTGGTTTCCCATCGATCAGAATCTCACCCGCATCCGGCCGTCTGATTCCGTTAAGGCAGAGAAAAAACGTGGATTTACCCGAACCGTTCTCTCCCATAATCGCTGTTTTTTTCCCTTTTGCAATCTTCAGACTCACATCATCCAGCGCTCTCCTGCCGCTGCCCTCATAAGTATACGTCACATTCCGCGCCTCTACCGCCCATTTTTCCTTACATTCCATCTCATTATACTCCATTATCAGGCTGGCATCCAGACCGGTCTACACCAGAAACGCCAGCGCTGCAAGCACCAATTCAAAAGCTCCTATCATTATCATCTCTTCTGTCTTCGCCGGATTCTCCTGCGGAAGCACGCGGATTCTCCCGTCATAGCATCTGGATTCCATCGCGTCATAGAGCGCCCCCGACTTCCTGAGCGCCAGAATGAAAAGAGATGCCGTCATGCCGCCGAACGCCCGGATTCCTGACCCAAACGTCCTGTTCCCGAGACGCGACTCCTGGGAAACCATAATCGCCGAAGCTGTTTCAAGCAGCACGAATATGAAACGGTAGACCAGCATCATCAGCTCGATGACAAGC
>CAJFMJ010000053.1 GCA_904391645.1 uncultured Neglectibacter sp.
GCCGCTGCCTTGGGCTACAGAAGCCCCGTTCAGTTCAAAACCGAACGGGGCTTCTGATAAATATTCTTTTTAGTGTCTACTTTCTCTTGACAAGTGCACGCTGGTTTTGCAGCGGCCCCTCTTTTGTTTATCTCCCTTCCGGTGCATTTCACGAGAGTGGGAATTCTTCTTTTAGACGGAAAAAAGGCCAGTTTTCACGCTGTTCCGCGTTTTTGTAGAGTGATATAGGAAAATGAGAAGATTTACATAAATTACCAAATTGCTCGCAAAATAGAAAGACGCGACAAACTATCTCTCAGGGAATTTTATCCAACCAAGGCAAAATGTTGGGTCTGGAATTCATCTGGAAAGCCTTTGCTGCCCAGGACCTTTGCGAAAGGTGCGGTGACTTGCTGCTTAGAGTAGGAAGGATGAAAAAGCAAGAAGATTCCTGGCTTTTTCGGGAAAATTCCGCTTGCTTTTTAAGCGTGGAGATCATTGCCTCAGTTGGAAAATAGCTGCCTACTGCAGAAAAAACAGGGCGGCGTTGGTGAAAAAGCACTACGGTTCGTACATTTTTGTTAAAAAATAATTTAAAAAATAGAGGGTGACTTTTTGTGGTTTTTGTGTTACAATTTGTCGACATAACAATCCATAAAGGAGGCTCTTGCTGTGAAAAAATTGACGTCCGTGCTTCTTGCGCTTCTCTTGGTCCTGGCTATGGTGCCTATGGCTGCCAGCGCAGAGGAAGCGGAAGGAAACGACCAGCAAACGACATACGCGGTCAAAATTGGCGAAAAGCAGTATGAAACCTTGGCCGCTGCCTTGGAAGAGGCAAAAGATGGCGACACCCTGACCCTGTTGAAGGACATCGTCCTGGATGCCACCAGCGTGGGCAATAACCAAGGTGTTTTGACCCTCACCAAGGACATCACCCTGGACGGCGACACACACACCATCAGCGGGGAAAACTTCACCGCCCAGGAGGGAAGCTCTTCCAACGTGGCCAGCCTGGTCAACATGGAAAGCGGTGCAGTTGTCACCTTGAAGGATGTGACGTTTGACGCCAAAGGCGGCAAACACGGCCTGAACATCTACAGTGTTCCCGATGCGGACGAAGAGGCTACCACTGTTGTCACCCTGGAGAACGTGACCGTGAAAAACGGCCTGGGCTATGGCGTGGTGGTAAACAACTCCACTTTGAATGTCACCGGCCTCACCACCAGCGGCAACGGCTGGGGCGGCCTGAACGTGGACAAGGGCAGCAATGTCACCATCCATGATGCCACCCTGGAGGAGGCTGCTTCGGTGGTCTATGAAAACCCTGCTGTGGAAGAGGGGGACGCCGGTTCCCTGACCATTGAAAAGGGCACCTTCCAGAACGTCCTGATCCAGGCTGAAGAAGCGAACGACACGGTGGGCGGCTCTGTTTCCCTGAAGGGCGGCACCTACGTGGGCGTGGCCACCAAGGGCCTGGGCACCATCGAGGCAGAAAAAGTGGTTTCTGTCACCGGCGGTACCTTTGAGAAGACCACCGACGAAGAGGCCGGTGAGAACACCAGCTATGTGGGCATTGCAGAACTGATCCCCGAAGACGCGGATGTGGTGTTGAATCCCGATGGCTCTGTGGGCGCTCCTGTGGAAGAAGATGAGCACGGCACTGTGACCGTTGACCCGGAAGACGCCAAAGAAGGGGATACTGTGACCATCACTGCCACCCCGGATAAGGGTTACAAGGTGGGCACGGTTTCCGTGACGCAGAAGGACGGCACCGCTGTGGCCGTTTCTGAGAAAGACGGGAAATATACCTTTACCCAGCCCGCAGGGGAAGTGACCATCGAGGTTACCTTTGTGCCCAGCACGCCCTTCACCGATGTGGGCGATGCCTGGTACCTGGAGGCTGTGGAGTATGTGTATGACAATGCCATCATGGCGGGTATGAGCGACACCACTTTCGAGCCGGAAACCAGCCTTACCCGGGCCCAGGCGGTGCAGCTCTTCTACAACCTGGAAGGCAAACCCGACCTCTCCGAGGAGAACCTGGGGTATCCCTATGCTGACGTGACCCCCAACGCCTGGTACAACGACGCTGTTTATTGGGCACGCTTGACCGGAGTATCGGTAGGTATGGGCGAGAACATCTTTGCCCCCGAGGAGAATGTATCCCGGGAGCAGTTTGCCCAAATGCTTTACAACTACGCCAAGTATAAAGAGCTGGATCTCTCGAAAACAGGTGACCTGACCAAGTTCTCCGATGCAGGCAGCATCAGCCCCTGGGCGACCACTGCTTTGAGCTGGGCCAATGGCAACGGACTGATCAACGGCCACGAGGACACTGGCAAGATCGATGCCCAGGGTACCACCACCCGTGCCCAGGCAGCCAGCATCCTGATGAATTTTGATAAAAACCTGGTGAAGGCGGAGTAAAACCGTCTGCTGTGAAAAAGCCTCGACGCCCTTTGGGCGCCGGGGCTTTTTTGCTTCTTGCGGGAAGGGGAGAAATTTTTTTGTAAAAGTATGGGATTCCCTCTTGACAAAGGGAGGGAAGTAGCGTATGGTATATGCATGAACAATCGTTCATATGAAAGGATGTTGCGGAATGGCCCAAATAAAAATTGACCCTCAAGGGGAGTTCATTTTTGCCCACCAGGAGATCGTGGAGCGGGTGAATCAAGCCATGCCCCCGGAAGAAACCCTGTTTGACTTGGCAGAGCTTTTCAAGGTGTTTGGTGATTCCACCCGCATCAAGATCCTCTATGTGCTGTTTGAGTCGGAGATGTGTGTGTACGATATCGCCCAGCTGTTGGGGATGACCCAGTCGGCTATCTCCCACCAGCTACAGGTGCTGAAGAAAAGCAAGCTGGTGAAGTACCGCCGGAAGGGGAAAACCGTGTTTTACTCCCTGGCGGATGACCATGTGCACACGATTTTTGGCCAAGGTATGGAGCACGTCACCGAGTGACCTGCTGTTTCTGTTGCAAGCCGCCTCAGCGGGGAAAGCCCCAGCGGCAATTCTTGGGAGAAGGATTTGAGAGAGATGACTAAGAAAGAAAAGACCATGCTGGTCCGGGTAGCTGTCAGCGCGGTGTTGCTCATTGCCGCCATGTTGATCCCCTATGAGGGAATATGGCGCTTTTTGCTGTTTTTCCCGGCCTATTTCGTCATTGGCTGGGATGTGCTGTGGCGGGCCATCCGCAATATCGCCCACGGCCAGGTGTTTGACGAAAACTTCCTGATGGCGCTGGCCACAGTAGGCGCATTTTGCACCGGCTTTTTTGGCCAAGGGGAATATCCCGAAGCGGTGTTTGTCATGCTGTTTTACCAGGTGGGGGAGCTGTTCCAGGATCACGCGGTGGACCGTTCCCGGAAGTCCATTGCCGAGTTGATGGACATCCGTCCCGATTATGCCAACGTGGAGCAGGGTGGCAAATTGGTCCAGGTGGACCCGGAGGAAGTGGCTGTAGGGGATGTGATCACAGTAAAGGCCGGGGAGCGGGTCCCTCTGGACGGCGTGGTGCTGGAGGGCACTTCTATGGTGAACACCTCGGCCCTCACTGGGGAGAGCGTCCCGCGGGAAGTGTGTCCTGGTGACAATGTGATCAGCGGCTGCATCAACCAGACTGGGCTGCTGCGGGTGCAGGTGACCAAGGTGTTTGGCGAGTCCACGGTGGCCAAGATCCTGGACTTGGTGGAAAACTCCAGCAGCAAAAAGGCACGGGCAGAAAGCTTCATCACCAAGTTTGCCCGGTACTATACCCCCGTGGTGGTGATTGGCGCCGCGGTGCTGGCCTTGGTGCCGCCCCTGTTTGTGGGCAACTGGGCTGGCTGGATCGAAAAAGCCTTGATTTTCCTGGTGGTTTCCTGTCCTTGTGCCTTGGTTATCTCCGTGCCACTGTCTTTCTTTGGCGGCATTGGCGGGGCCTCCCGCCAGGGCATCCTGGTGAAGGGCGGAAACTATTTGGAAGTCCTGGCCAATACGGAAATGGTAGTTTTTGATAAAACCGGCACCTTGACAAAGGGTGTTTTCAACGTCACGGCAATCCATCCTCAGGAGTGTACCGAGGGCAGCCTGCTGGAAATGGCCGCCTTGGCGGAGAGTTACTCTGACCATCCCATTTCCCGTTCTTTGAAGAAGGCCTATGGCAAAGAGCTCGACGAAAGCCGGGTGGGCCAGGTGGAAGAGCTGTCCGGCCGAGGGGTGCGTGCCCAGGTGGACGGGAAAACTGTCTGTGCGGGCAACGATAAGCTGATGGACTCCATGGGCATAAAGTGGCGTCCCTGCCACCATGTGGGAACCATCGTCCATGTGGCAGTGGATGGCCAGTATCGGGGGCATATCGTCATCTCCGATGAGGTGAAGGGCGATGCCAAACAGGCCATCGCTGCCTTGAAAGCCCAAGGGGTCAGGAAAACGGTGATGCTCACCGGCGACACCAAAACCGTGGGAGAGGCTGTGGCCCGTGACTTGGGCTTGGACGAAGTGTATACCCAGCTGCTCCCAGGGGAAAAAGTGGCCAAGGTGGAGGCCCTGTTGGAGCAGAAATCCAGCAAAGGGAAGCTGGCTTTTGTGGGGGATGGCATCAATGACGCCCCCGTCCTTTCCCGGGCGGATATCGGCATCGCCATGGGTGCCTTGGGCTCTGACGCTGCCATCGAGGCCGCCGACATCGTTTTGATGGACGACAAACCTTCGAAGATTGCCCTGGCCATGCAGATCTCCAAACGCACCTTGCGGATCGTCCGGCAGAACATCGTGTTTGCCCTGGCGGTGAAAATCGTGGTGCTTGCGCTCACCCCCTTTGGGCTGTCCAATATGTGGGAGGCTGTTTTTGCCGACGTGGGTGTGATGGTGATTGCAATATTAAATGCTTCCCGGGCCTTGAAAGCGGGAAAGAAATAATTTACAATACAGTGGGTACCCTGAATAGGGGAAGGGTCAGCCTGGGGGAAGTTCCTGTGGGGGAACGCCTCCGGGCTGATGGCAACCGGAATGAAAGGAGAAGGCAGTATGCTGGAACTACAACATATTTCCTGGACCGCCCCAGGCGGCAACCAGGTTTTGCGGGATGTGAGCCTGACCATCCCGGAAGGGAAGCTCACGGTGATTACCGGGCCCAATGGCGGGGGAAAGACCACCTTGGCCAAGATCATCGCGGGCATTGAAACGCCGGACAGCGGCAAGATCTTTTTGGACGGTCAAGATATCACAGAGCTGGATGTGACCCAGCGGGCCAAAGCGGGGGTCAGTTTTGCCTTCCAGCAGCCTGTGCGCTTCAAGGGGTTTACCGTGCGCCGGCTGTTGGAACTGTCTGCCGGGCAAAAGCTCCCCACGGACAAGCTCTGTGAAATGCTGGGCCGGGTGGGGCTTTGCGGCCGTGAGTATATCAACCGGGAGGTGGATGCCACCCTTTCCGGCGGCGAGATCAAGCGCATTGAGATCGCCACAGTGCTGGCCCGCCACACCAAGCTGTCCCTGTTCGATGAGCCGGAGGCTGGCATTGACCTGTGGAGCTTTGCCAATTTGATCGACGTGTTCCAAAGCCTGCGGGGCAAGCTGCATGGGACCCTCATCATCATCTCCCATCAGGAGCGGATCTTGCAGATCGCCGATGAGATCGTGGTGATCTCCGGCGGCACTTTAAAAGAGATGGGCCCGGGGGCGGAGATCTTCCCCAAACTGATGGAGGGCAACGTCCAGTGTGACGCCTGCGCCAAGAGGGAGGCGGTGTTTTCATGAAGAGCGTAACGGAAGAACTGCTGAAGCTGGTTTCCAGCTGGAACGGCTCCTTTAAAGGGGCCTTCAATATCCGGGAGGACGGCGGCTGTGCAGGCCGGCAGTCCACGGAGCACATCAAGATTGACACCAAAAAAGACCTGCCCGGTTTGGATATCCACATCCTACCTCGCACAAAAGGGGAAACGGTTTCCATCCCTGCCTGCGTCACCCACGGGGACGTGGACGACTTGGTGTACAACGACTTTTATGTGGGCGAATACGCCGATGTGACCATTGTGGCCGGTTGCGGCGTCCACACAGAAAACGGGGAACCTGCCCGGCATAACGGGATCCACCGGTTCTTTTTGGAGAAGGGCGCCCGGGTCAAGTACATTGAAAAGCACGTGGGTACCGGCCATGGTACCGGGATCAAGTCCATTGACCCTGTCACCGAGTGCGACCTGAAAGAAGGGGCCGTTTTGGAGATGGATACCTCCCAGATCGGCGGGGTGGACCGCACTACCCGCACCACCAAAGCCACCTTGGGCCCCAAGGCCAAGTTGGTCATCCGGGAGCGCCTGCTCACCGAGGCGGACCAGCAGGCCCACACGGACTTTGAAGTCACCATGAACGGGGAGGGTTCTTCCACAGACCTGGTGTCCCGTTCCGTGGCCCGGGGCAATTCCTACCAAGCCTATCGTTCCAAGATCATCGGCAACGCCCCCTGTGCGGGCCATTCGGAGTGCGACGCCATCATTGCCGACCATGGCCGTGTGGACGCTGCCCCGGAGCTTTCCGCCAATGACGGCGACGCTGCCCTCATCCACGAGGCGGCTATCGGCAAGATCGCCGGGGAGCAGATCATGAAACTGCGCACCTTGGGCCTCACGGAAGAGGAAGCCGAAGAAAAGATCGTAGAGGGGTTCCTCAGCTGAACACCTGGAAGAATACAAAAAAGAGGCTGTTGCGCTGTGCAACAGCCTCTTTCGCTTTTTCTTTACAGGTTTTCGATCACAGGGGCGATGGTGTCCAAAAAGGCCTCTTCCCCAAGGGTGTTCAGCTTGAAAAAAGTCCCCTGGCTGCCCCCGGCGGTGATGGCGGAGAGGAAGTAGCTCCCCTGGCTGCCTGCCAAGGTCAGGGTGAGGCTGACCCGGTTCCCTCCGGACCAGCTGTAGCGCTCATACACCCGTACAGCGCAGCGGAAATCCCCTTGGGCGAAGTCGCTGCCGTCTTCATAGGAGGCGGACATACTGCCCTGGAGCACCGCTTGGTGGAGGGAGTTCAAAATGCCGTCAAAGTTGCCGTGGACTTGCCTTTCCAATTTTGCCATAAAAATTCTCCTTTCGAGCTGCTTCCCAGATGGAGGCTGCCAACTGTGTTTTTTATGTAAAACATTTTCCACAAGTGTTCCCAACCGTTAGGCCACCAGCAGCAAGAGGGTCCCGGCCGTCAACAAGGCCAGCCCTCCACCGGATTTCGCCGAGAGCCGCTCCTTCAAGAAGATCCCGGAAAATGCCACTGTGAACAGGATGCTCAGTTTGTCAATGGGCGCCACCAGGGAGGCGTCCCCCATTTGCAGGGCCCGGTAATAGCACAGCCAGGAGAGCCCGGTGGCCACTCCGGACAAAACCAGGAACAGCCAGCTTTTCCCATCGATCCAGGCAATGCCTTTCTGTTTTCCCTTTGCCAGCACGATGGCCCAGGCCATCACCAGCACCACCACTGTGCGCAAGGCCGTCCCCAGGTTGGAGTCGATATTTTCCACGCCCACTTTGCCCAGGATGGTGGTCAGGGCGGCAAATACTGCGGAGAGCACCGCGTAGAACATCCATCCGTGGCCCTTGGGCTGGGGGATGACGCTCTCTTTTTTCTCGATCATCAGGAAGGTGCCCACGCCAATCAAGGCCATGCAGCCCACTTTGCCCCAGGAAAGGCTTTCCCCCAGCAGTAAGAACCCCAGCAGCATGGTCAGCAGGATGGAGCTCTTGTCGATGGGTGCCACCTTGTTTACGTCCCCCATCTGCAGGGCCTTAAAATAGCAGATCCACGAGGCCCCGGTGGCAAGGCCGGACAAAACCAGGAACAGGTAGGTTTTTGAGCTGATGGCCCCCAGGTCCGGGACACCCGCTGTGAGGAATGCCATGAGCCAGGCGAACACCAGCACCACAATGGTGCGCAGGGCCGTAGCCAGGTCGGAGTCCACCTGTTTCAGGCCGATCTTTGCCAAAATGGCAGTGAGCCCTGCAAAAGCCGCAGAGCCAAAAGCGAAGATAATCCACATATTACATCATTCTTTCTAGAAGAGTCTGTTCCACGTCGTTTAAAGAACAGAACAGGCCTTTGCCAGTTTGGGCAGCCATCTTTTCCAAAAAGTCCGGGCCAAAGGGATGTAAGCAGAGGCAGTTGAGAAGCCCGGACAGAAAGACAAGGCGGTTTTCCCCTGCAAAGAGACGCCACAGCGAAGGTTCTCCTTGGAGCAGTTCAAATGCCAAGGGCCCCAGTTCGTACCAAGGGGGAGCCAACCGGGCATCTGCCCAGTCCAGGAAAGCCAGAGCGCCGTTTTCTCGGATTAAAATGTTCTCCCCAGTGACGTCTCCGTGGGTGAGCACCAGCTGGCCCAAGTCCATGTTTTTTACCCGCAAGAGGATTTCTTCCCGCAGGGAAGTGGGGAGTTTTTGCAAACGGGGGTTTTCTAGCGCTTGGGCTTTCAGGTCGCCGGGAGGAAACGGCCCCTCTGCCGGCCGGTGAAGATTTCCCAAGATGGTTTTCAAGGTTTCCACAAAGCGGGCGCGTTCCGAGGAAGAGGCTGTTTCCAGCCAGGTACCGGCCTCTTTCCCTGGTATATAGCTGGTAATCAGGTAATAAAAAATATACCGGTCTTGGATGGTCCCTTGGGTCACAAGGTCCGGGCAGGGAATCCCCCAAGCAAGAGCCTGGTGGCAGGCGGCCGTTTCTGTGGAGAAATCCAGCGCGGGGTTTTCACCTGCTTCTTTGGGGTAAAAGACCTTTACCACCAGGTTCCCGCACCGGAAAACACCATTGGTGCCGGGGGTAAGGGGAGAGAGGGGCTCCCAAGGCAGGCCCTCCCGGCGGAATATTTCTTTAACTAAGGGTTCAAAGGTAGGGATTGACTGGTATATCCGGCCCCAATCCTGCCAGCTTTCCACGGTTTCTGAAAAATACATGGGTTCATCCTTCCTCAAAGTCCTTGTACAACAAGCTGGGCTGGATGCCCGTATTGTTTTGATACTTGCCGCTTTGATACAGGTCATAGTCCCCTCGGATGTCGTGATAGTAGATCTGGCAGATCTCCACCCCAGGGTAAATGCGGATGGGCTGCACGCAAAAGATCTCCAGTGTCCAGTAGCCGGCAAAGCCCACATCCCCAAACCCGGCGGTGACGTGGATAAACAGCCCCAGCCGTCCCACGGAAGACCGTCCTTCCAACATGGGGACAAAGCTTTCTGTCTTGGTGAACTCTTGGGTCCGGCCCAGGTAAAGCTTTCCCGGATCCAGCACCAGGCCTTCTTCCGGGATGGTCAGCTGCTTCACAGGGTTGGGCGTTTTCATGTCCAGCAGCTTGTTTTCATAAACCAGCAGCTGGTTGTGCAGGGAAAGGTTATAACTGTTGGGGTTCAGGCGTTTTTCGTCAAAGGGTTCAATGACGATCTCTTTGCCCATATGCTTCTGGATTTCTCGTCCGGAAAGAATCATGAAAGGTCCTCCTCTTACAATGGAAAAGTCAAAACCGCTTTTCAAAGAAGGCAGTTTGCCCACAGTCCCCCCAATAGGGTGGCACCCCAAGTCCCAGGGACCCTAGGGCTCCGGATAGGACGTGTTTTCCGATTTCATTTTCAATCATAGCACACGGGGAAAACCAGCGCAAGGAGTGTTTTCAGTCCAAACCCTTGCCTTTTTGACGTTGATACTGTAGAATAATATAGTTGTAAATGAAACTTTTTAGGAAAGGCGGAACATCTGTGGGATTTCAAGAGAAGATCCGTCCCTACTTGGGGGACAAGGCGTTTTACAAAAAAGTGGTAGCCATTGCGCTGCCTATCTCCGCCCAGAGCCTCATCACCATTGGCGTCAACATGACCGATACCGTCATGCTGGGAAAGCTGGGGGAAACGGCCCTGTCTGCGTCGGCGCTGGCAAATCAGTTCATCAACATTTTCCAGATTTGCTGCATGGGCATTGGTATGGGGGCTTCGGTGCTCACTTCCCGCTTTTGGGGGATGCAGGATAAGCACTCTCTGCGGAAAGCCATCACCATCATGTTGCGGTTGTGTTTTGTGTTTGGGTTGGCGTTCACTTTGGCCACGATCATCACGCCAGAGGGCCTCATGCGGATCTACACCAACGACCCCGCTATCATTGAAGCGGGCGCCAGCTATTTCCGCTGGTCCATTCCCTGCTATTGGCTGCTGGGATTTTCCCTCACTTGCACCATCGTGCTTCGCAGCGTGGGCCAAGTGAAGTTGCCTTTAATCTGCTCCATCTGTGCGTTTTTCGTCAATGTGTTTTTTAACTACGTCTTTATCTTCGGCACCTTTGGTGCGCCCCGTATGGAAGTGGCCGGTGCAGCCTTGGGCACCGTCATCGCCCGTGTGTTCGAGTTTGCCTTCATCTGCGGGTATTTCCTCTTTGTGGATAAAAAGATTGCTTACCGTTTGAAGTACTTGGCCATGAAGTGCGGCGACCTTGTGGGCGACTACCTGCGTATCAGCATCCCGGTTTTGGTCAGCGATACCCTGCTGGGGCTGGGCAACAGCGCCGTGGCCATGGTGATGGGCCGTGTGGGCGCCACCTTTGTGGCAGCAAACTCCATCACCACCGTGACCCAGCAGCTTTCCACCGTGTTCATCCAGGGCATCTCCAACGCCAGCTCCATCATCACGGGCCACACCCTGGGCCAGGGGGAATACGACAAAGCCCAGCGTCAGGGCTTCACCTTCCTGGGGCTGGGGGCTATCATCGGTGTGTTTGCCGGTTTGCTGATCATGATCATCAGCGGTCCGGTGATCTCCTTCTATGACATCACCGAGGAAACCAAAGGCATTGCCGAGCAGTTGATGCTGGCTGTGGGCTTTATCGTCATCTTCCAGTCTATGAACTCCATCCTCACCAAAGGCGTTCTCCGGGGCGGCGGCGACACAAAGTTCCTGATGATTGCCGATATCCTGTTCCTGTGGGCGGCTTCGGTGCCCCTGGGCGCTTTGGCTGGCCTTGTGTGGCATATGCCTGCCTTCTGGATCTACACCCTGTTGAAGATCGACCAGATCATCAAGGCCGTGTGGTGCGTGT
>CAJFMJ010000054.1 GCA_904391645.1 uncultured Neglectibacter sp.
GACCCCGAGGAGGTCACCACCCGGGTGGTGAAGGTGGAGTTGTTGCCGCCGCCGTGCTCTGCGTGGAGCACCATGCACAGGTCCAAAAGCCTGGCCTCTTCGTGGGTGAACTTCCGGTCAGGGCGCAAAGCGTTCAAAATGGCCTCCGCTGTGGAATGCCCCGGCTGGTACGGATGGAAAAACATACTCTCCTTATCAAAGTGACGCCGCTTCACCTGGTAGGCATAGGACATGATGGAGGGCATCCGGGCAATCAGGGAGATGCTTTGCCGCATATTGTTCTCCAACGACTGGTCATCCGGATTGTCATCGTAAGAGTACAGCGCCAGCACCGAACGGGCCAGCTTGTTCATAATGTTCTTGGAGGGTGCCTTGATGATCATGTCTTCAGGGAAATATTCGGGCAGCTCCCGGTTTTCAAACAGCAGCCGGCAGATCCGGTCATACTGGGCCCGGGTGGGCAAGTGGCCGAAGATCAACAGCCACACCACCTCCTCAAAACCAAACCGGTCCTCCTCTTCGCAGCCACGGACGATGTCCTCCACATCGATGCCCCGGTAAGTCAGCTTGCCCTTGTCGGGGATCTTGTCGCCGTCGGCGATCAGGTAGCCGTGGACGTTGCACACATGGGTC
This sequence comes from uncultured Neglectibacter sp., assembly GCA_904391645.1. Taxonomy (GTDB): domain Bacteria; phylum Bacillota; class Clostridia; order Oscillospirales; family Acutalibacteraceae; genus Acutalibacter. The sequence goes on from CAJFMJ010000054.1 coordinate 634, forward strand.
AGCCCCGCCATCACGCCGGTGCCATCTGCGTTGCGCAGGCCGCGCTTCACACGGTGGCGCTCATACTCTTCTTTGGTGATCACATTGTTCTGCCGGTATTCTTCGCACAGCTCCTGAATGGTGGTGCTGCCGGGCGTTTCGTTGTTCAGCCTTTCCATGTCCCTTCCCCTTTCTCCAGTTCCTAAACGATGGTTTTTAGATTGTACTCCACTAAAGCGGGAAAGTCAACGATTTTTGCAAGATATAGCTTCAAGAAATTTATTTTTAGCCTAAATTCTCGGTTTTCACCCGTAGATTATGAAATTCTAAAATTAAAATTATGCAAAAAGAAGGGATCCTCCATGACCACTCCTCACCGCAAACAAGCACGGTTACTGCTGATCTTGTTCCTGGTGCTGTACGCCGCCTTCACCCTGCTGCCGGTTGGCGTGTGGGCTGTTTACCGACTGGGGCACTCACCAGACGGGGCCGCTTTCTCCGGGGAAACGGCCTCCCCCTCCCCAGGCGAAAGCTCCCTTCCCGGGACAACTTCCCAAAACGAGGCCAGTGCCCTGGAAGAAGAGGAGCCTTTGGCTTCCAGCCCCGCCCCCTCTTCCACAACCACGCCGGGATTTTTAGAGGGCCGGGAGCCGACTCTCTCCCCCACCCCTACAGAAGGCGATGTGTTCACCCTGTATGACACCTCCACAGGGGAAACTTTCGACGTGACAGCGGAGGAGTTCCTCCCGGCGGCTCTGGCCTGCGAGATGGACCTGTCTGCCCCCGATGAAGCGCTGAAAGCCCAGGCGGTGGCGCTGTACACCTTTTACTCCTACCAGCGGTCCCAAAACACCGGGGAGGGGGCCGACTTTGCCTGCGACAGCGCCAATTGGCTGGTATACGTCCCCCGCTCCGCCATGGAAGAACGCTGGGGGGAGAGCTTTTCCGCCACCTTTGAAAAGCTGCAAAGCATCACGTCCCAAGTGCAGGGGCAGCTGCTCACCTGGGAAGGGGAACCCATCTGCGCCGCGTTCTTTGCCATCTCCGGCGGGGACACCGCCTCCTCCCAGGAGGTGTGGGGCCAGGACTTCCCCTATCTCCAACAAGTGTCCAGCCCCGGGGACTGTTTTGCCTCGGGCTACCTTTCCGCAGTTTCCCTAACCGCCACCCAGCTTCAGGAAGCCGCCCAGGCCGCCTGGCCGGGGGAAGTGGACTTTTCCGGTCCGGAGGAGGAGTGGATCCATGAAATTTGCCGGGGGAATTCCGGGTATGTAACCTCGGCCCAGGTGGGAGGCCGCACCTGCACCGGGGAAGAGCTGCGGGAAGCCTTTGGGCTGCGCAGCGCTTGCTTTACCCTCTCCTATAGTGAGGGTGTGTTCCAGTTTACAGTCCATGGCTGGGGGCACGGGGTGGGCATGAGTCAGGCCGGGGCGGCGTTCCTGGCAAACCAAGGGGAAAGCTACGAGGCCATTCTGGCCCATTATTACCCTGGGGCTGTGCTGGAGAAATGAAAGAAGCCCTGCCTGGACGTTTGCCTCCACATCTTCCAAACCCGGAAAAAAGAGAGCTCTCTTTGGAAGCGTTTCTGTTCCAGTAAAAAAGGGCCTGCCGCAAAATGCGGCAGGCCCTTCCCGTTTTTGTTTCAGTTTCCATTGCCTTCTTGCTTCAAATGCACGTCCAGTTGGGGGTAAGGGATGGAAATGCCCTCCTTGTCAAAGTCCTCTTTCACCCGCTCCTGCATGGCGTAATAGATGGACCAGTAGTCCTCTTCCTTGCACCACACCTTGCACACCACCGTCACCGAGCTCTCCCCCAAGGTCCCCACGGCGATCATGGGCGCAGGATCTTGGAAGATCCGCTCATCCTCCGCCACCAGCCGCTGGAGGATCCCTTTGGCCTTTTTCAAATCCGCCTGGTAGGATACCCCGTAGCTCAAATCCACCCGGCGGGTACCACTGCTGGTAAAATTCACCACCACATCGCTGGTGATCATGGAGTTGGGGATGATCACCTCTTTGTTGTCAAAGGTGGACAAGGTGGTGGTGAGGATCTCGATGCGCTTCACTGTGCCCTCATGGGTGCCAAAGGAAAGGTAGTCGCCCATTTTAAAGGGCTTTGTGAAGATGATCTGCATCCCGCTGACCAAGTTGGAAAGGCTGCCTTGCAACGCGAAGCTGGCCGTCAAACCCGCAGCGCCCAAAGCCGCCACCAGGGAGGTGATGTTCACCCCCAGCTGGGCCACTGCGCTGACAGCGGCCACCACCAGTACAACAGCCTTTACCAGCGAGCCCACAAAGCTGGCCACCAAAGCGTCCACTTTCCCCTTGGAAATGGCCTGCTTGGTCAGCTTGGCAGCCAGTTTGGCCAGCAGCCAACCGCCAAAGAAAATGATGGCCGCCAGTATGAAATCCACCGCAAAAGCCGTAAGGCCCTGCAAAAAATTTGCCCACATGGTTTGCCAATCCACGGCAATCCCTCCTTTTCCATCCCCTGGCGCGCCTGCCCCACGGCTTTCCTCTGCCGGCGGCCCTCCGCTTTCCCTTGGGATGTTTTGGTTATTATAGCACAAAAAGGGCAAAAAGAACATTTCCCAAAAGGATTTTCCCCTTTCCCAGGAAAAACCTGTCCCAAAAAGCAAAACTGTGCTATAATAGCTCTGATTATTGCCGCATTGGTGGAAAACGGGAGCGTGGATATGGAACAGAACGTGGCATCCAGCGCCATGAGCTTGAGCCTCTTGGCCAGAAACGTATATTGCGTGTGCTTTACCAGCCGGGACAGCCTGGACATCCTCCGGGGAGAACTGGCCACCGCCCGGGAAAAGTATTTCACCGGGGGTTGCAAAGCGCTGCGTGTGGGCAAGCACGAGATCATCCGGGGCTTTGAAGGAAAGCTGCAAGGCAAACTCTCCCGCCGGAGCTTTTACTGGCGCAAGGCCGCCAACCGGGTCACCGGCACCGGCCGCCTGATGCTGGAAGAAGCCTTTGATCAGCGGGGCGGCTATGTCCTGGTAAGGCGGGATTTCCGCAACATCATCACCAGCCGGGTGTTTTTTGACAAGTCCCTGATCTGGCTGAAATCGGAATACTACGAGCCCTGGGATGCCCGCAATGCCCGCGTGATCTTCAAGCCGGTGGACCAGGACGACCAGATGGAGCGCTTCGACTGGGACGCCACTAAAAAGCGCTACCGCTCCACCCTGCTATACCCTGTGCCCTATTTGGAAGGCACTGCCGGACAGAGCCTGTTAAACGCCCGGTTCGGAGAGCCCAAGCTGTTGGTTTCCACCCAGGAGGGGATGTTCTGTTACTGCCCCCAAAAGGAGGCCCAGGCCCGGAAAGAGGCTATGGAGAAGCTCAAAGGCGGCACGGTGATGCTGTTGCCTGCCTGGGAGGTGAAAGAGGGCTCCCTGGCCAGTGAGGAACAAGAGGGCCCTCAAATCTCTTTCACCAGCCTGGAGGAATACGCCCATATCCAAGAACCGGAAGAGCCCCAGGCCGCGCCCCTGACCCAGGCCCCTGTGCCGCCTTTCCAGGAGGCAGCGGAGGAGTTCGCCCCCTTGGAGGAACCATTGGAAACCGCCCCTGCTGCAGAAGAGCCCCAGACCCAGGAAGAAACCCAGGAACCGGAGCCGGAACGCGCCCCCGCAGCAGAGCCAGAACCGGAGTCCGGAGCGGATGCAACACCGGCAGAGGCCCAAACCCCGGAAGAGCAGCCTGCACCGGGCCCCAGCCCTGCAGCAGCTTCCCCGGAACATCCCCTTTCGCGGGATCCCGAAGACCCGGAAAGCCGGGAGATCCTGCAAGCGGCCCGGAAAGCCGCCTTGGAAAAACCTGCTCCCCAAGTCCCCTCCTACCGAGGGGAACTGCGGGAAGGGAAGCCCTGGGGCCGGGGCCGCACAGAGCAGCCCAGCGGGGCCACCTCCTATGAAGGCGGCTTCCGGGACGGCAAACGAGAGGGCTTTGGCGCCTATTACTATAAAGATGGCAATCTGTGCTACGCAGGCTCCTGGAAAAACGACAAAAAGGACGGCCTAGGGGTATCTTTCCGGGACAGCGACCACGCTTTGCACATTGCCCAGTGGAAAGACGGCGCTCCTCAGGAGTTTGTTTCCCTCTTTGACAAGGACGGGAACCTGCGCTATGGCGGGCGCATCCAGGACGGAAAAAAGCAAGGGCCCGGCGTATCCTACAACACCGCCGACGGCACCGTGTTTGTGGGCAAATGGCTGGATGGACAGCCCACGGGCATCGGGTCAGCCTTTGATAAAGAGGGCAACCTGGTGTACTACGGAGCCTGGAAAGACGGCAAGCGCCACGGCCATGGCACGGAGTTTGACTCCACCGGAGCCATCGTGTTCGACGGCGAGTGGAAAGACGGCAATTATTTCAACGGCATCCTCTACCAGAAACGCGGCCAGGAAACCCTGCCCGGTGAGGAAGCTACCCCCAGCGGTCAGCTGCCGGACTGGGATCTCTAAATAAAACACCCAAAAGGGAGGGGAAAACCATGCAGTGGGTGGAACTTCTCAATATGGAATATGGGGAGTGCATCGTGCTGGGGGGACGGGACCGAAGCGCCCTTATGGTGGACTGCGGCAGCGTCAGCCAGCGCCTCCGGGAAGGGGACGTGCCCCTGGAGCAATGGGTGGGGCAGATCGCCGCCCGGTACGCCCCTGCCATGGACCGCTGGTTCCTGCTGACCCACTACCACCGGGACCACCTCTCTGGGTTCCAAAAGCTGTTGGACACCCAAGAGGGCTACTTCAGCCGGGTGTTTTTGCCCCGCTCCCCCCTGGACAGCCGGGGAATCCCCCTGCTTTTAGAGTTTGCCCTGTTTGCCTACCTGTTTTCCCAGCCCCAAAGCGACGCCTACCAGGTGAACACCTGGTGCGTGCGGGCCTTCCGGGTGCTGGAAGAGCGGCTGGGCCAAGACCGGATTTTCACCCTGGGTGCAGGGGACAGCTTCCACTTTGACGGGGTGGAATACCAGGTACTGTGGCCCCGGGTGGAAAACTACCCCTTCGACCCTCAGCTCACCGCTGCCCTGGAAGAGCTCAACGTGCTGTTCTCCTCCCCCTTCCAGCCCGCCTGCGTGAAGCGTTTTTTGCAGCTGAAAGAGGATTTCTTGGCCCTGTACACCAAGTGCGACCAGGCATTTTCCGCCGGGGGCCGGGCCCTTCCAGAAAAACGCCGGGCTTATCTGGGCCACCTGGAGGAAACCCTGGAAGAGCTGGAATCCCTGCGGGAGGAATTGAACGCCATCCCCGAGGCTCACGACGTGCGGGAGGTTCTACAAAACCCCTTGAACGCCGGCCCCTATACCACCGCGGTAAACGGGGCGTCGGTGGTGTTCCACAATGTCCGCCGGAACGGCCCTGGGGAGCAGGACATCCTCCTGACAGGCGACGCCACTCCGGAAACCATGTTGGAAATCATGGACCAGCTCTACGACGGCTATTACATTCTCAAAGCGCCCCACCACGGCACCGCCAGCGGCTACAGCAATTTGTTTGCCGATATGAGCGCCGCCCACATCCTCATCAGCAACGGGGAATACCACGCCGGGGGCGCCATCGCCCAGGAGTACATCGACCGGCAGGATTCCCTGCGCCACTGCACAGGCACCGGCGCCTGCAAGTGGTTCCGCGCCTCCCAGGGCTGCTGCAACCGGCTGTCCTACTGCTACGACCAGGGGGGCGGACCGGGCCTTGCCATTAAGTGCCACGAGGCGGGGCGCCGCCCCGGGAAGCTCCCTGGATGTTCCATCCGGGTGGTGGGCCCGAAAGGCGTGCGGGGCTGCCTGTGCGATGTCCCCTAAAACGAACTTAACCAACAGACAGGGCCACACCTGTCTGTTTTCTTTTGCCCCTCCCTGTGGTATACTGTATACAGATAGTAGAGAAAGAGAACAAAAGCAAGCGGCCGGGCAACCTGAAAAAAGGCCGCCCGGCTTGCTTGTTTCCCCCTGCCTTGGAGGTTCTCTCCGTGAAAGGTCCCGCTATGGGCACACCCACTGGCAACTGCTGAGAGTACAGCTGTTTTTACCGCAGCATCTTCTCCACGTCGCCGATCAGGTTTCCTACGGAGTGCATGGCCTTGCCAGCGCTTTTGCGCATTTGGCTGGCTTTGCGGTGGCCGCCGTTCATCATCTTGTTGCTGACAGCGGCCACTGCCACGCCGGCCAGCACCCCCATACCGATCCCTTTCGCCATGTTCATTGTCTTGTTCATCATGGATTGTAACCTCCCAATTGTGAGTAAGCATTTGACCAGCCTTAGCGCTGCCGTCAAGTTCATCTTGCCCGCCGCCCCCTTCGTTTATTCCGCGGAAAGCCAGCCAAAGAAAGGAAGTTGAATGACCTTTGCCAAGCCTTAACATCGTTTTAGTAGAACCTGAAATCCCCCAGAACACCGGGAACATTGCCCGCACCTGCGCCGTCACCGGCGCCGCCCTGCACCTGGTAGGGCCCATGGGGTTTAAACTGGATGACAAAAAATTGCGTCACGCCGGGCTGGATTACTGGCCCTATCTCACGCTTTCCACATACGAAAGCCTTTCCGAATTTTTCGAAAAGAACCAAGGGAATTTTTTCTTTTTCTCCACAAAAGCACAACACCGCCACACCGACGTCACCTATCCCGACGGCTGCTACCTGCTCTTTGGGAAAGAGTCTGCCGGGCTGCCGGAAAAACTTTTGTTTGACCACCCCGACCAGTGCGTGCGCATCCCCATGCTGGGAGGGTTCCGCAGCCTGAACCTGGCAAACTCCGTGGCCATCGGCACCTTTGAAGTGCTGCGCCAGTGGGACTTCCCTGAGCTTTCCTGCACAGGGGAGCTGCGCTCCTTTGACTGGGCCGCTGCCAAGGCCGCCCATCCCGGCTCGGAGTTTTTGTAAAAAGCAAAGGCCAGGAGGCATGGGAATGTTCAAAGTGATCAAGGAGGAATTTGCCGTGATTGGCAAAGAGGGCTCCACAGGGGACGGCGAAGGGTTTATTCAGAAATTGTGGGATGATGCCAACAGTCACTTTCACGAAGTGGCGCATCTGGCAAAGAAAGACCCGACCGGGAAGCTTGTGGGAATCTGGGGCGCCATGTCGGATCTTTCCCGCTCGTTTCAACCCTGGGAGGACGGCTTCAGCAAAGGCTTGTATCTGGCGGGAGTGGAATGTGCTGGCCAGGCAGAAGCGCCGGATGGATGGACAAAATGGACAATCCCAGGTTATGAGTATATCGTTGTTGAAAACCGCCACGGAGCGTTTGAGAAAACCTTGGGGCAAATGAAAGAGGAGGGCATTCCCCTGGCCGGAGCCGTTCACGATTACACCGACCCGGCAACAGGGAAGGGGTATCTGTATTTTCCGATAAGAGAACTGTAGAACTGTAATTAAGACAAAATGTTCACAAATCTTTGAAACCACATTCACACTGCCCGGCTATTCTAAAATTTGGGAAAGTAAACGCCATTACAGGAAGGGGTTCTTCATGTCACAACATTTTATAGAATTCCATAACGTGTGCAAATATTACAATACGGGAGAAAACCGCATTGCAGCTGCGGATCACATCAGCTTCTTCGTAGACAAAGGGGAGTTCTGCGTCATTGTGGGGCCATCCGGCGCCGGCAAAACAACGGTGCTGAATATGCTGGGAGGCATGGACACCTGCGACGAAGGGGAGATCCTCTTAGACGGCACAAAGATCAGCGAGTATAACCCCAAACAGCTGACCACCTACCGCCGGTACGACGTGGGGTTTGTATTCCAGTTTTACAACCTGGTGCAAAACCTCACCGCCCTGGAAAATGTGGAGCTGGCCAGCGAGATCTGCAAAGACCCCCTGGACGCCAAGGACACCTTGATGGAAGTGGGTTTGGGAGAGCGTCTGGACAACTTCCCTGCCCAGCTTTCCGGCGGCGAGCAGCAACGGGTGGCCATCGCCCGGGCTTTGGCCAAAAACCCCAAGATCCTCTTGTGTGACGAGCCCACAGGCGCTTTGGACTATAACACCGGCAAGGCTGTGCTGGGCCTTTTGCAGGACACCTGCCGCAAGACAGGCCGGACGGTCATTGTCATCACCCACAACAGCGCCCTTACCGCCATGGCGGACCGGGTGATCCGCATCAAAAGCGGCAAGGCCATCTCCAATGACACCAACGCCCACCCCACCCCGGTGGAAGAGATCGAGTGGTGACCGCTGTGAACAAAACCTATGGAAAATCTATCTTTCGCACCATAAGGAGCTCCCTGTCCCGGTTTTTGGCCATCCTGGCCATTGTGGCCCTGGGGGTGGGCTTCTTTGCAGGGCTGCTCTCCTCCCCGGTGGATATGCGCATCTCTGCCGACCACTATTACGACGACACCCATATGTACGACGTGAAAGTGGTTTCCACCCTGGGCCTCACGGAAGACGATCTCTCCGCCGTCCAGGCCGTGGAAGGGGTGGAAGCAGTCATGCCCGCTTACGACACCGACCTGGTGTTGGTATCAGAGCAGGAGGACAACAAAAACTACACTGCCCGGATGCACAGCCTGCCCGAGGACACCTCCCCCCAGGCGGAAGGCTATTTGAACCAGCTCACCTTGGTGGAGGGCCGCTTCCCCGAAGCCGCCGGGGAGTGCGTGGTGGTGCTGACAAAGTCCTTTGACGGGGAAACGGACTGGATCGGTCAAAAGCTGATGCAAGACCCGGACGGGGAACCAGTGGAGGGCCTTTGTGAGGAGTTCACCGTGGTGGGCACGGTGAAAAGCGCCGCCTATCTCTCCATGGAAAACGAAAGCACCACGGCAGGCAGCGGCTCCCTGGGCCTGCTGGCCTACACAGTGCCGGAAAGCTTTGACATGGACTATTACACCGGCTTTTACCTTGCGGTGGAAAACACCCGGCAGCTGGATTCCTTCTCCCAGGCCTATGAAGATGTGGTGGCAGCTGTCACCGACGCCCTGGACCCCTTGGGGGAAGAGCGCTCCCAGATCCGCTATGAAGAGCTGGTAGGGGACGCCCAAGCGGAGTTGGACGACGCCCGGGCGGAATACGAATCGGAGAAGGCTGACGCGGAACAGGAGCTGGCCGACGCCAAAAAAGAGCTGGAGGACGGCGAGCAAGAGCTGGCTGACAGCCAAAAAGAGCTGGAGGACGCAAAAGCCGAAATTGACAGCGGATGGGCGGAACTGAACCAGCAGAAGGCAGACTTCGAAAGCCAGACAGCCTCCGCCCAGCAGGAGATCGACAACGGCTACGCCCAGCTGAACGACGGCCAGGCCCAGCTGGACGCTGGGAAGGCCCAGATCGAATCGGCCCAGGCCCAGTTGGATGCCGGGTATCAAGAACTGGCGGAAAACGAGCAGACCTTAAACGGCTCCAAAGCCCAGCTGGACGCCACCAAGTCCCAGCTGGACAGCTTGACACAGGGGAAAGAAATGCTGTTCCAGGCAGCGGCCGCTTTGGGTGTGCCGGTGACAGATACTTCGGACGCCACCGCCCTGGCGTTGCTGGCCCAGCTGGAACAGGTGGCCCCGGAAGCTGCCTCCCAATTTGCCCCCTTAAAGGCAGGCCTGGAGGCTTTGGCCGCCCAGGGGATGGACACCACCTCTGCCATGGCCGCCTGGGAACAGGGCAACGCCCAGTATGAAGAGGGTTTGGCCCAGTGGCAGGCAGGCAAAGCGGAGCTGGACAAAAACCAGGAGGCCCTGAACACCCAACGCAAAGCCCTGGAGGACCAGCAAGTCACCTTGAACAACAGCCGTTGGCAGCTGAACCAGAGCTACTCCCAGCTCCAGGCGGGCATCCAAACAGCCCAGGCGGAATTTGCCAACGCAGAAGCCCAATTAAACGACGCCCAGGCCCAGTATGACGACGGCCTCCAGAAACTGGAGGAAGGCAGGCAAGAGCTGCAAGACGGCTGGGAAGAGTACAACGAAGGCTACGAAGAGGCCCAAGAACAATTTGCCGACGCCGAGGAAGAGCTGGCGGACGCTGAAAGCAAGATCCGGGAGATCGAAGAGGGCCAGTGGTACATCTACAACCGGGAAAACAACACCAGCTTTTCCAGCTATGGCTCCAACGCTGACAAGATTGCGGCCATCGCCACGGTGTTCCCTCTGTTCTTCTTTCTGGTGGCAGCCTTGGTGGTGCTCACCACCATGACCCGCATGGTGGAAGAGGAGCGCCAGCAGGTGGGCACCTTGAAAGCCCTGGGATACTCCACAGGGAAAATTGCGGTAAAATACCTGTTCTATGCCTCCCTGGCCAGCATCACCGGCAGTGTGCTGGGCTTGGCCATTGGGACCCGGCTGTTCCCCTATATCATCATCAACGCCTACAACATCATGTATGATGTGCCGGATATCCTCACG
>CAJFMJ010000055.1 GCA_904391645.1 uncultured Neglectibacter sp.
ATTTATTTAAGGAATTTGATTAATTTTTTTAATTATTCCATTGACTTTAATGAAATGCAGGCATATAATATCCTCAGGAGTTCAACAGAGAAAGGATGGGGTTTATGGAAAATGAACGGTTTCATGCACCGGCCCAGTGCCCGGTGTGTGGGGCAGACATGGTGGTTACCAAACTGCGCTGCTCCCACTGTGGCACCGAGCTTTCCGGGGAATTTGCCCCCTGCCGTTTTTGCCGCCTGGAAGACCGGCACTTGCGGTTTGTGGAAACCTTCCTGCGGTGCCGGGGGTCCATCAAAGAAGTGGAGCGGGCCTTGGGGGTCAGTTACCCCACGGTGAAAAATATGCTGGATGCTGCGTTGACTGCTTTGGGATTAGACGAAAAACCCGAACAGCGTGCCTTACGGGAAAAGGAAGAGCGTTCCGAGATTTTGCAGCGGCTTTCCGATGGGGAGATCGACGTGGACACTGCCATTGAGGCGCTCAATCAGCTCAAGGGAGGGAAATGACATGAGTGAGGAAAAGCGCAGGATCTTGGAAATGCTGGAGGCGGGGATCATCTCCCAGAAGGACGCCCAGCGGCTGTTGGAGGCGCTGGGGGAAGATCTTTCCCAGCCTGCTCCCGTATCGGAGGAACCGAAACAGGACGTCTTTGAGGAGGCGGCTCAGGCGGTGGAACCTGCCCTGGAAGTGCCTATGGAAGAGAAAGCCGCCGGGGAAGCGGAACAGGCTGGATGGCAGGCTCCCCCTGTGGAATCTACCGCGGCCCTTGCCCTGCCCCTGGAAGAAAACCAGTACCAGCAGCCGGTGGGGGGCGTTGTCACCCAGTTAAAAATCGAATGGTGGAACGGCCCGGTGGAGATTCGCCCTTGGGAAGGGGATACCATCCGGGTGGCGGAGTATTCTCCCCGGCCGCTGAAGGACAGCGAGCGCATGGGGATCCGGGAGAAAAACGGCAAGCTTCACATCCAGTGGAACGAGAACGGGATGCGCTTTGGCAGTTGGCGTTTAAAAAAGCACCTAGTAGTGGAACTGCCCACGGATGCTGTCCTGGAAGAGATCCGGGCGGAGAACACTTCCGGCAGCCTGTGTTTGGCGGGGATCAGCCTGGGAAAGGGCAACTTGGAAACCACTTCCGGCATGGTGTACTGCCATGGATTGCGGGCTGAGAAGATGCGGGTGGAAACCACTTCCGGGGAGGTACAGATGGAAGGTGCCTCTGTGGGGGAACTGCGGGTGGAAACGATTTCAGGGGAACAGCGGATCTTGGAATTTGCTGCCCAGTATTTCAAGGGCGAAACCGTGTCCGGCGCATTGACCGCCATCGGCAATGGGGAAGAGTTGAAGTTGAGCACAGTATCCGGACCTTTGACAGTGCAGGTAGGGCAGCATCCCCGGAAGGTAAAGCTGGAAACCGTTTCCGGGCCGGTAGAGGCGGTCTTGCCGGAAGGGGAGCCAGGATTTACAGTGGAGTACAGCAGTCTGTCTGGGCGCTTTTTTCCTCTCAGTTCCCCCTTACCGGGAAACTTGGAAAGCGGGAAGGTTCCGCCGTATATGGGTCGGGAGGCACCCAGCTGCACCTGGAAACTGTCAGTGGCTCCATGGGGCTGTGCAAAGGTATTTCAGCAGGCCATTGATTGACAAGAAAATTTTGAAGAGGAGAGAAGAGAAATGAACCAAGAGAAACAGAAAATCCTGGATATGATCGAGCAGGGCACCATCACTCCGGCGGATGGGGCGAAGCTATTGGAATGCCTGGGGGAAACAGAGCGGGAGGAGAGTGCCCAAATGCGCCAAAGCGCCCAGCGGATGAAGGGGAAAAAGCTGCGCATCCAGGTGGAGGGCAAAACCGAGGAAACCCAAGACTTACACGTGAATGTCAGAGTCCCTCTGGTGCTGGCCCGCTATGCGGATAACATCCTGACCAACTGTGTGCCCCAACAGGCGGCCCAGGGGATGGCGGCCCAGGGGATTGACCTGAAAGAGCTGAACCTCAGCGCCATTGTGGATGTCTTCGAAGAGCTGGATGAGGACATCCTCAACGTGGCCATCCAAGACGACGAAAATGACTTGACGGTCCGCATCTATGTGGAGTAACGCACCCTTTGTCCTTCTTTCCGTGAGGTTTGGGAAGCGGTTTCGGCTGAGATTGCCCATGGCCCTCTACACGCTGTCCGGGCTGCTGCTTGCCCTGGAGGGTGCCCTTTCCCTGGTTCCGGGACGTTCTGGCAGGGAGTGGCGTGCGCTGTCCGACGGGGTGTACGGTTTCCTCCGGGAGCTGCAGGCCCAGCCGCCCCAGGAATTTGTTTCGGTTCGCTGCCTGGACCGGGATGGCCGCGTGCAGGTGCAGATCCGCACTTGGGGGCTGTCCTTCTTTCAAGAAGGGGATTTCCGTTTGGAAAGAGGCGTGCCCAAACCTAGGAAGGTCTTCCCGCCGCTGTGGGAACTGCTGGCTTGCTGGGTTGCCCTGGGGGCTGTGGGGATGGTCTGGGGATGGCCCATGGGGCAGGTCCTTCTAGGGGGTGCGGTGCTGTGCCTGGGAAACCTGCTGCTGCGGCCCGTGGGCCAAGTTATTTTGCTGCCCCTCAACCTGGCTTTGGGAGGCTTGCTCACCCTCCTGTGGGATGCCCTGCTGGTACTGGGGGCCTGCGGGTGCAGCGGGCTTTCCTTGGGGTTCCCAATTTGCTTGCTGGTGGCTGTGCTGCTGGGATTGTTCCGCCGGCCGCTGGCTCAGTGGAAATGGGGAAGGGGTTCCCCTAGAGAAGGATAGAGAAAACAGGGTAATTCTTGACTTTTTCTGAAAAAAACAGGGTTTCTGGAAATTTTCCCTTACACTTTACTGTAAAAAGGTGGTATAATACAAATCAAAGGAAACCGTTGTGAAAATGGCAGGCACCCTGCCGGTCTTGGCTGGCCGCAGGCAGTGCTGCCGCGAAAAAGACAAGGAGGTACCAGGAATGTTTCAGCCAGGGGATTTAGTGGTGTACGGCAGCAGCGGTGTGTGCCGTGTGATCCAAGTGGGCACGCTGGAGGGGAAATCGGCAGACCCCAGCCGGGAGTATTACACCTTGCAGCCCATGTTTGAAGCGGAAAGGATCTATACCCCTGTAGACAGCGGCGTGTTTATGCGCCCCGCTATGACAAAAGAGCAGGCCCAGGATTTGATCCGCCAGATCCCCTTCATCCAGGAGGACCTGTGCACCGAACGCAACCCTACTAATCTGCGGGTCCATTATGAAGCTTCCCTCCAGTCCCACCAATGCAAGACGCTGGTGAGCTTGATCAAAGGCATCCGCCACAAGTGCCGGGAAACGGAGCGAAAGGGCCGGAAAATGGGCCAGGTAGACCAGCGTTACCGGAAAAAGGCCGAGGGGTTGCTTCACGGGGAGCTGTCCATTGCCCTGGGGATCCCCCTGGACCAGGTGGAAAGGTATATCCAACAGAATATGCAGGAAGAGGTGGGCTGAAAAGGGCTCGCCCCAAGGTCCCGTTGCACGGTGCAGCGGGACCTTTTTTGCTGCCTGGTTTGTCCTATTTGGGCCTTTTGGGTTCCTTTTCGATGATCCGCCATTTGCCGTTGGTGGTGACCATCATCAAAAAAACGTCCTTTTGCTGGAGGCCCTGCTCTTTCAGGCGCCGCTGCACCCAGGCTTTGTCTTTGCCGCACAGTTCCAAGGAGCCTTGGGAGAGCTCCCCGTCGCTGATGACCACCACTTCCAGGTAGGAGGCCTCTGTTTTAAGCCCCAATTCTTTGGGGGTGACAGCGTCCTCTTCCGGCCAGCGGATCACACTCATGTTCCCGTTGGTTTCGATAATGGCCCAGGCTACGTCCTCCAGGTAGAATACCCCGTTTTGACGCAGCTGTTCAAACAGGTCTTCGGTGGTCAGGCGCAGGCGGCGCATCTGCTGCTGCAAGACTTGGCCCCGCTGGATCACCACAGTGGGGCTGCCGCACACCAGCTTGCGGAACGGCCCGCTTTTCAGCATCAATAAGGACATAGCAAGCTCGCAGACCACCAATACGCCCATGGGCAGCAACCCTGTCCACAGGGGTTGCCCCTGGCCTTGGATGGGCAGAGCCGCCAGCTCGGAAATCAACAGTGTCACCACCAGTTCGGAAGTCTGCAACTGGCTGATTTGCCGTTTTCCCATCAACCGAACTGCCAGTAAAATCGCCCCATACATCAATAGGGTCTTTCCCAAAGAAGCCAGCATCGCAATCCCCCTTTTTCTGTTACACTGCCCCGTTCCGCTTCGGTTATGCGCGTATAATCTCCCCGGAGGATGGGGAACCTAACAGCGCACCATCGAAAAAGGAGGAACAAGCTGTGAAGGGAGAAATGGCTGTCCTGTCCAAAAGCCTGGAGAAAAATAAGGCATATTTTCAAAGCAAGTTTGCCAACGCCATGGACCTGATCGTCCGGCAGGTGGAGATAGAGGGCCGGGCGGTGGCGTTGTTTGCTGTGGACGGCCTGGTGAACAAGGAGGTCATTGCCCTGACGGTGCTGGAACCCCTGCTGAAAACCACGGACTATCCACGGTCGGCCCAAGGAATGTTGGAGAAGATCGAAAGGGAAGTGCTCAGCGCAGCGGAACTAAAACAGGAAAACAAGCTCCCAAAGCTGCTCTCCTTGCTGATGAGCGGCTTTGTCCTGCTGTGTGTGGACGGCTGCGAGGAAGGGCTGGTTTCCGGCGTCCAGGGATTTGCCTACCGCGGCCCCCAGGAGCCTCAAAACGAGGTGATGCAGCGGGGGGCCAAGGACGGCTTCACCGAGTCCAACCAGCTGAACATGGCCATGATCCGCCGCCGGATGAAGAGCACGGCGCTGAAATTCCAGCCTTTGGAAGTGGGAAGCCAAAGCCATACGCCCATTATCCTCTGTTACATGGAGGGCATTGCCTCGGAGAAGATCCTCCAGCGGGTGCGAGAAACCCTGGCGGTGTGTCCCTTGAAAACCGTGTTGGGAGCCGGGTACCTGACGGGGTTCCTGGACCGGGGCAGCCTGTTTTCCGGTGTGGGGCTGACTGAGCGGCCTGACGTGGTGTGCGGTAAGCTGGAGGAGGGGCGGATCGCCCTGCTGGTGGAGGGCACCCCCAGCGTGATTGTGCTGCCTTTCCTGTTTGTGGAGAATTTCCAGACTTTGGATGACTACCTGACCCGCCCTTTTTACGGCACCTTCATTCGGTGGCTGAAGTACCTGGCGTTTTTTCTCAGCGCCTTCCTGCCGGGGCTGTATGTGGCGGTGGTGGTCCATCATCCGGAGCTGCTGCCCCAGCCTTTGCTGTTGGAGATCGCCCGTTCCCAGGCTCAGACGCCTTTCCCAGTGATGGTGGAAACCTTGACCCTGTACTTTCTCTATGAAGTCCTGCGGGAGGCGGGGCTGCGGGCGCCTCGGTCCTTGTCTGCCACGGTGAGCATTGTAGGCGGTTTGGTGCTGGGGGATACCGCGGTGGCAGCTGGCCTTGTCAGCGCGCCCTCCTTACTGGTGGTGGCTCTCACCGCCATTGCTGGATATGCAATTCCCCGGCTGTATGAACCCCTGTCCCTGTTGCGGCTGGCTTTTTTGCTGGTGGGCAACTTTTTGGGGGTGTGGGGTGTGATGGCCGGCCTGGTTTTCCTGTTGATGGATTTGTGCGGCAGTGAAAGTTTCGGGGTGCCGCTGCTGTCACCGGTGTCCCCCTTCCAGGGGAAGCTGGTGCTGCGGGACGTGTTTTTCCGGTCGGGCTGGAAGCGGCTCTCCCGGGAGGATGCCAAGGTACAGGATATGCCCGGCAGTCACCCCTGGTGAAAGGAGGAGTTTTGTGGAGCGTCGACACACCATCAGCGCGGCTCAATTTTTCGGGATGGAGTTTGTTTCCCGGATCACCATCACCATCGCCCTCAATGCCCAGTATGCCGCTGGGGAAAGCTTGCTAGACGGCATCCTCTCCTACCTGCTGGCCATGGCGGTGGGGGTGTTGCTGGCGCTGCCTGTTTGGGCTCTGCACCGGCAGGAGCCACGGCTTTCCATCGGAGAAGCAGCTGTCCGTTTTTTGGGACCAATTGGAAAGTTGATCCCTCTGGGTTACATCCTGTATTTTCTGGTGATGAATGGGGTGTCCCTGGCGCTGTTCCAGCTGTTTTTGCTGGACAACGTGAACCCCGTTTTCCCAGCGGTGCTGATCCTGCTTGTGTTGGTGGCCGTAGCGGTTTACGGTGCTTGGCGGGGGTTGGAAACCATTGCCAGAACCTCTGCCTGTGTGTTGGTACTGCTGCTTTTGGGGACAGTGCTGGTGTTTTCCCTGGTGGCCCGGCGGTTTGACACAGAGAACCTGGAGCCTCTGTTGGCGGGAGGCCCTGCCCAGCTGCTGCGCGGAGGGGCGCTGTTCCTTTCACGCACCTCCCTGTTTGCGGAAATGGCGGTATTGCTGCCCTATGTCCGAGGAAGGAAAGGACTGGGTTTTGCGGTGTGGACGGGGAGCACCAGCCTCTATGTGGGGGTGCTCATCCTGTTGATTGCCGGTTGCCTGGGGCAGTACGCCTACACCCAGAATTTCCCGGTCTACGCCCTGATGTCCATTACAGAGGTGTCCTCCATGCAGCGGCTGGATGGTGTGTTCACCGGTGTTTGGCTCATGGGGCTAATCGTCCAAAGCGCCTGCAGCCTGACCGCCTGTAAGGTGTGCGCCGCCACGCTGACCAAAGGCAAATACTCGCTGCTTTTGCTGACCGTTTCCGGTGGGGCCATGGTGGGGCTGGGGTTTGCTATCGCATCCTCCTATCTGTTCCAGTCCGTTTTTATGGATACAAGGCTTTGGATGGTGCTGACGGGCATTCTGGGGGCGGGGGTGCCTTTGGGGATCCTGGTGGCGCGTAAGATCCGCGGGGAAAGGGGGAAAGGCTGATGCGGTGGATGCGGCTGTTGTTAAGTGTCCTGTTTTTATGCCTGTGTTTCAGCGGCTGCGGCTATCGGGAGCTGCAAGAACGCATCCTCATCCAGGCCATCGGCGTGGACCAGATCCGGGAAGGGTATCAGGTGACTGTCCGTGCTGCGGACCCTGGGGAAGAGGGTGAGGAAGTGTTTACCTGCCAGGGGGCGTCTGTGCTGGAAGCATTGAGCAACCTTTCCCTTTCCACAGGCCGGGAACCCTTTTACGCCCACAACTACTTGGTTGTGTTTGGCCGTTCCTGTGGGGAGGGGGGCCTGGACAGCGCCATGGATTTCTTTGTCCGGTACTACACCACTCGTCCTTCCGTGCAGGTGTACCTAGCGGCAGGGGAGGCGGAAGAGATCCTGAATCCGGAAGAAGGGCCTCCTTCCATTGAAACGCTGCGGCGGCTGAACCAGGGGGGAGAGTATACGGGGAAGGCTGTTTCTGTGGACATTTTGGAGTTTGTCAACGCTGCCAAGAGGGAGGGATCTTCGCCAGTGCTCCCAGTGGTGGGGTTGGACGAGGGCCGGCCGGTGTTGCAGGGAACCGCTGTTTTCAAGGACTATCAGCTGGAGGATATCCTCACCTTGGAGGAAACCAGAGGTTACCTGGCTTTGAAAGGGAATCTGCACCAGGGGGAGCTGGTGGTGGAAGGGGAGGAATTTGGGACAGTGACTTTGACCATCTCCAGCTGCCACACCAAACGGGAGATCACGTTCCAAGAGGGACTGCCGGTTTTTAAAACGGTTTGCCAGGTTACAGCGGACGTCAGCTCCCTATCGGGAGAGCGTGCCAGGTTGGAGGAATCCTTTATTGGCCAGGTGGAGAAGGCCGTGGCGGAAACCCTAAAAAAGGAGATGGAAGCTGCCCTGGAACAGTCCATTTTTCAGGATCGCTGTGATATCTTTGGGTTTGGCACGCTGCTCTATCAGCAGTCCCCAAAGCAGTGGGAGGCTATCCAGGACAACTGGGAGGAGGTTTTGCCCCAGTGCCAGTACCCGGTGGAGGTAAAGGCTACAGTGCTGCGCATGGAACAAGGGGGATTGCATTAAAAAACGGGCTGCCTGAAAAGGCGGCCCGTTTTTGTCAAATATCCAGGTAGATGTTGTAGCGGAGAAGCCAAGCGTTGATTTGAAGCAAGTAGGCCAGCAGCTGCGGACCAGCCATCAGCTGGCCAAACCAGGGCTTGCCGTAATCGAAGGATTGGTCCAGGAGCCCACGGACTGTTTCTTCCGACAGCAGCTTGTGAATGGGCTGGGCGCTGTCTTGTAGGACTTGCCCCAGCCGGTGCTTCAAGATGGCCTCATACCCGGGGTTGTGGGTCTTGGGGTAGGGGCTCTTTTTCCGGTGGAGCACCTCATCCGGCAAAAGCCCTTGTGCGGCGTCCCGCAGCAGCCCCTTGGATTCCCCGTGGGGGCATTTGAATTCCCAGGGGGTGTTGAATACATATTGGGCGATGCGATGGTCGGCGTAGGGCACTCGCACCTCCAACCCGCTCCACATACTGCACCGGTCTTTCCGGTCCAGCAGTGTGGCCATGAACCAATGCATATTTAAATAGCTCAGCTGCCGCATCCGCAGGGTTTCCGCGTCCTCGCCTGGCAAGCTGGGAACGGCGGCCAAGCTCTCTTCCAGACGCCGGGTGACATACTCTTCCAGGTGGAGTTCTTCCTGCAGTTGCGGCTTCAGCAGGCTGGCCCGCAAGTCCAGGTTGCCGGACCAGGGGAACCGGGTGCCGTTGTACATTTCCCGCCGGTGAAACCAGGGATACCCGCCAAAGATCTCGTCGGCGCACTCGCCGCACAGGGCCACCGTGTGACGTTGCTTCACCAGTTTGCAAAAGTACAGCAGGGAGCCGTCCACGTCGGCCATACCGGGCAGGTCCTTGGCGATCACCGCCTCAGCCAGGGAGTCTGCCAGGGCCTGGTTGCCGCAGATCAGCGTGGTGTGGTCTGTGCCTAAAATCCCGCTGACCCGTTCTGCCCAGGCCTGGTCCCGGTCCGGCTGGAACGAGGAGGGAGTGAAGAAGTCCTCGTTGCCCTCGTATTCAAAGGAATAGGTGGAAAGCTGCTGTCCCCGCTCTTTCAGCCGGTGGGCGGCAATGGCGGTCACCACGCTGGAATCCAGCCCGCCGGACAGGAAAGTGCACAGGGGAACGTCCGAGATCAGCTGCCGGTCTACGGTGTCCAGCAAAAGTTCCCGCAAATGGGCCACCGTTTCCGGGTATGTTTCCTCGTGGGGGCGGGCTTCCAAGTCGAAGTAGGGCATCTCCCGGAACCCCAGCTGGTCAAAAACCGCCACATGGCCCGGCTTTACCTCGTGAATGCCTTGGAACACGCCGCAGCCAGGGGTGCGGGCCGGCCCCAGGCCGAAGATCTCCTGGAGCCCCTCTTTCCCCACCACCGGCCGGACCCCGGGGAACTCCAGTAGCGCTTTGATCTCTGACCCGAAGGCCAGCCGTCCCTCCTGCACGGTGTAAAACAGGGGTTTGACCCCAAACCGGTCCCGGCAGAGGAAGGTCCGCCGGTGGATGGGATCGTCGATGGCAAAGGCAAAAATGCCGTTGAGTTTTTCTGCGCAGTCCGGCCCATAGGCCAGATAGGCTGCCAGCACCACTTCTGTGTCGCAGCTGGTGGAGAAGGTAAACCCCTTGCTTTCTAGATCCTGGCGAAGCTCGGGGGCATTGTAAATCTCGCCGTTATAGGCGATGGTGGCCATTGCCCCTTGCCAGGGGAGGCTCATAGGCTGGTGCCCGTGTTCCGGGTCGATCACAGCCAGACGGGCATGGGCCAGGACACATTGTGGGGAAAAATGAGCCCCTTGGGCGTCCGGCCCCCGATGGGCGATGCGCCCTGCCATGCGGCGGGCCAGATCCAGCCACCGCTGGGGCGGCCCCTGAAAGCCCTGCTGATAGTCGCTAAATCCCGCGAAACCACACATAAAAAAAGACCCCTTCCATAAATGCCGTTGGTACAGTATATGCACCAGGAAAAAGGGAGGCCACCGGAAAGATGGTTGCCCTTTTTCCTCTTTTCCTGTATAATAAAAAAGATTATGAGCAAAATTCTTGAAAAATGACAGGTGCACCATCATGGCGATCTTAACGGTAAATAACATACAGCAGAGTTTTGGGGAGGAAGTGATCCTCCAAGACATCTCCTTTGAAATGCAGAAGGGCGAGCGCGTGGGCTTGGTAGGGGTCAACGGCAGCGGGAAAACCACCCTGTTTAAAGTCCTCACGGGGGAGTACACCCCGGATGCCGGCACTGTGGTCTTTGGAAAAGATACGGTGTTGGGCTACATGGAGCAGCACGTCTGCCGGGACTTCCACAAAACCGCCTTTGAAGAGGTGATGACGGTCTTTGCTCCCCTGCTGCGGATGGAGCGGGAGCTGGAGGACCTTGCCACCCTGCTGTCCTCCCATCCGGGGGAAGAGGAGATGGAGCGGCTGATTCTCCGGCAGTCAGAGTTGAACGACCGCTTTGTGGACGCCGGGGGGCTGACTTGCCGTTCCCGCGCCCGCAGCGCCCTGCTGGGCCTGGGCTTTACCGAGGAGCAGTTGGAAAACCGGGTAGGGGTGCTGTCCGGCGGGCAGAAGGCCAAACTCCAGCTGGCGAAAATGCTGCTGGGTGGGGCCAATCTGCTGTTGTTGGACGAGCCCACCAACCACCTGGATATCCAGGCGGTGGAGTGGCTGGAGGATTTCTTAAAGAGCTACAGCGGCGCCTACATTGTCATCTCCCACGACCGGTACTTCCTGGACAAAGTCACAGAGCGCACTTTGGAGATGGAGAACAAGACCATCGTGTCCTATAAGGGCAATTACAGCCGCCATTTGGAATTGCGGGAGGAGCGAAGGCTTGCCATGCAGCGGGTGTATGAAAACACCCAGAAGGAGATCCAGCGCATCGAAGGGATCATCGAGCAGCAGCGCCGGTGGAACCAGGAGCGCAACTATGTGACCATTGCCAGCAAGCAAAAGCAGATTGACCGCCTGGAGGCCACCCTGGAGCGCCCGGAAGAGGACCCGGAGTCCATCCGGTTCCAGTTCAAGGCCAGCCGGCGGGGCGGCAACGATGTGCTCACCGCCCAAGACCTTTCCCTGTCCTTTGGAGGCCCCAAGCTTTTCGAAAACGTGGGCTTGGAGATCAAACACGGGGAGAAGGTGTTCCTCATTGGGCCCAACGGCTGCGGAAAAACCTCCCTCTTTAAGATCCTCCTGGGGCAGTACACGCCGGACACTGGCGTGGTGCGGCTGGGTTCCGCCATCGATGTGGGCTATTATGAGCAGTCCCAGTTGAGCCTCCACGATGAGAAGACCGTGATGGATGAGATTTGGGACATCCATCCCCAGATGACCCAGACCCAGGTGCGCTCCGCCCTGGCGGTGTTCCTCTTTAAAGGGGAGGACGTGTTCAAGCTGGTGGGGACCCTTTCCGGCGGGGAGCGTGCCCGGGTGCTTTTGTTAAAGCTGATGCTCAGTAAGGCCAACTTCCTGCTGTTGGACGAGCCCACCAACCACCTGGACATCGGTTCTTGCGAGGCTTTGGAGAATGCCCTTTCCGGATACGACGGCACCCTGTTTGTGGTGTCCCATGACCGGTATCTCATCAACAAGCTGGCGGACAAGGTGTATGTCCTAGGGAAAGAGGGGGCAAAGCTGTATCTGGGCAACTACGACAGCTACCTGGAGCAGCGGGAGAAAGAACAGGCTGCTGCCCAGGAGCAGAATCCCCAGCCGGTGAAAGTGAACTTGTACAAACTGCGCAAGGAGCGGGAAGCGGACCTGCGGAAACGCCGCACTGCCCTTTCACGGCTGGAAGAGGCCATTGAAGAAAACGAGCGGCAGATTCAGGCCCTGGAGGAAAAGCTGCAGGACCCGGAGGTTGCCGCGGATTACGAGGCGGTTACCACCACCTCCCAAGAGATTGCCGACCTTCATGAGAAAGGGGAGTCCCTGCTGCTGGAGTGGACCCAGCTTTCAGAAGAGCTGGAGGAGCTGGAACAGGCCGCCGGCCAGGAACGCTGAAAGGAGAACATCCCATATGAAAGCAAAAATCATCACCTTGGGATGCAAGGTGAACCAATATGAGTCGGAAGCCATGTTGGAAGCGCTGCTTGCCGGGGGCTTTCAGGAGGCTGCTTCCGGGGAGGAGGCAGACGTGGTGGTGGTGAATTCCTGTACCGTGA
>CAJFMJ010000056.1 GCA_904391645.1 uncultured Neglectibacter sp.
GGAAGCTTCCCGTTTCGGCATCTTGAACACCCACGAGGACGGCTCCATCTACGAGTTTGACGAGAAGCCCAAGGTGCCCAAGAGCAACAAGGCTTCCATGGGCATTTACGTGTTCACCTGGGACAAGCTGCGCAAGTACCTCCAGGAGGACGAGGACGACCCCAAGAGCCAGAACGACTTTGGCAAGAATGTGCTCCCTGCCATGCTGAATGCGGGCGAATCCATGTATGCCTACCGCTTTGAGGGCTATTGGAAAGACGTGGGAACCATTGGCAGCTTGTGGGAGTCCAACATGGACTTGTTAGACCCCAATGTGCCTTTGGATCTCAACGACCCCGAGTGGCGGATCTACTCCCGCAACCCGGTAATGCCCCCCCACTATGTGGCCAAGGGTGCCACCATGCAGAACTCCTTGGCGGCAGAGGGCTGCAACGTGTATGGCGCGGTGGATTTCTCCGTGCTGTTTGCCGGTGTGTATGTAGCTCCCGGCGCCGTGGTGCGCGATTCCATCATCATGCCCGGCGCCCGCATTGAAGAGGGTGCTGTGGTGCAGTACGCCATTGTGGCGGAGAATTCTGTGGTGGGCGCCAATTCCGTGGTGGGACAGCGTCCCGAGGAGATGGAGAACAAAGAGGATTGGGGCGTGGCTGTCATTGGCCCCGGCTGCAAACTGCCGGCGGATTCCGTGGTTCCCCCCAAGGCCATGGTCGATGCTGAGGAGGTGGAGAAGTGATGCGCGGCAATGACGTGATTGGCATTCTGTTTGCCTATGTACATGAAGAACGGGTGCGTGAACTGACCCAGAACCGGGTGATGGCTTCCGTGCCTTACGGCGGCCGTTACCGCCTGGTGGACTTCCCCTTGTCCAACATGGTGAATTCCGGTATCAACAAGGTGGGCGTCATCACCGAACAAAATTACCAGTCTTTGATGGACCATCTGGGTTCCGGCAAGGCGTGGGATCTGTCCCGGAAGCGGGAGGGCCTGTACCTGTTGCCTCCGTTTGGCGCTGAAACTATGCGCACCGAGGGCAAGATCAGCTCCTTGGCTTCCATCATGCGGTTCTTGAAGAATTCTCACGAGGAGTATGTGCTCCTCTCCGATTGCGATACCGTAGCCAATATCGACTACAAAGAGGTGTTCCAGCTCCACACGGAGAAGAATGCCGACATCACCATCGTGTACCGTCATGGAACTTCCCCCGACACGGATAAGAATGTGGTTTACACCGTGGATCCCGAAGGCTTTATCCGGGATATGGTGGTCAAGCGGGGCAGCGATACCGACTGCAACTTTGGCATGGGTATGTGCTTGATCTCCCGCAAGCGGCTGATGGCCATGGTGGAAGAGTGCATGGGCCGCAACCTGTACGATTTCGACCGGGACCTGCTCCAGCGGAACCTGCCCGAGCTGCGTGTGGTGGGCTATGAGTTCACCGGCGCTGCTTACACGGTTTCTTCCCTGGGGTCCTATTTCAAGGCCAACATGGCTTTGATGGAGCCCAAGGTGCGCTCCCAGCTCTTTGATGCCGCCCGTCCCATCTATACCAAGGTTCGGGACGACAGCCCCACCCGGTATGGTTTGGGCTCGGTGGTGTCCAATTCCATCATTGCCGACGGCTGCCTGATCGAGGGCGAAGTGGAAAACTGCGTGTTGTTCCGGGGTGTCCAGGTGCACAAGGGCGCCAAGCTGCGCAACTGTGTCATCATGCAGGACTCCGTCATCGGTGAAAACAGCCGGCTGGACTATGTGGTGGCTGACAAGGATACCGTTTTTGATCCCAACCGCACGTTGATGGGTTACCAGACCTATCCCGTGTTTGTGGCCAAGGGCAGCAAAGTGTAACGCCCAGCCTTACTACGCCCCTTCCCATTGGCTCACGGCGGGAAGAGGAAGCGGAAAGATACTGTGAGCGGAAAGGCTGAGGTAACGAAGTTATGAAAGTTCTGTTTTGTGCCAGTGAGGCGCTGCCTTTTTCCGCAACTGGCGGTTTGGCAGACGTAGCGGGTTCTCTGCCTCAGGCGTTGCGTGCCCGTTTGATCGGTTGCCGGGTGGTGATCCCCCTGTACGACGGCATCTCTCAAGAGCTGCGGGACCAGATGCACTTTGTCACCAGCATCAGCGTGCCGGTGGCTTGGCGGCGGCAATATTGCGGCATTTTTGAGGCCAAGGTTGGCAATGTGATCTACTATCTCATCGACAACCAGTACTATTTTAAGCGCAGCGGCATTTACGGCCACTTTGACGACGCAGAGCGGTTTGCCTTTTTCTCCCGGGCCATTTTGGAGATGCTGCCTTATATCGATTTTAAACCCGACGTCATCCACGCCAACGACTGGCAGACGGCCCTGGTGCCTGTGTACTATCGGCTGTTCTACGCCAACAACGAGTGGTATTCCGGCATTAAGACCCTGTTTACCATCCATAACATCCAATATCAGGGCCAGTATGGCAAAGAGATTTTGGAAGACGTGTTTGGTATCCCCAATTCGGAAAGCTCCCTCTTGGAATTCAACCGGGACGTGAACCTGATGAAGGGCGCCATTGAGTGCGCCAACTGGGTTTCCACGGTGAGCCCCACCTATGCCCAGGAGATTTTGGATCCCTGGTTTGCCCACAAGCTGGATCCCATCCTGCGGGAGCGCAGCTGGAAGCTTTCCGGTATTTTAAACGGCATCGATACCGTGGGGTACGACCCTGCCACCGATCCCAATATCTACGCCCATTACTCCCGTGAGGACAGGGCCAACAAGGCTGTGAACAAGCAGAAGCTGCAGGAGCGGCTGTGCATGGAGCAGAACCCCGACCTGCCCCTGGTGGGCATGGTTACCCGGCTTGTGTCCCACAAGGGCCTGGATCTGGTGAAGGAAGGCATTGACAATGTGATGGAGTATTCCAATGCCCAGGTTGTGGTTTTGGGCAGCGGCGACTTGGAGTATGAAAACTACTTCAAGTGGATGCAGGAGAAATACCCCGGAAGGTTTGTCATGTGCCTGGGCTTTGTGCCGGAGCTGTCCCGGAAGATCTACGCCGGCGCGGATATCTTCCTGATGCCCTCCAAGTCAGAACCCTGCGGGCTGTCCCAGATGATCGCTTTGCGGTATGGCACCATTCCCGTTGTGCGGGAAACCGGCGGCCTGAAGGATTCCATCACCGACAGCGGCGACGGCCAGGGCAATGGCTTCACCTTTAAGACCTACAACACTGGCGATATGCTCCACTCTTTGCACCGCGCCATATATGCCTATAACTCCGACAAGGAGGGCTGGGGCATTCTGGTGGACCGTGCCATGGGCTGTGACAACAGCTGGGGCCGTTCTGCCAATGAGTATATCCGCCTTTACAAACAGATTTTAAAGGGTTAATTTGGTTTTTAGCATCCCTTCTTTGAAAAGCTCCCCGTGGCCGGGGGGCTTTTCTTTTTGCTCGGCGGCCTGACCAAAAGGCGAAAGAAAGTTGTAAGAACTGGAAAAACACCAGAATTGGCGCGGGTTTGCTTGGGGTCCAGAGGTGGAAGTGCGTCAGTTTTTGTTGTGCCCGGGGAAGTTTCGTGCTATAATGAAATCCAACACTTGACATAATCAAAGGAACCCTTTGCTATGATAGAAACCTCTTGGAAAGCGAAAGCGGCAGCCCCGGTGGGGGAGATTATGGCGGCCCTGTTGGCCGTGCAGCCTCTGCTGGATGTGCTGTCCTACTTTATGGGCCAGGTGGGGGCCACCTGGCTGACCACCTCTCTGCGCACGGTTCTGCTGGTGGCCGTGTGCCTGTACGGGTTTACCATCACGGAAAACCGGAAAGCCTACTACGTGATGTACGGCGTGGTGGGGGGATTCTGGGTGCTGCATATGGCGAATTGCCTGCGCCTGGGCTATCAAGACCCGGTGGGGGATGCGGCGGAGTATTTAAAGCTGGTGCAGTTCCCCTTGTGGACGCTGTCCTTTGTCACATTTTTCCGGCAGCGGCGGAACCTGGACTACCGGGTGGTGGGGATGCTGGCGGCAAACTTTGGCATCATACTGGTGGTGATTGCCCTTTCCTACCTGGTGGGCGCACCGGTGTACACCTATGACTATCCCGATCGGAACGTGTTTATCGGGGTGTTGGGGTGGTTTGGAGTGGCCAACTCCCAAAGCTCCATCTTGACCCTGCTGGTGCCGGCCCTGCTGCTGTGGGGGCTGCGCAGCCAGCGGCTGTGGCAGTTCTGTTTGTGCTGTTTGGGGGGCTTTGGGCTGCTGTATTTCACCGGCACCCGGCTGACCTACTACGGCGCCATTTTGATTGGTTTTGCTTTTTTGGCGTTGTTGTTGCTGCGGCGGCAGCAGTTGCTGTTTTGTATCCCGTTGGTGTTGGCCTTGGTGTTGCTGGTGGCCTTCCGGGGGGCTTCTCCCATGGCGGAACGCCAAGCCCTCACCGGGGACTCCTACGCCATCTACCAGGAGAAGGCCGACGACATCCTGGGGGAGGACAAGGACTACGTCTATAAAGAGGGGGAAGAGATCCCGCAGGAGATCCTTGAAAAGATCACCCGGGTGTACACAGAGGTGTACGCCAAGCCGGGGCTTTACGGGGCCACCCTGTTGGGGGACTTGATTGAAGAGTTTGGCCTGGAAGCGGTGATGGAGCAGTATCAATACGCTACCGACCCGGAAACCCTGTACAATTCCCGGGTGAAAAAGCTCACCGCTATGGAAATGGTCTGGCAGGAACAGGATGCCCTCACAAAGATTGTGGGGTTTGAGTATGCCAAATGTCATGTGGGCAGCCACATCTACGACCCGGAAAACGACTTCCCCGCATTGCTGTATTATTACGGCTACCTGGGGGTGGGGATGTACGGGCTGTTTGCTTTGTATTTTGTGTTGGCCTCTGTGAAGGGGCTGGTGGGGGATTGGCGCAGGGTGCTGTGCGTGGAGTTTGGCGTGCCCGCCATGACCTTTGCCTTGATGCTGGGTGGGGCCCAGTTCTCCGGGCAGGTGCTGCGCAAGCCCAGCGTGACCGTGTACGGCTCGGTGGCGGCGGCGCTGCTGTATGTGTATCTCCACCCGGAAACGGGAACGGCCCGGGCTTTGGAATCCCGGGAAAAGCTGGTGGTAAGCCGCAGTAGATCGTTTGGGAAATGGGATCATCGCCAAGGGGGAACTCTATGAAACAGAAATTTCAATATGTAAAAGCCGCCATCAGCAAGAAACTTCCCTGGCTGGTGGGCGCGATTATCATTATCCAGCCCATGTTGGACGTGCTCTCCTATTTCTTGGGGGAGATGGGGAACAATTCCCTTTCCACGGCGCTGCGGTTTTTGCTGCTGATGGGTGTGGCGCTACTGGGCTTTATTGTCAGTGATAAGAAGCGGGTGTATTTCCTCTTTTATGGGGTGATGGGGGCTTTCTGGCTGGCCCATGTGATCAATTGCTACCGGATCGGCTACCAGTCGGTGGTGTCCGACACCGCCAACTTCCTGCGGATCATGAATTTCCCCATTTTCACCCTGTCCTTTATCACCTTCTTCCAAAAAGGGGAAAACCTGCGGAAGTTTGTGTATGCCGGCTTTGCCGTCAATTTGGCGGAGATCGTGGTGTTCACCGCGCTGCCCTGGCTGACAGGCCATCCGGTGTACACCTATAATACCCTGTACTTGGGGGTGATGGGCTGGTTCAGCACGCCCAACGCCCAAAGCGCCATTGTGGTGCTGGTGGCGCCTTTGGCGATCCTCTTTGCCTGGAAGACCAAAAAGTATCCTGTGTTCCTGCTGTCCCTGGTGCTCAGTTTTGGGCTGATGTTCGCCATGGGAACCAAGTTTACCTTTTACTCCATCTTTATCATTGCCGGGGCATATATCTTCCTGTTTGTGCTGAATTTCCAGAAGAAGTGCCTGCGGTATGTGCTGCCCCTGCTGGGTGTGGTAGTGCTGGTGGTGGCTTTCCGGAGCTATGCCCCCATGCAGATGCGGGAGAGTATGTCCCAGTATGCTTTAAACAACTACCAGCAGCTGGTGAACGAAAGCTTGAAGAACAGCGGCGCAGACCAGTCCGAGCTGGAGGAGATCCGGCAGGAACTGGCTGAAAGCGAAAAGGATGGCTCTTCTTCCAGTGGAGGGGAGGAGCAGCAATTGCAGCGGCTGCGGGACAGCCTCATAGGCGTGTACACCGACCCGGAGGTATACGGTTCTATCTTCGGGAACATCTACGACCGCTTTGGTGTGTACAATGTGATGGACGCCTACGATTACACCTCCGAGTCCACCATCCTGTCGGATTCCCGGGTGCGCAAGTCTATGTTTGCCAAGCTGATGTGGGAGGAGAAGGATTTTGCCACCCACTTGCTGGGCTTTGAATACCAGGACATGATCTATGAGGGCACCATTTACGACCTGGAAAACGATTTCCCGGCGGTGTTCTACTTCTGCGGGTATATTGGGTTCACCCTGTATATGCTGTTTTTAGCACTGTTTGCTGTGATGATATTGAAAGCCTTTTTCCAGGATGTGGCAAGCGCTTGGAAAAGCCAGGAGGAAAAGCCCAGACGGCTGCCCTTGCGGAGCCTGTGTGCTTTTGGCGGCGGTGTGCAGCGGTTCCTCACGGTGGAAATGGGCGCTGTGGGCATGACGTTCCTGCTGGCGGCCATTGCGGCCCAGGTTTCTGGCAACGTGCTGCGCCGTCCCAATGTGACGGTCTATTTTGCCGTGGCGGCAGCCTATCTGTGCTATCTCACGGTGATGAAGCGTGGAAAGGCAAAGAAAGCGGAATGAGGGAAAGCCATCTGGGCAGTGCGCTCAGGTGGCTTTTTTGCAAGGAATTCCGCAGGCTCATGTTTTTTATTTGACAAATTTCGCAGCTTGCGCTATAATACCAAACGAAAAATGAAAGAAGGGGTGTCGCGGTCAGGCGGCTGAGAGGAGCTTCGAGCTTAAACCCTTTGCCCTGTTGGGCAGGAACCTGATCCGGGTAATACCGGCGTAGGGAGCATTTCATTGTCGTGGTTTCCGGGGGCAAGTGCCGGGAACAGGATGAAAATGTTTGTTACGCTGTTCGGGTTTTCCGAGCAGCGTTTTTTTGTGAAAGAACGCCTTGGGAAACTCTGAAACGGCCTTTTCATTTTTCGCGAAACCATTTTTTCGAGAGGAAGATGAAAGATGAACACACTTTCCAAGCGTATTTTCAACCTGGTGCTGGGCGGCATCATGGTGGCCATGGCCACTGTCCTGGGCTTTCTCAAGCTCTATGAAGCCCCCTATGGCGGCGCCATCACCGTGTGCTCCATGCTGCCCATTCTGTTTTACAGCTACCGCTGCGGCCTGAAGTGGGGCCTGGGCGCTGGCCTGGTGCACAGCGTGCTCCAGCTGCTGCTGGGCATGGGCGCCCTGAAGGGCCTGACCGTGGGCACTTTGGTGGGCTCCATCCTGCTGGACTACATCCTGGCCTTCACCGTGCTGGGCCTGGGTGGGATGTTCCGGGGCCGCATCAAAAATGACGCCGTGGCATTCACCCTGGGCAGCTTTGTGGCCATGATGCTGCGGTATTTCTGCTCCTTCCTGTCCGGCTGGCTGCTGTGGGCCGCTCTCTCGGAAGCCACCTATATGCAGGAAGTCATTGCTGCCTACATCCCTGGCCTGGCCAATGTGTCCGGCACGACCCTGGCTGTGGTGTACTCCCTGGTGTACAACGGTGTATACATGATCCCCGAGATCATCCTCACCTGTGTGGTGGGCTTTTTGCTGGTGCAGTTTGCCGGCAAGCAGGTGCTGGATAAGCCCGCTGACGTAAAGGCGTAACAAGAGGCAACCTCCCGGGGAAATTCCCCGAAAACAAGAAAAAGCCCTGCTGCGTTTCGTAGCGGGGCTTTTTTGTGTTGATGGGTTCCGGTCAGGGGAGAAGGGCATACAGGTCTGGGAACAGCTCCACGCTGCGCTTTAAGATCCCCTTCAGATGGGCGATGGTGATACCATAGTTGGTGAAGGGCACACCGTTGTCCCCGGCAGTTTTTTGCCGGTAGGTGATCTCCCGTTGGTTAAGCATACAGCCTCCACAGTGGATCACCAGCTTGTAAGGGGAGAGGTCTTCCGGGAAATCCCGGCCGGAGGAGTGTTCCAGCACCAGGTTTTTCCCGGTGTACTCCGAAAGCCACTTGGGGATCTTCACCGTGCCAATGTCCTCGCACTGGCGGTGATGGGTGCAGCCCTCGGCAATGAGCACCTTGTCCCCATCCTCCAGCCGGTCGATGGCTGCCACGCCCCGCACCGCGTCCTCCAGAAAGCCCTTGTACCGGGCCATCAAGATGGAGAAGGAGGTGAGAGGGATGTCCCTGGGTGTGTCTTTGCTCACTGGGGCAAAAGCCTGGCTGTCGGTGATGACCATGCGGGGCTTTGTCCCCAGCTTTTGCAAAGTGTCCTTCAGGCCGGTTTCCTTCACCACAATGGCGGTGCAGTCGGCGTCAAGCACGTCCCGAATGGTCTGTTGTTGGGGCAGGATCAACCGTCCCTTGGGGGCGGCGCTGTCAATGGGGGTCACCAACACCACAAGGTCCCCGGGGGTGAGCAAGTCCCCCACCAGGCGGCGGGAGTCCTCCCCAGTCTTCACCAGACGGGCGATGCGCTCTTTCAGCTCTTCGATGCCCTCTTTTGTCTGGGCGCTGACCGCGATTTCGCGGTCCCCCAAAGCAGGGGCTGCTGCCAAGTCGCTCTTGTTGTAGGCGATCAGGTAGGGGATGTTCTTTTGTTGGAACAGCTCCACCAGTTCTTGGTCGGCAGGGGTCTTGCCCTGGGTGGCGTCCACCACCAGCACGGCGCAGTCGGCCCGGTTGAGGATCTGCTTTGTCTTCTTCACCCGCAGTTCCCCCAGGGCGCCTTCGTCGTCAAAACCTGGTGTGTCGATGATGACCACCGGCCCCATGGGCAGCAGTTCCATGGATTTCATCACCGGGTCGGTGGTGGTGCCTTTCACATCGGAAACCACGGAGAGCTCTTGGCCTGTTACGGCGTTGACCACACTGGATTTCCCTGCGTTGCGCCGGCCAAAAAAGCCGATGTGTACTCGCTCGGAAGAAGGGGTGTCGTTTAAACTCATAGGTTACGCTCCTTTAAAAACGGAAGTCCCGGATGCCCTGTTCGATCTTTTCCAGATGGTCCTTGCAGATCTCCCGGACCTTCTCTTTGGGGATGTTCCCCAGTTCCGCCTGGATCAGCTGTTCACCAATGGCCTTGGTTTCCGGGGCGGCGTAGTCCATCAGGTACTCTTTCAGGGTCATCAGGGCGTTGGGGTGGCAGCAGTTCTGGATCTGGCCAGCCTTGCAAAGGCTCATGAACCGGTCGCCGGTGCGGCCTTCCCGGTAGCAGGCGGTGCAGAAGGAGGGGATGTAACCCAGCTCCATCAGCCAGCGCACCACTTCGTCCAGGGTGCGGTTGTCGGACACGTCGAACTGCTCGGTGTCGTGGGGACGCTCTTCCTCGGTGTAGCCGCCCACGCTGGTACGGGAACCGCCGGAAACCTGGGAAATGCCCAAGTGCAGGGCACGCTCCCGGACCTGCTGGTTCTCCCGGGTGGACATAATCATGCCGGTGTAGGGCACAGCCACCCGGATGCAGGCGCAGATTTTCAAGAAGGTTTCATCGGTGATACCGTTGTCAAAAGCAGAGGGGTCGATGTCGTCGGCGTGCTTCACCCGGGGCACGCTGATGGTGTGGGGGCCCACGCCGTGGACAGCTTCCAGGTGCTCGGCGTGCATCAGCAGGCCGGCAAACTCGTAGCGGTACAGCTCCAGGCCGAACAGCACGCCCAGGCCCACGTCATCAATACCGCCCTCCATGGCCCGGTCCATGGCCTCGGTGTGGTAGGCGTAGTTGCTCTTGGGGCCGGTGGGGTGGAGGTGCTCGTAGCTCTCCTTGTGGTAGGTTTCCTGGAACAGGATGTAGGTGCCAATGCCGGCCTCTTTCAGCTTGCGGTAGTTTTCCACGGTGGTGGCGGCAATGTTCACGTTCACCCGGC
Organism: uncultured Neglectibacter sp.; assembly: GCA_904391645.1. Taxonomy (GTDB): domain Bacteria; phylum Bacillota; class Clostridia; order Oscillospirales; family Acutalibacteraceae; genus Acutalibacter. The sequence goes on from CAJFMJ010000056.1 coordinate 9,981, forward strand.
GGATGGCGCCGTTTTTATGCTTGATGGAGTAGATGGTGTTGATGCATTCCAAAATGTACTCAATGGGGTTGTTGACAGGGTCTTCACCGGCTTCGATGGCCAGGCGCTTGTGGCCCATATCCTGCAGGGCGATGACCTCTTTTTCCACTTCCTCCTGGGTGAGTTTTTTCCGGGGGATGTGGCGGTTCACCGCATGGTAGGGACAGTACAGGCAGCCGTTGACGCAGTAGTTGGACAGGTACAGGGGGGCAAAGATCACAATGCGGTTGCCGTAGAAGTCCTTCTTGATCTGCTCGGCCAGGGCATACAGTTCCTGGATCTTCTCCGGGATCTCGCAGGCCAGCAGCACAGAGGCTGCTCCACATTGTCCTTGTTCTGGTCGGCGTATGCCAAGGTGTCCAGGATCTCCTGGTGGTCGATGAATTCCTCAGCTTTGAGGGATTTGGGGTTGTACATTGTGTGTCATCCTTTCTTTTGGGTCAGAAATTCTTTCCCGTCAGTAAATATATGTGTTAGGGATAGTATTCCCAAACTAACTGGTTCAACAGAGGCTTCCCAGGGGGCAGGGAAGTCACATCAGGCTGTCCCCCCGCTCTATGGGGATCACATAGCCGATCTTTTCCAGGCTCTGCCGGAGAAGCCCCAGGCTTTCCGCAGCCTCTGCACCGGAGTGCAGCTTGTTGTCGTAGAGAGTGTATTTTTGCCTGGCGTCCTCCGGGGAAAGGTTGGGCATCACCACATTGGCTCCGTGGAGGATGCCCTGCTCCCGTCCGTCGGGCAACAGGGTGCCCAGCGCCGTGGTAGCCGGCAACAGCACCTTGGGCAGCAGCAACCGGATGAGCGACAGCAAAAACAGGGTCAGCTCCCCGCTGCCGTTGGGGAAGTCCTTGAAAGGTGTGTGGTGCTGGGTCAAAAAGGGGCCAATGCCCACCATGTGGGGCGCAAACTCCTTTAAAAACCGCAGGTCCCGTACCAGGTCTTCCAGGGTCTGATAGGGTGACCCCACCATGAACCCGGCCCCCACCTGGTAGCCCAGGTCCTTTAGGGCACAGAGGCATTCCATCCGGTGTGCAAGGGTCTGCTCAGGGGGATGGAGCTTGGCATAGTGGCTGGGGGTGGCTGTTTCGTGGCGGAGAAGGTACCGGTCGGCACCGGCCTCTTTTAACAGCCGGTAGCTTTCCCGGCTGCGCTCCCCTACCGAGAGGGTGACGGCACAGTCCGGGTGGCGCTCTTTGATGGAGCGCACCATGGCGCACAGCCGTTCATCGGTGAACCAGCCGTCCTCGCCCCCTTGGAGCACAAAGGTGCGAAACCCCAGCTCATGCCCCAGGTCGCAGCACAGGAGCACTTCCTCCGGGGTGAGCCGGTAACGCTGGGCCTCCCCGTTGCTTTTGCGGATGCCGCAGTAGTAGCAATCGTTTTTGCAGATGTTGGTGAATTCAATCAACCCCCGGACAAACACTCGGTTGCCATATTCCTCCAGGCAGGCTTTCTGGGCGGCTGCCCGGAGAAGCTCGGAAGTTTCCGGGTCCCGGTGTGTAAGCAGGAACAGCAGGTCCTGGTCCGGCAGGTCGTGGGTGGCGGCAAGCTGTTCCACCAGGATGGCGGCCCGGCTCATGAACGCACCCCCGAATAGGCCGTTTTGGAGCTGACCCCGGGCAGTTTGCCCACCTTCCCGGAAAGGGCAGAGATCACGTCCTGGGGGGCGTCCACGGCAATGCTGATGATGCTGATGCCCTTTTGGCGGTAGGGGATGCCCATCCGCCCGATGATGGTGTGCCTGTATTCGTGGAGGATCTCGTTGAGGGCTTCCACAGAGTTCTCATCCTCCACCACAATGCCGATCACAGCGATGCGAGTTTCCACAAAAGACCTTCCTTTCCGAAAATGCAAAAAATAAAGCCGCGCCCTGAAAGGCACGGCAAAAAGGCCGGGGCAACCCCCGGGAAACATCCTGTTTTGACCGGCCTTCCACCTCAAAGCCTGTTTTCGGTGTCAGGGCGAGAACCAGCGGCAGGCTGGAAAAGCCTTGGTGTGCACGTCGCGCAGGCGGCCTTTGGGCCGCCTAGTCGGGCGGGAAGACCTTACTCTCCGCCCGCGTTCCCATTTTCTGCGGCTATTATATCACAGGGAAAAATCTTTTTCAAGAAAATTTGCGAATTTTTACCATTTTTATCGTGGGATAAAAAAGGACCTGCTGTCCGTTGCAGCAGGTCCCACACTCCTTTTTCAAATCATGGTCAGGGCTGGTTGACAATCCCCACAAACAGGGGCAGCCCATTCTGGGTGGTGATGGCAAACAGGAAAGGCCGGTCCAGGATGAAGTCCAGCTCTTGGGGTTCGGAGAATGCGCTTGTTGTGTCGGCAGCCAGCACGGTGTAGGCAGCGGCCTCCACCCCTTCCTCGTCCACGATGACCCGCACATCGTGCTGGGCCTGGGAGAGGAACAGTCCCTGGGCCTCGTCGGTCAGGGGGGAGAAATTCGACTTGGTGGGGTCCAGCACGTCTGTGACCCCCAGGGTTGCAAGCCCCTCCAGCAGGTTGGTTTCACTGGTGATGTCAAACTTGGGCAGGGCCAGGTTTACTTTCCGGTTTTCCCGGTCCTCCCACTCAAACCCGCCGCCTCCTGCGGTGAAGAACTCCACCACTTGGCCCTGGGCTAGCAGCTCCTCCGGGGTGGTGCCCTCATCGGGAAGCACCAGCCACATAGTGGTTTCTCCCAGTCCCTTGCCAATGGCTCCAAAGTGTTCTCCCCGGTAGTAGAGCTTATCCTCCATGGTCTGGTGGAGGAATTCCGCCTCCACGTCGCCGCTGGGGGCGTGGAACGTCTGGGTGGCGGTGTTCTCCGGGTTGAACTCGTCGGTCCAACCGGCCTTGTAATACAGGGTGGTGGCCAGTGCCAGTACCGTTTCCGGGCGCAGCTGGATGCCCTCTGTCTGCTCCTCCAGCAGCCCGCCGGTTTGCTCATTAAGCCAGTCCCGTAGGGCCTGGGTGTAGGCTTCGTCGCCCATATTCCCCTGGAAGGAGGAGGCGTAGTAGTTTTCCGCCAGGGTCTTTAAGGTGTCCTGGTTGTAGGAGAGGTCGTCCCGCAGCCACACAGAACTGGCCAAGATGGTGGTAGTAGTGCCATCGTCCTGGTAGGCGCCTTCCCATACTGCCTTGGCCTGCTCCCGGGTGTCCTCCAGAGAGCTGCTGCCCAGCAGGTCTAAAATCTGCTGGCGGCTTTCCCCGTCGGTGACCTCTGCCAGCATGGCCAACGCCATATACACGTTCAAAGGGGAGTAGGCGGCGTTTTCTCCCTCTTTGCCGGACAGGAACACCGGCACGCTCTTTTCAAAAAAGCTATCCAATCCGTCGGCGTAGCCCGGCTCTTGTTCCAAAGCTGCCTGGCTTTCCTGGTAGGCCTCTTCCGCGGCGCTGTAGGCGTCAAAGTCTACTTCCTGGGTGTCGGCGTCCAGATAGTCCATGGGGTCGGGCCGGGGGACCAGCTGGGGGTAGTGGGCGGTTTGCAGGGCATAGGTGCCCACCTGGAAGACGTCCCCCTTGGGCCAGAGCACCGCTCCCACGGCCACAGCCACCACCAGCACAGCGGCCACGGCAGAGATCCAAAGGGGTTTGCGGTGGGGTTTCCGGCGCTGGCTGCGCTCCAGCACTTGGTCGTCGATGTGTTCCATGGCTTGGTACAAGTCTTCGCCTTTCATAAATAACCCTCCTTTTGCAAGTGGTCTTTCAGCTTGTTTCGGGTGCGGTTGAGGATCACGGACACATGGTTTTCCGTCAAGCCGTACTTTTGGGAAATCTCCTTGACCGACTCGGTGAAAAAGTACCTTCGGACAAACACATCCCCTTCCCGGGGCGGCAGCTGTTCCACAAAGTTCCGGATGCACGTTCCCAACTCCTTGGCAACCAGGGCGCCATCCAGGTCCTCGTTGCCGGCCACGCACTGGGAAAGCTCCTCCAGCACTAAGGGGAGCTGCCCGCCGCCCCGCTTTTGAGCGGAATTGGCCTTAAAGCGGTTGAAGGCCAGCCGCCGGGTGATCTTGGCGAAAAACATCCGCAGCACCTGGGGGCGGTGGGGCGGCATGGCGTTCCAAGCAGAGAGCCAGGTGTCGCTGACGCACTCTTCCGAGTCCTGAAAGTTATCCAAGATGTGGTTGGCAACGGTGAAGCAGTAGATGCCGTATTTCTCTTTGGAACAGGCAATGGCTTGCTGGTCCCTGTCCCAGTACAGCTGGACAATTTGCAGGTCTTCCATCTTTCCCAACCTCCTCTTTCAAAACCCTCTCACCTTATAAGACAACTTTTCACCGCAAATCTTACACCCAGTATAAAATATTTTTTCAAACAGCGCAAATAAAAAGGACTCTGCCCTGAAAAGGCAGCAGTCCCCTTTTGTCAAAAGCTGTCCGGTCCGCAGAACAGAAACACAGTGGAGAGAAACTCCCCCTTTTGAAAGGTGCTTTTCAGGTCTCCGCCGTACCTTTCCGCGGTGCTTTTGATATTTTGAAGCCCCAGGCCATGAAGCTGATAGGGATCCTTCTTGGCGGAGCGCAGCTCTGGGTTTTTGAGAAAGGGATTTTCCCGAACGGTGTTGGCCACCTGCAAAAAGAGCATGTTCCCGTTTTGAGGCCAAACGCGCACCCGAACGGCCCGTCTCTCTCCCTGGGGTATTTGCTGGCAGGCTTCAAAGGCGTTGTCAAGCTGGTTGGAGAGAATGGCGCACAGGTCTACGGGATCCACCTGAAAGGAGGGGTCGTACTGGGCGTCATATTGAAACTCGATGCCGTTTGACCGGGCATCCGCGGCCCGGCAGTTGATAACCGCGTCGATGACCTCGTTGCCGCTGGCGCACAGGGCAAGGCTTTGGCTGGGCGCTTCCAGCAGCGTTTGAAGGTAGCTTCGCACATCCTCCATGCTCTGGCTGTCGGCAAACTCCTTCAAAACCCGCAGATGGTGGTTGAAATCGTGAACCTGCTGGCGGATGGTTTGCTGGGTCTTGCTGAGCTTGCGGTAATTTTCCACCATCAGCTCGTTGGTGGTGCGAAGATAGGCGTTTCGCTGCTTCTGCCGCTGATAATCCGCCATTACCACAAAAATGCAGATCACGAAAATCACGCAGATCACCAGCAGAATCCAGGCCAGCAGCACCGCGGACTGCAGCACCGCGTAGGATTCGGCCCGCACCAGGGTGAGCAGAACCGTCATCACCACATAGGCCGCGGCCCCCAGCCCCAGGGCCAGGACGCAGTACCGGCGCTGGAGCCAGGCTACTGCCTGCATTTTCTTCCGAAGCCCCAGATAGAGGGCGAAATCCGCCGCCTTGCTAAGCGTCAAAAACAGCAGCCGGTTAGGGCCGGGCTCCAGAATGGTGTGAAAGGTCCGCAAATAGCCGTCCCTCTGCCCGGAAAGCAGGCTCATCAGAGCGATCAGTACATAGTCCGCCCCGTGGATGCACAGGTATACTAGCACAGCGGCCGCTGCCCGGCGGACCAATCCCCCTGCCGCCGTAAACCGGGACAGACCAATCAGCATGCCAAAGGAAAGGGCAATGGTGACAAAGGAAAACAGGCGGACGCTGTTGAGAGCCGCCACCGCCGCCGTCATGACCAGCGTGCATCCCCAGATCCAGGCCACATGCCTTTTTCCCTGGTAACGAGGCTGGGACATTTGGGTAACGGCGCTGAGAGCCATCAGCGTTTCCAGCAGAGTAGCCGTCCATTCCGCCAGCTGAAGCATCATTCCACCCCTCCCCACAGCTGAAAGACAGTGTTTTTGACCGTGGACAGAAGGTTCCGGCTGACCTGCAGCCTTTCTCCGTTTCTCAGAACCACCTCCTGGCCGGAAATACGGGTTACATAGTCCAGATTCACAAAGCAGCCCCGCTCGATCAACACAAACCGCGGATCGTTTAAAGCGCTGTAAACCTCTGTGAGAGCGCGGCCGTCCAGCACCGGAGGGCGGCCCCACAGCACAATCTCTGTCAGCCGTTTTACCCGGTGAACGTAGAGAATCTCCTGATAGGCCACCCGAGTCACGTCGTGATACCGGGTAACCAGCAGGTAAAAGGGCGCCTGGCTTTCCACCTGCTCCACCGCTGCCTGAAGCGCTTCAGGCAGCGCTGTGTCCATCTCCAGCTTGCTCACATAGCGCAGCACTTTCAGCTTGACGCTTTCGGCGGTAATAGTCATGCTGCTGTGAGAGGTGAGAAACAGGATCACCGCGTCCGGCTGCTTTTGGCGGATTCTCCAGCCCAGGGAAATGCCGTCCAGGCCGGGCATCTCCACATCCAGCAGAAAGACGTCGTACAGCTCCCCGTCCTCCACGTTGTCCGCCAGCGCCTGGGATGACTGAAAAGCGGCAACCTCGATCAGCTGCTGAAACCGGCCTTCCCGGCCACAGGCCTGAATGATCTGGCCGGCCTCCTCCAACGTGCGGGGATCATCGTCACAAATTGCCAAACGGATCATTGTGAGGCCTCCTCTCTCTTTCCCCTGTTAGGATCTCTAAACTCCTTATTTTTATTAGACGGGAAACCGCCAGTCCAGGTGAGAT
>CAJFMJ010000057.1 GCA_904391645.1 uncultured Neglectibacter sp.
GGGATGTATCCATTTTTCGCCATGCTTTCCCGCATGAAATACATCAACCGCTGGGGGCTGATGCGCAACACCCGCAGCGAGAACATCTGCGAGCACAGCTTGGAGGTGGCCCTGGTGGCCCACGCCCTGGCCACCATCGGCAACAAGAAGTTCGGCAAGCACTACGACCCGGAACGGGCTGCCATGCTGGCGGTGCTCCACGATGCTTCGGAGATCATCACCGGGGATATGCCCACGCCGGTAAAGTACCACTCCCAGGAGATCCGCACGGCCTATGCCGAGGTGGAGGGCCTGGCGGTGGAGCACCTGGTGTCCATGCTGCCAGAGGACCTGCGGGAAGACTACCGGCAGGTCATGACCATGAGCGGTCCCGAGGACGAGCCTTTGCGGCCCCTGGTGAAAGTGGCGGACAAGATCTCGGCGGTGATCAAGTGCGTGGAAGAGCGGATCAGCGGCAACCGGGATTTTTCCAAGGCCGAGCAGACCATCACCCAGGCCATCCGGGACATGAAGCTGCCCGAGGCGGACTACTTTATGGAGGAGTTCCTGCCCTCTTACGGCCTGACCATCGAGGAGCAGGACTACACCCGGGAGGCGGGCCTAAAGTTTTCGGAATCGTCACAAATGGTGTTCTCCAAAGTGTTAAAATAAAGGCGGGCTGCAAGGGGGACGTGGGCTTTTCCGGCCCTGTCCGCCTGGGCCTTTCCTCAGAGAACGAACCTATTTTACCACACCTGCGGTGGGCAGGACGCGCAAGCGGCCTTCAGGCCGCCTGGTTGGACGGGAAGACCGCCCTCGCCGCCCGCGCCCTCCTTTCCTGCAGTTATTATACCATAGAGGGGTAAACCTATGAAGATCGCCAACATTCCAATTACCGGCCGGGCGGCGCTGGCGCCTATGGCGGGCGTCACCGACGCCGCTTACCGCCGCCTGTGCGCCCAGTTCGGCGCGGCCTATACCGTCACGGAAATGGTCAGCGCCAAGGCCATTCAGTATAACTATGAAAAAACCGCCCAACTGGCGGATACCTCCCGGGACCAGCACCCGGTGTTTTTGCAGCTGTTCGGCAGCGACCCCTTCGACTTTGGCCTGGCTGCCAAAAAAGCGGAGGCCTTCCACCCGGACGGCATCGACATCAACATGGGCTGCCCGGTGCCGAAAATCGCCGGCAACGGCGCAGGCAGCGCCCTGATGAAGGACCCTGCCAAGTGCGGCGCCATTGTGGCTGCCGTCAAGCGGAACACCAGCCTGCCTGTCACGGTGAAAATCCGGGCCGGGTGGGACAAAAACCATCAAAACGCCGTGGAGGTGGCCAAGTACTGTGAGGACGCCGGTGCGGCGGCCATCGCGGTCCACGGGCGCACCAAAGACCAGATGTACATGGGCCACGCCGACTGGGACATCATCGGGGCGGTGAAGCAGGCTGTTTCCGTGCCGGTCATTGGCAACGGGGACGTGGTGGACGCCCAGTCCGCCTGCAAGTTGCTGGACCACACCGGCTGCGACATGGTGATGGTGGGCCGGGGGGCCTTGGGCAACCCCTGGATCTTCCAGCAGATCAACGCCTATTTCACCGACTCCTGCACCATCCTGCCGGGGCCGGGGATCGCCCAGCGGATCCTGGTGATCAAGCGGCACATGGACGCCCTGTGTGAAGAAAAGGGCGAGGGCCGTGGGATGCGGGAGGCCCGCAAGCACGTGGGATGGTACCTCCACGGCATCCGAGGGGCAGCGGAGTTCCGCCGCCGGGCCGGGGAGCTTTCCACCCTGCAAGACCTGGACTTGCTTTTGCGGGACGTGTACGCGGCGAATTTGGAGGAATCCCCCAGCGGGGAAAGGAGCGGACAATGAAGCTTTTAGTGTTAGATGGCAACAGCATATTGAACCGGGCGTTTTACGGCATCAAGCTGCTCACCACCAAGGCAGGGGACTACACCAACGGCATTTACGGGTTTCTCACCATGCTGAAAAAGCTGCTGGACGAAACCACCCCCGATGGGGTGGCCATTGCCTTTGACCGGAAAGCCCCCACCTTCCGGCACAAGGCCTACGCCGGGTACAAGTCCAACCGGAAGGGGATGCCCCAGGAGCTGGCCCAGCAGCTGCCGGTGCTCCAGGAGCTTTTGACAGACCTGGGTTACCACATCGTTTCCTGCGAGGGCTGGGAGGCCGACGACATTTTGGGCACCCTCTCGGCCCAGTGTGAGAAAGAGGGCGGCCAGTGCCTGATCGCCACCGGTGACCGGGACAGCCTGCAGCTGGTCAGCGATACCACCACGGTGCGGCTGGCCACCACCAAGTTTGGCCAACCCCAGGTGACCCTCTACGACGTGGCAAAGATCCAGGAGGACTACGGGGTGACCCCCCGCCAGATGATCGACCTGAAGGCCATCCAGGGGGACTCTTCCGACTGTATCCCCGGAGTGGCGGGTATCGGCCCCAAGGGCGCCGGGGAGCTGATCCAGAAGTTTGGCAGCGTCCAGTATGTCTACGACCACTTGGAGGAGCTGGACATCAAGCCCGCCATGAAAGCCAAGCTGGAAAAGTCCCGGGACAACGCCTTTTTAAGCTACGACCTGGGCACCATCCGCCGGGACGCCCCCATTGACACAGAACTTTCCCACTATGTGAAGCAGCCCGGTGACCCCCAGGCGGCTTCCGCTCTGATGGTGAAGCTGGAGCTGTTTTCCCTGCTGGACAAGTTTGGGCTGTCCCTGAACGCCCAGCCCCAGGAGGACGCCCCCGCCGCGGAAAAACCGGGCGTGAAGGAGTACGAGGACGGCGCCCCTCTGCTGCCCCAGCTGGAGGACGCCGGGGAGGCGTACTTTTACGCCCAGTGGCAGGAGGGGGAGCTTTCCAGCCTGACCTTCTCCCACAAGGGGGAGCTGCACCGGGTCAAGCCGGACCCGGCGTTTTTGCGAGCCTTTTTTAAAAACGACCGCATCCACAAACACACCCACGACACCAAGCCCCTCCACCGGCTGGCCCTATCCCTGGGGTGCAAGATGGAGGCAGTGGAGATGGACACAGCCCTGGCGGGGTATCTGTTGAACCCCTCCGCTTCCGGGTACGATGTGGAGCGCCTGGCCGCCGAGTACGGCGTTTCCCTGCCGGACTTTGAAGAGCCGGAGCTGAACCTGGCCGCCGCCATGCCCGGTCTTTCCCAGGCGCTGTCCAAAGCGGTGGCGGAAAACGGCCAGGAGGAGCTGCTGCGCACCATTGAGATCCCCTTAAGCTTTGTGTTGGCCCAGATGGAGCACATCGGCTTTTACGTGGACAAGGACAGCATTCAGGCCTACGGCCAAGAGCTGGATGCCCAGGCAAAAGAGCTTCACGACGCCATTATCGGAGAGGTGGGGTACGAGTTTAACATCAACTCCCCCAAGCAGCTGGGGGAGGCCCTGTTCGGCAAGCTAGGGCTGCCTCACGGCAAGAAGACCAAAAGCGGCTGGTCCACCAACGCCGACGTGTTGGAAGAGCTGCGCGCCCTCCACCCGGTGGTGGACATGGTGCTGCGGTACCGGACCGTGGCCAAGCTGAAGTCCACCTACTGCGACGGGCTGCTGAAAGTCATCGGCCCCGACGGCCGGGTGCACTCCACCTTCAACCAGACGGAAACCCGCACCGGGCGGATCTCCAGCGCCGAGCCCAACCTGCAGAACATCCCGGTGCGCACCCCCATTGGCCGGGAGCTTCGGAAGTTTTTTGCCGCGGAAAACGGCCTGCTGGTGGACGCCGACTACTCCCAGATCGAGCTGCGGGTGCTGGCTCACGTGGCAGATGACGCCGCCATGCGGGAGGACTTTTTGGAGGGCAGGGACATCCACACCTCCACGGCAGCCCGCGTGTTCGGGATGCCCACAGAGATGGTCACCAGCGAGATGCGCTCCAAGGCCAAGGCGGTGAACTTCGGCATTGTGTACGGTATCGGGGCGTTCTCCCTGTCCAAGGATATCGGTGTCACCCGCAAGGAGGCCGATGACTATATCAAAGAGTACCTGCGCAACTACTCCGGCGTGGACGCCTATATGAAGCGGGTGGTGGAAGAGGCCAAGGAGCAGGGCTACGTGGAAACCCTCTTCGGCCGGCGCCGCTACCTGCCGGAGCTGAAAAGCGGCAACTTCAATATGCGCGCCTTTGGGGAGCGGGTGGCCCGGAATATGCCCATCCAGGGCACGGCGGCGGATATCATCAAGATCGCCATGATCCGGGTCAGCTCCCGCCTGGAGCGGGAGGGCCTTAAGGGGAAGCTGATCCTCCAGGTCCACGACGAACTGATCGTGGAGTGCCCCCCGGAAGAGCGGGACCAAGTGGCCCGCATCCTCCAGGAGGAGATGGAAGGGGCGGTGAGCCTCTCAGTGCCCATGGTGGCCGAGGCGGCTTCCGGCCGCACCTGGTACGACGCAAAGGGGTGACGGGGTGGAAGAACTGCTGTTTTGCTGTCCCCTGTGCGGCGGCGCCCTTGCCCGGGAGGAGCACCGGGCGGTGTGCTCCCAGGGGCACAGCTTCGACATCGCCCGGCAGGGGTATGTGCACCTGCTGCCGGTGAACAAAATGCATTCCAAACTGCCTGGGGACAGCCGGGAAATGGTGGAGAGCCGCCGCCGGTTTTTAGAGGCGGGCTATTATGAGCCCTTCCGGGAGGAGTTGTGCCGGCTGGCCGGGGAATGCGCCCAGCAGCTGGGTTCCCCCACTGGGGAGGGCCTGACCCTGTGTGACGCCGGCTGCGGGGAGGGCTACTACACCCAGGGCTTGCACCAGGCGCTGCCCCAGGCGGCCCTGTGCGGGTTCGATATCTCCAAGCTGGCGGTGAAGGCCGCCGCGGGGAAGTACAAGGCCATCCAGTTTGGGGTGGCCAGCTCCTTTGCCATCCCCTTGCCGGGGGAGAGCGTCCAACTGCTTACCGACGTGTTCTCCCCCTTGGCGGTGGAAGAGTTTGCCCGGGTGCTGGCGCCGGGAGGGTATTTCCTCTACGCCGTGCCGGGGGAACGCCATCTGTATGGGCTCAAGGAGATCCTCTACCAGCAGCCCTACGAGAACCCCCATCGGGAAACGGAGTACCCGGGGTTCCGGTTTGTAGAGCGCACCACGGTGCGGGGGGAGATCCAGCTGCCTGGAGGGGAGGTGGCCAAGGACCTGTTTGCCATGACCCCCTATTATTGGAAGACCGGTGTGGAAGGCGCTAGGCGCCTGGAGGAGTCGCCGGGTTTTTCCACAGAGATCGCCTTTGACTTTTTAGTTTACCAGAGGAGTTAAGTGCCGGGAAATGACCGGCTGGACGTATAGAAAGGAAGGAACGTATGAAAATCTTGTTTGTCTGCACAGGGAACACCTGCCGCAGCCCTATGGCGGAGGGGATCTTCCGCAAGATGATGGTGGACCGGGGAATGGAAGAAAAGGTCCTCTGCCAAAGCGCGGGGTTCTCCGCCGTGGAGGGCGACCCGGTTTCCGAAAACGCGGTGATCGCCTGCAAGGAGATCGGCGTGGATATCTCCGAGCACACCGCCCGGCGGATCACCGGGGAGGAGCTGCCGGTGTGGGACCTGTACTTCCCCATGTCCAAGACCCACGGGTACATTTTGGCCCAGGCGGGGGTGCCCCAGACAAAGATCTACATACCCAAGTACATTGCTGACCCCTATGGCCAGGATCTGCCGGTCTACCGGGAGTGCCGGGACAAGCTCTGCCAGCAGCTGGAGCTGTTTTACAACGATTTTGTCACCCGGCTGCTGGTGTTTGACCACACCGCCCAACCGGTGCAGTTCCAAGGCGGGGACCGGCCCCGTCCTTGAGGAGCCCCAGTGAAAGGAAAAGCGTCTGCCCCACCGGGGAGTTCCCGGCGGAGGCGGGCGCTTTTTTGCCGGGTTCCCCCAGGGGATGCCGGGCGTTCCGGGGCCAGGCCTGCCCTGGAGTTTAGAAAATTCGGCTCTTCGCTTGAGTTTTCCACCAACCCAGTTTATAATAGATATGTTTGTTTTTTGGCTGTACCAGTAGAAAGGAAACGAGAAAATACCTATGGAAATCGTTAGAATGAAGAAAGAACACAGCGAGATCCTGGCGGAACTGGAAAAGCTCTGCTTCCCCCACCCTTGGAGCCAGAAGGCCATCGAGGACGAGGTGCACAACCCCAACGCCTACTTTGTCACTGCGGTGGATGAGGAAAAGGTGCTGGGGTACGGAGGAATGCACTGCTCCCACAAGGAGTGCTATGTGGATAACATCGCCGTGTTCGGCCACCACCGGAAAAAGGGCGTGGGCACCGCCATTGTGGAGACCCTGATCCAGGAGGCCAAGCGCCAGGGGGCAGAGTTCATCTCCCTGGAGGTGCGGCCTTCCAACCGGGCTGCGGTGGGGCTGTATACCAAGCTGGGGTTTGTGGAAGAGGGCCGGCGGCGGAACTTCTACACCGACCCCACCGAGGACGCCTTGATCCTGACCCGGCGCTTTCCAAAGGAGTGATACCATGATCCTGTTAGGCATTGAAAGCTCTTGCGACGAAACCGCCGCCTCCCTGGTGGAGGACGGCAGGACCATCCTTTCCTCCGTGGTGGCCTCCCAGGTGGAGGAGCACAAGGTCTACGGCGGCGTTGTGCCGGAGATCGCCTCCCGCCGCCACAGTGAGGCCATTGTTGGCGTGGTGAAAGAGGCCCTGGAGCAGGGGGGCAAGACCCTCTCCCAAATCGACGGCATTGCCGTCACCTACGCCCCAGGGCTGATCGGGGCCCTTTTGGTGGGGGTGAACTTTGCCAAAGGGCTGTCCCTTTCCACCGGGCTGCCCCTGATCCCCGTGCACCATCTGCGGGGGCACATCGCCTCCAACTACCTGTCTAACCCCGATTTGGAGCCGCCGTTTTTGTGCCTGGTGGTGTCGGGGGGCCACTCCCATATTGTCCAGGTGGAGGACTACACCAAGCTTACGATCCTGGGCCGCACCCGGGACGACGCCGCGGGAGAGGCCTTCGACAAGGCCGCCCGTGCCATGGGCATCCCCTATCCCGGCGGGGTGGAGATGGACAAGATCGCGGAGGAAGGCAACCCGGACGCCTACAAGCTGCCCCATCCCCGGGTGGAGGGGGCGCCCTTGGACTTCAGCTTTTCCGGGTTGAAGACGGCGGTGCTGAACCTGTTGAACAACGCCAAGCAAAAGGGCGAGGAGGTCAGTGTCCCGGACCTATGCGCCTCTTACCGGAAAGCGGTGGTCACCTGTTTGACGGAGAATTTCTTCAAGGCTGTGGAGATGACCGGCGCTAAGACCTTGGCTGCCGCAGGAGGCGTTTCCGCCAACCGGCTGCTGCGCCGGGAGCTGGAGCGCCTTGCCAAAGAGCGGGGCCTTTCCCTGTACCTGCCGGACCGTTCCCTGTGCGGGGACAACGCCGCCATGATTGCCTCCCAGGGGTATTACGAATTTTTGGCGGGGAATACCGCCGGTATGGACCTGAACGCCTGCGCCCAGAGGTCCATTGAATGAGAGGAGGCTTCCCCATGAAACGACTGTTTGCCGTTGCCGCGGCACTGCTGCTGTGCGGGGCTTTGACTGCCTGCGGCGGCCAGGAGGAGCCCTCCGGGGCGGAGAGTCCGATCTCTGTGGCCAGCGCCCAGGAGGAGAGTGCCCAGCCCGACTTGCAGCCGGAGCCCCGGGCGGCGGAGGAGTCCTCCGCCGGGGAAGAGGCAGTGGAGGAGGGCCCCCAAGAGGAGGCTCCGGGGGCTTTGGTGCTGATCCAGAAGGATTCCGGGGCGGAAGCGGGCTACGAGCCCACCTTTACCCTGTACCCGGAGGGTACCTTTGAGCTGTCTGCCACCTTTTACGACGGCACTGCCACCATCACGGGCACCTACGTGGAGGAAGGGGACAGCTATGTCCTGACTCCCGGTGAAAGCACGGCCCAGGGCGTGGTGGGCAGCGATGTGGGGCAGATGACCCTGACTGCCGGGGAAGAAGGATACGCCTATTCCGGCGGGCAGCTGGGGCTGACATACGACGGGGCGGTGTTTTCGCCGTCCCAGGGATAAGGAAGTGGTAACATGATGACCGGTGGAGAGATCATGGTGAAGTGCCTGGAGGCCGAAGGGGTGGACATCCTGTTCGGCTACCCAGGGGCGGCCATCTGTCCCTTTTACGACGCCTTGTACGAGTCGCCCATCCGCCATGTGTTGGTGCGCAGCGAGCAGAACGCCGCCCATATGGCCAGCGGATACGCCCGGGCCTCGGGGCGCCCCGGGGTGTGTGTGGCCACCTCCGGCCCCGGCGCCACCAATTTGATCACCGGGATCGCCACGGCGTATATGGATTCCATCCCTATCATCGCCATCACCGGCCAGGTGAACCTGGAACAGCTGGGCCGGGACGTGTTCCAGGAGGCGGACATCACCGGCGCCTGCGAGTCCTTCACCAAACACAGCTACCTGGTGAAATCCGTGGAAGACCTGCCCCGGGTGTTCAAAGAGGCTTTTCACATCGCCTCCACCGGCCGTCCTGGACCGGTGCTCATCGATGTGCCCGAGGACGTGCAGGAGGCCCTGTTGGACTCCTTCCACTACCCGGAGCGGGCGGACATCCCCGGGTACAACCCCAAGACCACCGGACATCCCGTGCAGATCAAGCGGGCGCTGGAGGCCATCCAGCAGGCCCAACGGCCGGTGATCTGCTGTGGGGGCGGCGTGGTGCTGGCGGGTGCCCGGGAGGAGATGACCGCTTTTGCGGAAAAAAGCGGTATCCCCATTGTGTCCACCATGATGGGCATTGGGGTGATGCCCATGGACAGCCCTGTGTACCTGGGGATGATCGGCCGCTACGGAAGGAGCTATGCCAACCGGGCCATCGGTGAGGCGGACCTGATCCTCCTCTGCGGCGCCCGGGTGGGGGACCGTGCCATCGCCCTGCCCAACCAGGTGGCCCAGCAGGCGAAGATCATCCACATTGACATTGACCCGGCGGAGATTGGCAAAAATATGCGGGTGGACATCCCCATTGTGGGGGACATCAAAGGGGTGCTTGCCACCCTGGCTCAGCGGGTGGAGCCCGTGGGCTGTGAGGACTGGGTGGAACAGGTGCTCCGCTATAAACGGGAGTTTACCCCCCGGGGTGTGGATCGGGAGGACTACGTGGAGCCCCGTTCCTTTATCCGGGCGCTGTCCGCCATGATGGAGGAGGATGCCATCCTCACCGCGGACCCGGGCCAGGGGCAGATCTGGGCGGCCATCAACTTCACCCAGAAGGAGGGGCGGTTCCTCACCAGCGGCGGACTGGGCACCATGGGGTACGCCCTGCCGGCGGCACTGGGGGCCAAGCTGGCCAAGCCCCGGCGGCAGGTGCTGGCCGTGTGCGGGGACGGAGCCTTCCAAATGAGTTTGTGCGAGCTGGCTACGGTGGTGGCCTCCCATGCGCCGCTGAAAGTGGTGGTGTTTGACAACCGCCGCCTGGGTATGGTGCGGGAGTATCAGAACGCCCGGTATTCCCGGCGCCACATTGCCACCCATATGGACGGCAACCCGGACTTTGTGGCCCTGTGCAAAGCTTATGGCATCCCGGCGGCCCTGGCAAAGAACAACCGGGAGGCGGAAGCCTTGGCAAAAGAGATGCTCCAGTCCCCTCGACCCACTGTGCTGGTGTGTCGTGTGGACCCGGAAACCCCTTCCCTTTGAAAGGAGGCAGCCTGTGAAATACACGTTGTCTGTGCTGGTGGAGAACCAGCCCGGTGTGCTGTCCAAAGTGGTGAGCCTGTTTGCCCGGCGGGGCTATAACATCGACAGCTTGGCGGTGGGCACCACAGAAGATCCTACCATGTCCCGGATGACCATTGTGGGCCAGGGGGACGACCACATTTTAGAGCAGGTGGAAAAGCAGCTGAACAAAGTGATCCCGGTGATCAAAGTGCGCTCTTTGGGGCCGGACGCAGTGACTTCGGAGCTGCTGCTGGTGAAGGTGGCCTGCGACCCTGCCACCTTGGGGAAGGTCAACGAGATCGCCGCCCTGATGCAGGCCCAGGTGGCGGACGTGTCCAAGGCCACAGTGACCCTGAAGTATGCCGGGGAGCACGAGAAGTGCGAAACCCTGTTGGACTTGCTGCGCCCCTGCGGTATCCGGGAGATCGCCCGTACCGGCGTCATCGCCCTGGAACGAGGCTGATAAAATAAGAAGCTCCCCCTGGGAAAAGTTTCCCGGGGGGAGTTTTTGCGTTATTCCTGCTGGTTTTATTCCTCCGGGTCAATGTCCATCAACTGGAAGAGAGGGAGGAAGTAATCGTCCTTTGCCCAGTAGACCATGCCATCCTCCGTTGACCGAAGGTAGTTGGTGTAAAAATGGATGCTCTCATGAGAGCCGTC
>CAJFMJ010000058.1 GCA_904391645.1 uncultured Neglectibacter sp.
ATTGGTGTAGAACCGCATATCCCCGTGGAGGATGGTCATAAAGCCCATAACCTCTGTGCGGTGTGCCACATGGTAAGGGGTGTAGCGGGGGGAGGGCAGGTTGGGGGCGCCGTTGTCCGTGCCGATGCCCACAGTGGTGAAGCTGCCGCCGATCAGGTTGTGCACCAGGGCCACGCCTTGGGTGGCCAGCTTCATGGACCGGGTGGAAAGCAGAAGGTTGTTGTCAATCAAGGTGGGGCCGTGGGAAACCTCCACAAAGATGTCCTCCCCGATACCGGTGAACTCTTCCCCATCGGGGGACTCACTCAAGTTGGGCAGGGTGTTGTGGTGGAACAGGTTCTGGGTGACCCGGGTGCCCTGGGCCTGCCAGTCCAGCCACAGGCCGCGGGTGCAGTGGTGGATGTGGTTGCGGCGGTAGACCACGTCAATGGCAGCGTGCATTTTAATGCCGCCGATCTCCGCGCCGGACAGGTTCTGCTTGTTGTTGATGTGGTGGATGTGGTTGTCCTCGATCAGGGAGAACACGCCGCCCAAATGGCCCACGATACCGGTCTGGCCGCAGTCGTGGATATTGCACCGGCGAATGATGTGGTGGCCGATATTCTCCTTGGTCCACCCCTGGATCTGGGCCAGGCAGATGCATTCCCGCTCGGTCTGGGTGCCATCCTTAAATTTGTTGTGAAGCCACTTATTGTCGTTTTCCGGCTGGCGGTATTTGCCCAGGGAGATGCCGGAACACTTGGAATCGGAAACCTCGCAGTCCTCAATGATCCATCCCTTGGACCAGTGGGGGCCGATCATGCCCTCCTGGTAGGCGGTGGGGGGTGCCCACTGGGTGGCGGCCTGGCGCACGGTAAAGCCCGACAGGGTGATGTAATTCACGCCGGTCTTATCCGGGTAAAAACAGTTGCGCCGGACGTTGATCTCCACGTCCTCCTCATTGGGGTCAACCCCGTGGAAATTGGCATACAGCAGGGTTTCCTCCCCCTCCTGGCAGGTGTACCAGCGGTACAGGGTGAACTCCCGGTCCCAGGAGGCCTGGAACACCTGGGGATGGAGCACGCCCTCCAGGGTTTCCGCCTCGTACATAGATTTCCCGTTTAAGTACACTTCCCCTGTGTGAAAGGGGCGCTTGGGCTCATACCAGTCCCCTTCGATCAAGGTGGTGTAGGGGTTGTACTCTCCAAACAGGCCGTTCCCGATGCGGGCCACCCACACGTCACCCTGGTAGGGCTGCCAGGTTTTCACTGGCTCTGCGCCGGTGATCACAGCGGCCCCGGGCACCTGGGAGCGGTAAGTGATCCGGCAGGCATCGCTCTCACCGCCGTTTTGGGGGTTGACCCATTCCCGGTACACACCGGGCAACACAATGACTTCATCCCCGGCCACGGCCACCTGGGCCGCCTCTTGGATGGTCTGATAGGGTGCAGCTTGGGAGCCGTCCCCACTGCGTTTCACGCTGGCTGAAACATAGATCTTCAATGTGATTTCTCCCCTTTAAAGAATGGCATTTTTCAAAAGCCCACCTGCGGTGGGACACGCTTTCAGAGTGATTGTAGCACGGTGGAAAGGGAGCGTCAAGAAGGACTCTCCCACCGGCCCGTGGGGGCGGAAACGCCCCTACAGGTGACCACCACTGCGAACCTCCTAGGGGCCTCTGCCATAAAGGGAATCAGCAGGCTGGAGCCCCCTGCGGGGCAAAAAAAATTCGCGGACCCCACAAAGGTGAAGTCCGCGAATTGGATGCAGCGTCATGCTGCCTGGTCGAGGTGACAGGATTTGAACCTGCGACTTCTACGTCCCGAACGTAGCGCTCTACCAAACTGAGCCACACCTCGTAAAAAAGCCTCGGCTCTTTCAAACCAAGGCTTTTGGCAGCGGTACCAGGATTTGAACCCAGACAAACAGAGTCAGAGTCTGCTGTGCTACCCTTACACAATACCGCTATATAAGTGCCGCCCTGTCCGAACGGCAGTATTTATTATAACAGGTTTTCTTGGAAAGTCAATCCCTTTTTTTCATTTTTTTCGTTTTTTCTAAACCTCCCCCGGCACCTCTCCCGTACCGAAAAAGAGATCACTTGCGCACAGGGACGCCACGTCCTGCCAGATACTCCTTCAACTGGGGGATGGTGATCTCCCGGAAGTGGAACAGGCTGGCCGCCAACACAGCGTCGGCTTTGCCTTGGGTAAAGGCGTCGTAGAAGTGCTCCATGGTCCCCGCCCCGCCCGAGGCGATCACCGGGATGGACACCGCCTCCGAAATGGCCCGGGTCAGCTCCAAGTCGTAGCCGGCTTTTGTGCCGTCACAGTCCATGCTGGTCAGCAAGATCTCCCCCGCTCCCAAACGCTCCACCTCTTTGGCCCACTCCACGGCGTCCTTGCCCGTGTCCACACGGCCGCCGTTCAAGTACAGGGTCCAGCCCCCCTCCGGGCGCCGCTTGGCGTCCATGGCCACCACCACACACTGGCTGCCAAATTTATACGCCGCTTCCTGGATGATGCCGGGGTTCTTCAACGCCGCCGAGTTGACGGAAACCTTGTCCGCCCCCGCACGCAAAATCCCGGTGAAGTCCTCCACGGTGCGGATGCCGCCTCCCACGGTAAAGGGGATGAAGATGCTCTCCGCCACCCTGGTGACAATCTCCGTCATGATCTCCCGGTCGTCGGAAGAGGCCGTGATATCCAGCAGCACCAGCTCGTCCGCCCCTTGGCGGTCGTATTCGATGGCGGCCTCCACAGGGTCGCCTGCATCCCGCAAACCTACAAAATTGGTCCCTTTGACCACCCTGCCGTTTTTCAAATCCAGGCAGGGGATGATCCGCTTGGCATACATGGTCACTCCCCCTTTTCCGCCATGGCAGCAAAGTTTTTCAAAATCTGCAAGCCCACTTTCCCGCTTTTTTCCGGGTGGAATTGGCAGGCCATCAAGTTGCCCTTTTGCACCGCGGCGTGAATGGTGGCTCCATACTCTGCTGTGGCCGTGACAATATCCTCCTCCGCCTGCAAATAGTAGGAGTGGACAAAATACACATAGGGCTTCTCTTCCAGCCCGGCAAACAGCCCCTCCTGCCGGGGAAGCCGTAAAGAGTTCCAGCCGATATGGGGGATCTTCAAGCCGCTTTCCTTGGGCAGCCGGATAATTTTCCCCTTCAGAAGCCCCAAGCCCGCCACTCCCGGGCTTTCCTCGCTCTCTTCAAAGAGGATCTGCAGCCCCAGGCAGATGCCCAAAAAAGGCTTGCCGGAAGCCGCAAACTCCCGGATAGGCCCCTCCAGGCCGCGGGTGCGAAGCTGCTCCATGGCATCGCCAAAAGAGCCCACCCCAGGGAGCACTGCCCCTTCGGAGCCTAACAGAGTTTCCGGGTCAGCGGTCACCTGGCACTGGCAGCCAATGTAGCGCAAGGCTTTCTCTACGCTTTGCAGGTTGCCTGCGCCATAGTCAATAATGGAGATCACTGCACTTCACCTCGTTAACAAGATAAAGCAATCATACCAGAAGAAGCGGCCCAAGTCAAGGGCAGATAAAGAGTCCCATTGGAATTGGGCCGCCATATTTCCATCAGTTAACAGCCCACCGCATACTGCGGCTCACGCCTTCGTGCCAACGGTTGAGATCCCCTTGGCGGCGCTCCTCCGGATAATGGGCCGTAAAAGAGGCGTTTTCCCGCCACAGGGAAGAGAGCTCCTCCAAATCGTCCCACACCCCCACAGTGAGCCCTGCCAGCATTGCGGAACCCAAAGCGGTGGTTTCCAGGCACTGGGGCCGGCACACCTTGGCGTTTAAAATGTCCGCCTGATACTGCATCAGGAACCGGCTGCGGGAAGCGCCTCCATCCACACGCAGCTCCGGGATGGCTACACCGCTCTCCCGCTCCATGGCCCGCACCAGGTCGGCGCTCTCCAGCGCGATGCTCTCCAGCACAGCCCGGCACAGGTGGGCCCGGGTGGTGCCCCGGGTAATGCCCAGCAAAGCGCCCCGGGCGTACATATCCCAATAGGGGGCGCCCAGGCCTGTAAAGGCGGGCACAAAGCTGACCCCACCGGCGTCTTCCACCGTTTCGGCCAGCTGGTCGGCTTCCTGGGGGGTCTTGATCAGCCCCAGTTCGTCCCGCAGCCACTGGATGGCCGAACCAGCGTTAAAGGCGCTGCCCTCCAAGGCATAGGTCGTGCGGCCGCCCAGTTTCCAGGCAATGGTGGTGAGCAGCCCTTCCTGGGAAGCCACCGGCTTGCTTCCCGTATTCATCAGCACAAAGCAGCCGGTGCCGTATGTATTCTTTGCCATCCCCTCGGAGAAACAGCACTGGCCGAACAGGGCTGCGTGCTGGTCCCCTGCCATACCGGCAATGGGGATTTCTTCCCCCAACACGTCGGCGCTGCACATCCCCACGATCTCGCTGCTTTCCACCACCCGGGGCAGGGCGCTTTGGGGGATACCCAGTTCTTTGAGCATGGTTTCATCCCAGCGCAGCTTACGGATGTCAAACAGCATGGTGCGGGAGGCATTGGTCACATCGGTGACAAAGGAAGCCCCATCTGTGAGGGAGTACACCAGCCAGGTGTCGATGGTGCCCAAGCGCAGCCGGCTTTTCTCCGCCAACTCCCGGGCTGCGGGGACGTTCTCCAAAATCCACTTCATTTTGGTGCCGGAGAAATAGGGGTCGATGATCAGCCCAGTGGTGTCCTTGATGTACCCCTCCATGCCGCTGGCACGCAGCCGTTCACATTCCGGGGCGGTACGGCGGCACTGCCACACAATGGCGTTGCACACCGGGATCCCGGTGACCGCGTCCCAAGCCACCGTGGTTTCCCGCTGGTTGGTGATACTGATGGCCGCAATGTCCCTGGCGTGCACGCCGGCCTTCTCCACAGCCTGGCGCATGGCGTACAAGGTGGTCTGCAGGATCTGCACCGCGTCGTGCTCCACATAACCCGGCTGGGGGTAGATCTGCGGGAACTCCCGCTGGCCCATGCCTGCCACCCCTCCAAAAGCATCGAACAACACTGCCCGGGAACTGGTAGTCCCTTGGTCAATGGATAAAATATACTTTCCCACCATCATGACTCGATCGCTCCCCTCTGTTTGGGCATTCAGCCCTTTTTCCCAAAAAGCCGGCGCAAAAAGCCTTCCCCTTTGCCCACCACATGGGCGTGCACCAGCCAGGCAGGGTTGATCTTTTCCAGCACCACCTGGGGGCACTCATACTGGGAGGGCTTCCGCTGTTTCTTTAAATTTTCCATCATCTCGTTGTACTGCCGCACGGTGATCTCCTCACAGTAGGGCCGGAGGGACTTGTAATTGGCAGGGTTTGTAAACTTAAAAGCATACAGGAAATCCGCCCACACGCTATACTCTGTCAAGTGGACATATTTATCCGGCACATCCAGCGTCAGCTTCACCGAGCCGGACACCTTCCCCCCTGTATTCTGCCGCTTGCCTTTCAGCACCCCGAAAATAGGGCACTCGCATTTAAGCCCCAGCATATCGATCAAGGCATCGTATTCCCCCCGCAGGGTGAGGTTGGGCTTTGCCCGGTAGGTTTCCCCCGCTTTCAGAACACGCAGCACCAGTTTGGACTGATAGGTTATTACAATCATAAAACGCCGCCTTTCTCTTTCTCTTCTTTCTCCCTTTTCAATCGTTCTTCCTGTTCCATTCGGGCCTGTTCCGGCGTCTTCACGGCCCAGTCATACAAAAACGTGTCAAATACACCATGCTCATCGGGCTTGATCAAAAAGCGCTTGAGCAGGGCCTCTTCTTCTAAGCCAGTGCCCCGGTAATAGGCATCGGCGATGGCGCCGGCGATACACGCCACCGTATCCGTATCGCACTTCACGCTGAACACATTGCGAATGCAGCTTTCCCAGTCTTCCGATTCCAAAAAGCATCGGATCACCAAGGGCATGGTCCCCATGGCTGAGTCGTCAAAGCGGCCAAAAGGCCGGTACAACATCAAGGGCGTGGAGGTGACATACCCAAACTTTTTGTGGAAATACCGAAGGATCTCTTTTTTGGTAGAGCCTGTGCGGGCCAGGAACACCGCGCCCGCCGTGGCTTGGGCAGCCTTCACCCCTTCCGGGTGGTTGTGGGTCACCAGGGCGCTGAGGCAAGCCTGCTCCTCCACCTCTTCCAGGGTGGGGAAATGCCAGCCGATGTAGCTCACCCGCATGGCGGCGCCGTTTCCGTAGCTGTTGTACCCCTTTTGGGAAGAGGAATTGAGCCACTTTTTAAACATGGTCCCATACCCCACCCGGTTATACCGCTTCCCAAAAATGGAATAGGCCTTGGCGTAAGGCGTGCCGGTGAGCACAGCATACTTGGTGGCCACTGTCAACACGGTGTCATCGGTATAAGCGCTCATGCCGCCAAAAAAGTCGGTTGTTTTCCAGTCGAAATTCTGCGGGCGGCTGAACTCAAACCGGGAACCTGCAATATCCCCTAAAATTGCGCCGTACATACAACGCCCCCTTTATTAGATACCCTGGCTGTTTCACTGCTTTTTGATCTGTACGTCCCCCGAAGTGGTGGTAAAAGAGAGCTTGGCGCCCCCCGTTTTATAGCGGAGCGTTTGATCCTCCTCCTCGCCGGGGAACTGGGAGGAGAACTTGCCGGAAATGCTGGAGTGGACCGCCTCAAAGCCATTGTTTTCCGGCAGGGAAAGGGAGATGGCCCCCGTGGCGGAGCGCAAGTCGGCCTCTTCCGGGCAGGAAGACAGGCCCGCCCACATGGGGGCAGACACGGTTTCCACAGAAAATTCCTTTCCTTCCCCTTGGTAGTGCACCGGGCCGGAAGCGGTTTCCAGGCTGCACACTTGGGAAGTCATCCCGGTGAGATCCACCGCCCCGGAAGTGCTCTCCACCCGCAGCTGGGACACGTTGCCGCCTTGCCAGCACACGTTTCCAGAAACAGTGGACACCTTGGCCGTTTCCCCGTTCAGATAAAAAAAGGATACATTCCCAGAAGCGGAAGCCACCTGGATGTCTTGGGCCCAGAACCCGGAAACCGCCACATCACCGGAAAAATTCCGGCACTGGAACTCCTCCAGCTGGGAAGCCACCGCCTGGGGCACTTCCACCACCAGGCGCTTTTCCCAATCTTGCAACAGGCCCAGGGGCACGATACTGCCGTCCCACCGGATTTTCAGCACCCCGCCGGAAGAGGAAACCGCCAGTTGTTCCGCCTCTTCCAAGGGGCGGGAGGCATATTCTGTCACGGTGATCACCGTGACCTGGCCTGCCCGGATTTCCACCGGGCCGTTGCCCCAGCCGATGTCCAAGCCCTCCACCGAGCTCAACGCCGGGTCCCAGGTGGTGGAATAGCTGTACGCCCAAGTGGGGGATGTGCCCTTTGCCAAGACTTCCAACCCAAACCATTGGGTGGTGCGGCCCACAGCCAACACGCCTCCCAAAAACAGGGCAGCCAGCAAACAGGCAACCCCCATAAAGGCCCAACGCTTTTTCATACAGCTGCTTCCCCCTATCCTCCGGTTTTTTTCACCACTAGTATCTTACAATAAGTATCTTACAATACCCGCACCCCGGCTGTCAATGGATTTCCCACCCCCTTCAAAAGGCGAATCGGGAAAAAAGAAATTGTTTCCCATGGCAGAATATGTTATACTATTCGCAGTTAGCCCCGCGGGGGAGGTTCCCTCCTGTTTGGCGGGCGCTTCTCTTGGGACCAAGCATGAAAAAGGGGATGCTCATCGTGACCGATCTTGCCATTTTACTGCTCTGCGCGGCAGGGCTGTACCTTGTCCTGTTGGAAGACCGCTTCCGCCTGTGGGTCACTGTGGCCTGCTATGGCGTTGGATTCCTGGTCGCCCTGGGGGTGGGAGGGATCGCCTCCAAATCGCTGGGCCCTTCCTACGGTGTAGCGGGAGGGCTTTTGGTGCTGTTCGCCGCTTCGGTGTTCCTCTCGCGGAATAACTTTTTGCAAAAATTCTATGTGGCGCTGTTGGCGCTTTCCTGCCATTTTTATTTGGAGGCTTTCTTGCCCCCTGTCTTGGGTGCGCTGCCCTTCCCCACCGCAGGTGCCTTTGCGGGGATCGCCGCTGTTCTGGGCCAGGTGCTGTTGGCTGCCCTGTTGGGGCTGTGCCTCTACCACCCCTACCAGCTGTTCAGCGGCCAAGGGCCTTCTGCCTTTTTCATCGGGATGTCCCTGGTGCAGCTGGGCATTTGCGGCGTTGCCAACGGACGGGTGGACTTCCTCTTCCGGGTGCACATTCCCGGGGAGCGGCTGCTGGCTGCAACCCTGCTGTTCCTGGCGGTGATCTTCGTGTTCCGCTCCCTGTATCAGGGCGGCCGGTACATCCAGCGGGCCACCCAGGACGCTTCCCGCTCCCGGCTGCTGGACATGAAAGCCGGCGACTATGCCGACACTTTGGCAGCCGTCAAAGAGGCCAAGGCTGGCTGGAAAGAAGGGGAATACGCTCTGGACACGGTGAACGTGATGCTTCAGGACGGCAACGGGGAGATGGTCCCCCGCTACGCCTCTGTGTTTAAAGAAAACGTGTCCTCCTCCCCCCTGTTCCACACCTTCAGTGAAAACCCCTATCTCAATGCAGTCATCGCTTCAAAAGCAGTGTTTGCCTCCCACAATCACATCCACTTTGAGAGCAACGCCGTCACCGGGGAAATGCCCCTCTCTACAGCAGAACTCTGTGTGCTCACCAGCGAGCTCCTCACCCGGGCCTGTGGGGACGCCGCCCTCTACGATGGGGAACGGAACGTCCACTTCTCCGCGTTCCCAGGGGATGGCACTCTGACCATGGAAGTGGTCTACTCGGGGGAAACGCCCCAAAAAGCTCCCTTCGACTGGAAGGGGAAGACCTTCTCCCAAATGCTGGCCTGGCTGTTTGAGGAAGACCAGGAGGACGACAGTTTCCGTGGGCTGGAAAACGCCCGGGAGATCGTGGAACGCTACAGCGGGAAGCTCTCCCTTTCCGGTACAGCCGGGGAAGTGATCATCCACCTGTCCCTCCGCTTTTGAACCCTTTGATACTCCGGGGCACGGGCTTTGAAAGCCCGGCCCCTTTTTCAAACCACAGGAAAGGAACTTTGTCATGGAGCATACCATTCGCGTCACCCCTGCCACTTTGGCCGCGTTCGGATTTTCCGAAACCAGCGCCCTCTCCCCCCTGTCCGGGGGCCACATCAACGACACATTCCTGGTGGAAGACCAGGGCAAGTTTGTCCTCCAGCGGATCAACCCCTTTGTATTCCCCCACCCGGAGGAGATCATGGAAAACATCGCCGGGGTAACCGCTTTCCTGCGGGAAAAGATCCTGGCCCGGGGAGGCGACCCGGACCGGGAAACCCTGAGCATCCGCCCCACCCTTTCCGGGGAAGCCCTTTACTGGGACCGGGAGGGCGGCCCCTGGCGCTGCATGAGCTATGTGGAGGACACGGTTTCTTATGAAGTCGCCCAAAATAACGAAATGCTTCGGGAAGCCGGACGGGCCTTTGGGGAATTCCAAAACTTGCTGGCAGACTACCCAGCCCACACCCTGTTTGAAACCATCCGGGACTTCCACAACACCCCGGAGCGGTTCCGCCAACTGCGGGAGGCAGTGGCACAAAACAAGGCAGGAAGGCTCTCCCAGGTGGGGGCAGAGTTGGACTTTGCCGCCCAACGGGAACAGGACTGCGCCCTGCTGATGGACCTGCTGAGGGAAGGGAAGCTTCCCTTGCGGGTGACCCACAACGACACCAAGTTGAGCAACGTGCTTTTTGAAAAGGCCACGGGAAAAGCCCTGTGCGTCATTGACCTGGACACGGTGATGCCGGGCCTTGCCGCCTTTGACTTTGGGGATTCCATCCGGGCGGGAGCAGTCACCGCGGCGGAGGACGAGGCTGACCTGAGCAAAGTCCACTTTGACGTGGACCGCTTTGCCGCCTACACAGAGGGGTTCCTCTCGGCAGCAGGGACGTCCCTCGCCCCCCTGGAGCTGCAAACCCTTCCCGACGGCGCCCGGCTGATGACCTTCGAGGTGGGCATCCGGTTTTTGGCGGACTACTTAAACGGGGATGTGTACTTTCGCACCGCCTACCCGGAACACAACCTGGTCCGGGCCAGGAACCAGTTCCAGCTGGTGCGGGAGATGGAGCAAAAACGCCCCCAGATGGAGCAGCTGCTCCGATAACCCCGGCAGGCAGCCCACCGCTTTTGCCGGACTGCTGTAAAAGGAGGGAAAACATGGATATTCGTGCGGTGGCAGAACCGGATAAACTGGTCTATCAAGACCTGCTTCTCCTGGCAGACGAGCAGATGGACATGGTGGAGCGCTACCTCCACCGAGGAGAGATGTTCGCCCT
>CAJFMJ010000059.1 GCA_904391645.1 uncultured Neglectibacter sp.
GGAAGGCCTGTGTGTCCAGTGTATGCATATCGGCCCCTATGACAACGAGCCTGCCACCGTGGCTGCCATGGAGGAGTATGCCAAAGCCCAGGGCTTGGAGCTGGATTTTGGAGAGAACCGCTTCCACCACGAGATCTACCTCAGCGACGTGCGGCGATGCAAGCCGGAGCGGCTGAAAACGGTGATCCGCCAGCCGGTGAGGAGGCTGCCATGAAAGGCTTTTATCGGGAAGAAACACGGTTTGCCCTGTGTGGATTAAACTGCGCTCTGTGTGTGATGCGTCTGGGGGGCCACTGCCCAGGCTGCGGTGGTGGGCCGGGCAACCAAAGTTGCGCCATTGCCCGGTGCTCCCTGGAGCACGGGGATGTCCCCTTCTGCTGGGAGTGCCCAGAGTACCCCTGCTCCCGCTACAATGGCTTTGATGTGTACGATTCGTTTGTCCCCCATAGGAACCGGGAACAGGATGTTGCCCGTGCCCAAGAGCTGGGGCTGGAATCCTATCTCCAGGAGCTGGAGGAGAAGTGCTCTATCCTGGACAAGCTCCTTGTTCACTGGAACGATGGACGGCGGAAGACGTTCTTCGACACAGCGGTGTACTTGCTGCCCTTGGAAGAGCTGCGTTCCGCCTTGGATGCACTGGAAGGTCAGCCCCAGCTGGTGGAACAACCAGTGAAGGAACGGGCCTTGGCGGCTGTGGCGTTGTTCCAAGAGGTGGCGAGGCGACAGGGTGTCAGTTTGAAGCTGAATAAGAAATCGAAAAAGGAGTGAGCTTATGGCAATTTCCCAAATGACCCGGGAGTTTCCCTGTGGGGTTGAGCAGGTGTGGAATGTGGTGACCAACTTGGAGGACACCTCCTGGCGCAGTGACTTGGCGCGGGTGGAGGTGCTCTCTGAAACCACCTTTGTGGAGTACACAAAAAGCGGTTTTGCCACTACTTTTACTGTGACTGCCTGTGAAAAACCTTGCTTTTGGGCTTTTGCCATGGAGAACAGCAATCTGTCCGGGCGTTGGGAGGGGCGGTTTACATCTACCAAGGAGGGTGCGCGGGTGACGTTTACGGAAAAGGTCACCGTCAAGCACTGGTGGATGCGCCCGCTGGTACCAGGTTATTTAAAGCGGCAGCAGCAGGGATACTTGGAGGATCTGGCAAAGAAATTGGCGAGCTGTTGACCCTGGAGGACAAGAGGGGGGAGGCTCACCGAGAGTGTGAGAAGGGAGCGGGACAAAGCTGTGCCGTTCCTTTTTTCACCTTTTCCTCCACGGAAACAAAAGACCACAGGCCCATCCGTGTGGAGTGGGTGTGTTTTTGAAAAGATCTTGAAAGATAGGGCCCCCTTTGTTTTCGGGTGCGCTGCAGCAAAGGGTGGGCTTTGAAAATGGGGGGCGCAAGGAAGGCAGAGCAGGTGGTCGTTGTGGTGCTTTGCGAAAAATGATCCATTGAGTTTTGAAACGGAATATGCTACAGTTGTATTGTAGCAACCGACAAAAACCACGGGGCTTGGTGGGTTTATAAAAACCTGCCGTCTTGTTTGTGGGGGGATGTTTTGATGACCGAAGTTGTAGCTGCCCTCATTTGGAAGGGTGATACATTCATGATCTGCCAGCGGCCGGCCCATAAGGCCCGGGGGCTTCTCTGGGAGTTTGTGGGTGGCAAAGTGGAGCCAGGGGAAACCAAAGAGCAGGCCCTTGTCCGGGAGTGCCGTGAGGAATTGGCTGTCACTTTGCAGATGGGGGAAGTGTTCATGGAGCTTACCCACCAGTACCCGGATCTCACAGTGCATTTGACCCTGTTCCACGCCTCCATCCAAGAGGGCACGCCTCAAATGCTGGAGCATAACGACATCCGGTGGATCACCGTGGAGGAGATTGACCGCTATCCTTTTTGCCCGGCGGATGAGGAGATTTTACAAAAGCTCAAACAGGAGGCGCGCTGTGGTTGATTTTTCCCGGAGCGCCCAGTTACTTTGTTTCGGAAAGGTTGAGATCCTATGATTCAATACAAGTCGTTGGAGAACACATCTTATGAACAGCTTGCAGAGTGTTTCCGCCTGGCCTTTTCAGACTACTACTTCCCCATGCAACTTTCTCCCCAGCAGCTGCAGGCCCATTTGGAGCAGAGCGGCGTAGATTTGGGTTTGTCCTATGGGGCCTTCGCAGACGAAACCATAGTGGGGTTCATTTTCAATGCCAGCAGCCTGTACAATGGGCAAAAGGCCGCTTTCGATGTGGGCACGGCGGTGGTTCCCCAGCATCGGGGAAAGGGAGTCTTTCACCAGATGTTTCAAATTATGGAGCGCAAGCTGGTCCTCCAAAGTATGGTTTCCACCTATTCCAATATCAGTGTGAAAAACATTGACACTGCCTATCCCCAGGTGTTGGAACTGTTGCATTCGCTTCAGTTCAAAGAGGTGACAAGACAGTTTGAAATGAGCAAAAAGCTTTCCTAAGGGATGGGGTTGAAACTGCCGCCAAACAAAAAAGGACTTCGGCGTTTGCTGAAGGGGCTGGAGTGTAACGGGAGAACTCCGCCCGACGGGAAAGAATCGCAGGAAAAATAACAGGGGCAAGAGAACCAAGCGGGTTCTCTTGCCCCTGTTTCCTTTTCTGTGTCCCGAGGCTGCCTTTAGGAGTTTCCCCGGATGTGCTCTAAGATCTTTGCCACCACTTCTGTTTTGGCGTCAGCATAGTTCTGCACATAGGTCCAGGTTTGACGGGCCAATCGGCGCTTCTCGGCGGCATAGAGATCCCGGTCCTCCTGGTGGGCCCGGAGCCAATCCCGGAAGTCCAGCATCCGTTTAGCCTCCTCGCACCCTTGTGAAAACACGTGGAGGTTCACCTCCGGGTTCATGCCCTTGAACATCCGATGCTGGTACCACTCCGGTTCCCGGATGCGCAGCACATACCCGGCCTCTTCCAGGGCAGGGACATAGCTGGCTTCCTCCGTGGAATCTTCCACCAGCAACAAAATGTCCAGGATGGGCTTGGCGCACAGGCCCGGCACAGAGGTAGACCCCACGTGCTGGAGGGTGATTTGCTGCCCGTCAAGGGCGGTGGAGATCTTTTCCTCCTCCGCCTGGTACTGTTCCGGCCAGGTTGGGTCGTACTCCCGGAGCAGAATGGCGCCGTTCAGCGGTTTCCGCTCCCCTAGGGTAACTTGCTGTAAGTATTCGTCAGTAGGCATAGCTTCTCCTTTCCCAGCGGCTGTTGGCTGTGTCACCTTTCCGGGTGGGGGATGACAATCCGTTCCACCGATATCTGTCCGTCTTCCACCTGGGCCATCATCATGGTGATCTCCTGGTGGAAGCGTCGAGGCCCGCAGGAGCCGGGGTTCAGCCAAAGCCTGCCGTCCTGCTCCTTCTGCACATAGTTGTGGGAGTGGCCGAACACCACCACGTCCACGCCGGTGAGGTCTGTGGGGATGTCTTTCTTGTTGTGGACTAGATAGAAGGTCATGCTGCCCAGAGTGACCTTCAAGTCGTGAGGGATGGCCTCTGCCCACTCCTTGTCGTTGTTGCCCCGCACTACGTAAAGTGGGGCAAATTCCCGAAGCTGATCCACGATGGACTGCTTGTTGATGTCCCCAGCGTGGAGGATAACATCGGCGGTTTGCAGCCGTTCTACCACTTCCGGCCGTAAAAGGCCGTGGGTGTCGGATAAAATGGCAAGTTTCATAATGGCCTCCTCAAATGATGATGCCTTCGCAGTGGTCCATCTCATGTTGGATGATCTGGGCAGTCCAGCCGGTGAAGGTTTTAACCCGCTCCTGGAACTTCTCATTCTGCCACCGGACCTTGATGGTTTTCCAACGCTTCACAGGCCGCAAGCCAGACAGGGACAGGCAGCCTTCCTGGGCCTGGAAAGGGCCGGCTTTTTTCAGGATCTCCGGGTTGAACATGACCATATAGCTGCCCTCGTTGTCAAAGGCAATGATCCGCTTGTTCACACCGATCATATTGGCCGCCATACCCACACAGCCTTCCTTGTGGTGTGCCAGGGTTTCCAGAAGATCTGCCGCTGTTTGCAGGTCTTCCGGGGTGGCCGGTTCCGCTTTTTGGGATAGAAAAGTTTCGTCTTTGCAGATTTCTCGGATCATAACCGGTTCTCCTTGTGTTGTAAAATGACGGACGCCAAGGTTTCCGCCGCAATGCGGGTGCCAAGCTCCGTAGGGTGGACGCCGTCGGCGGCGTAAAGGGGCTGGGTGTCGGCCTGGCGGAAAAACACCTCACCCACGTCGGCCAGAAGCGCCTGGTTTTCCTCAGCGGCCTTGCGGTAAGCTGCCGACAGCTTGTGGGCCATGTCAGCCCTTGGAGGCCAGCTTTGTCCCGCCTTTTTGGTAGGCCCAGGTGGCGTAGAGCACAGGTGCAGCGCCTGCCTCCCGGATCAGCCCACAGAGCCCTTCCACACTGGCGAAGAAGCTTTTAGGGGAAGTGACGGGCCCGTGGCTCATTTCTTGGAGGACCACATAGTTCCAGGGTTCTCCGGCCAGGGCTGCTCGGTTTTTAGCTCCCAGCTTCGTGTGGGGGTTCAGCTGTTCCGAAAGACGTGCCCCGCCTCGTGTGTGAGCCACCACCTGGGCCCCGGTCAGCTGGGCCAGCAGCCCGGGCAGGTTGTTGGATGAGGTAAAACTGTTGCCCAACATGAGTATCCGCATGGTGGCGCCTCCTGTCTTTGCGATAGTCCCATTATACAGGAGGATGGGGAGCGGGGCAAGGGCCTCTGGTTGAGCTGCCGAAGGGGGAAGCCGCCAGGATAGGAAACTATCTTTGACAGCTGTAGTTTGATAGAAAAGCAAGAACCGGCAAGTCCCCTTAACGGGGGGGATGCCGGTTTGTCCCAGAGAAAAACTATTTGCGCAGAACCTTTCCCAGTTTCTTGCCCTTGGCCAGCTCGTCCACCTCCGCCCGGGTTCGGCCTTTCCGTTCTGCCTTGGCTACCAACAGGGAGTATACTTTTTTAAGTTCCATTTGAAAGATTTTTTCCATGGTTTTCCTCCTAGTTCTTCTGGGCGGTTGGGCACTCGGTGGCAAAGCAGCATCCCTGACATTGGGGGGATTTTTTGCAATGCTGGATACAGTGGTCCAGGATCAGCCAGTGAAGATGGCCGTACGTTTGAGCATCCCGGGGAAGGCCTTGTTCAAAGAAGCAACGGATGGCGTGGTCGTCGGGAAAATCATACCCGAGCCGAGCCAGCAGCCGCCGGGTGTAGGCGTCCACAATGAAAAAGGGCTTGTAAAACGAATAAACCAGGATCACGTCGGCGGTTTCCGGCCCCACACCGCGGAGGGAAAGAAGTTCTTCCCGCAGTTTTTCCTGTGGAACGCCCTGCACAACCGCCTGGTCAAAACCGTAGCCTTGGTACCATGTAGTAAGGGCTTGGATGGTGCGGGCTTTAGCTTTGTGGAAGCCGCAGGGGCGGATCATTTCCTCCAGTTCAGCAGAGGAGAGAGGTGCAATTTTTTCCGGGTCGATCTGATCCTCCAGCAAAACACAGGTCTTTTCCACATTGGCCCAGGTGGTGTTTTGCACCAGTACAGCTTGGAACATGACCCGGTAAGGGTCTTTTGACCACCACCGTGGCTGACCGTAGGCTGCCAGGAGGGTGTGGAAAATCTTAAGCGGGAAGAGGGCAGAGCAGTTCTGTTTCATTGGCGATTCCTTCTCTCCTTAATCCTCCATATTGTACCACACCTGCGGTGGGCCGGTTGCGCAGGCGGCTTTCCAGCCGCCGGGCAGGGCGGGGAATCTTCCCTCGCCGCCTGCGTCCCTGCTTCCTGCGGCTATTGTACCACGGAAGGCGAAAAAGGGAAAAGTGCAGGAATCCCTGGTCCGGTGTCCCTATGGATAAGCCGAGGCGTCGTAGGCTTTCTTTTTATGGTCAGTGAGGGTGAGCCAGGTCGGAGCACAGGGCTTGAATTTTGTCGTAGGCGGCCCCGGAGAGCAGTCCCTGGCGGTAGTCCTCATACGCCGCCCGGCACAGCTGGGAGAGCTCTGGAGAGTCCCCAAACTGCAAGCCTAGTTCCCGGGCCTGCGTGAGGTAGAATTGTTCCCTTTGGCTTTGATTCATTTCCATGGTAGCCCACCACTTTCCCGGTTTCTTTCCTGAGAGGATGATACCACAGGTGGGCGGGACGTGCAACAGGTGGGGTTAGGAGAAGAGAACCAGTCATACCTATCATCGTGGAGTAGACCAGTGATGAACCCATGAAAAAGGCGATCTTGGCATGGCGGAAAGTGTTTGGCGGCGGAAAATATATCCAGTTAGATATTTGAGGATATTTTCCCAAACATCAATGTTTTAATATTTTCGTCTATTTCCATTTCGCTGAGACCTTTCTGGATCAACGGTTGAATAACTTCACGGCATTCTCTCATATGTGGCAATGTGGAAGCTAAAGTATTGGCCTTTTCGCTTTTCCCACACTTCAAGTATAAAAAACACAGAATTGCCCGAGAGGTAGCTTTTTGTTTTTCGTTACTGGAGAGTGGCAATCCTTTTTCCATATACTCAATCGCTTCCGGGGATTTTCCCTGCAATGCTAAAACACCTGCTAACCCAAGGAGCATATCAGGTTTGTTAGGGTATACGCGCAGAGCATTTCGGTACACTGCTTCTGCGGACGAGTATGCTCCCTCTCTTTCGAAATCAGTTGCAGAACGGTGAATGTCTTGGTATGTCTGTTCTGCTCGCATAGTATCCATACCGATAAGCAGATCAATGCTGGTATCCAGAAGGTTAGATAATGCGGGAAGAAAGGTAATATCTGGATAGCTTTCTCCGCGTTCCCATTTTGAAACACTTTGAGGTGTGATGTTCAGATAATTGGCAATATCCTCTTGTGTGAAGTTCTTTAAGACCCGGTATTTTTTCAGGTTTTTAGATAGGAATAGCATCTTGTTACCTCCTTCAACTTTTTTAGTTAGGAAAAACTGTAGTTCCATGTCTATCATATCTTTTGTATAGCAATCTTGCAATGGCGTGATAGTTGTTTTGAAAACAACAACAAATAGGAAAAAACGCACTCAGAACAACTGAATGCGTTTTTTTCATGGGGAGCGTTGGCAAAATAGATACCTGGTACAAGCGCGGGCAATAAAATCGTGCACTCCACAATGGTGAAGTGCGCGATTTGGGTGCAGCGTCACGCTACTGGCGGAGAGAAAGAGGTTTGAACTCTTGCTCCGGTTTGAAACCGACCTACCACCTTTCGAATCCGATATATTTGAGGGCTGATTTTGCCGATGAACAAAGGGAAACAGCACCAGTCCGCTGATGCTCAGGCGGCTGGTGCTGCTTTGTTTTCTAGATGGTTCGCTTAGTTATCCCCTCTGTGATAACGGATCTTCATGTGCTCAGAAGCGTTTTTGAGAATCTGGGAAAGGGCTTTGTCCGACTCTTCCTTCACCATGGCGGCAATCTTGGAGTTAGCTTCCTTCAGGATTTCCACAGGCTCGCCTTGCTGGATCTTCTCGTCGTACTCGTATAGGAACTGCTGTCCCCGATTCATCACGGCATTCACATACCGCTCGTCAAATAACAGGGCATTTCCGAAATGGGCGTCCGTCAGCGCGGCAATAAGCCGGCTGTGCCAGTACATACTGTCCGTGGAAACCGTTTCCGTAGTACCACTGAGGTACTTGGGGAACTCCGTCACATTGGCGTATACCGGGAAGCAGGCCGTAAAGCCGCTGCCGCCCATGGACAGCCATTCCACACCCTGAATTGCCTCCGGCAAATCACCGCGAATCTGCATGATCCCGCAAACATCGCTGTTGGGCACGCCAATGGTGCGGTATTTCCCCTTGCACGGGGCGTTCTTGTCGTAGGGATTGTAGGGCGTCCCCTGGTAATAAGAACCCAGCAGATACCGCACATCCTCCACCGTCACCTTGCGCTCCGGCACAAAAGACCAAGGAATGTCGTTGCTCTCCGGGGTGAAGTCCGCGTTATCCCCCTCCCACTTGTAAGTGCGGGGCAGGAAATACCGGGCCATGAACCATGCGCGGGGCGTATTGTAAATATGGTCAGCGTCGGAATGAGAACCAAAGGCCAATCTGGGGTTGAAATCCGTCCCCGTATCCAGGGCCAGGTGGTACTTTTCCACGAACTCCCGCAGATCCTTGGAGCAAAGGTGTTCCTTCTGCTCCCCGTAAGCGTCCGCAAAGTCAAAATAATCCAGACCAAACTGGTTGGGCATGATGACCACCCGGTCATCCGGCACCCGTCGAGCGATCCAGTGATGGCCGCCGATGGTTTCCAGCCACCAGACTTCATCGGCATCCGCAAATGCCATGCCATTGGGTTCATAGGTACCATATTGCTCCAGCAGCGCACCGGTGCGAAGCACGCCTTCCCGGGCCGAATGAATGTAGGGAAGCACCAGGGTCACCAGGTCCTCTTCGCCAATTCCGCCTGGAACCTCTTTGGCGTTGCGGTTTTTCTTTTTTTGATACCGGACATAGGGGTCTGCGCCGATCACCCGGGCGTTGCTGGTGATGGTTTCCGTGGCGGTCATGGCCACGTTGGCCTCATTGATGCCGCAAGCGGGCCATACGCCATTGGTCTTTGTCACGTTGGGGCAGTCGGTATAGCGCATGGCGTTCCCCGGGAGTTCCACTGTCAGGTGGGAGATGACCGTTTTGTACGTGGAAGCCTTCTCCCTAGCCGGGTGAGTCAAAAGGCGCTTGGCTTCAAATCCGCCGTCATCGTTGCGGGCAATGATCGTTGAGTTGTCATGGCTGGCTTTCTTGCCCACCAAAATCGTTGTACAGGGCATACGCGACTCCTTTCCCTTTTCCGTCCATTCCGGATTTCACACAGCTTCTTTTTTCGCTGTGTAGCACATTTCTTGCAACAAGGAATCGTCGAAAAACGGTTCCTTCTTTTTTTATATGACGCATTGATTATAGCACAGGCCTAATGCCATTTCCAGCCCCGGTTTTTTCTGGTTTCGATTTTCCAGGTACTGAAATGGCGCGGTAGTTACTTCGAAAACAATTAATAAATAGGTAAAAGAAATACCGCACTCGGAACAACTGAGTGCGATTTTTTTCTATGGGTATTACGGACAATGAAACAATAAAATTACAGGACACAGCAACCACGAAATCTATTTGAAATGAGGTTTGCGTTTTCTGAGATCTCCTTGCTGCCATCCAATCTGAGAACTTCGCAGGATAAGGAAGCCGCCCATTTTTCGTGAACATCCCTGCTTGTGGATCCTCCGCCGCTTTCGTATCGGGCAACATCCTCGAGAAATTGTTGATGTGCTTGGTACATATCCCCACCCTCAAGAACTCTTTCCCCAAATTCTGCGTATTCCCGCTGGTGTACTCTTGTGACGCGCACATGGGAAGGGGCAGTTAGATATACGGCAAGGACAAAAAACGGATCAAAGTATTCGTGAAAGCTATCCATGGAACCAGCCATCACAAACTGTTCTGTGTTGGAAATAGCCTCCATAAGTCTATTGATTTTTTCCGTGCGGGAGTACATAACAGAAAAGGGAATTTCAGTATCTTTCCGCCAGATAAAGTCATCAATATCGATAAATGCAATGCCGAGTTGCTTCGCAACAACCTTTCCTAGTGTTGTTTTTCCAGAACCAGAGGGCCCGAAAATCAAAATACCCTGTTTCAATCCGATTTTCCTCCTTACCTGAATTGATAACGAAAATAAAAGGTGGATACTAATTTGTTTCAATTGGTATCCACTTTTGGCGGAGATGAAGAGATTTGAACTCTTGCGCCGGTTTGAGCCGACCTACCGCATTTCGAGTGTGTCCGGGATTTCCGAACTTAGTGGAATATGGTGGAAGATGGGGGAACCTGAAGGAAGCCAAAAACGCCAGTGTTTCTGCGGCTTTTGGGAAGTCAAAAGCAAAAAAATGCAGAGATTTCTAGGTCTGGAAATCCGCGGGGGGACAGCAAAATTCTAACGGAATTCTAAGAAAATCCCCGTAGAAAACCAGTAGAACTAGAGGCAAAATCGCCCCCAAAACCCACACGTCGGCAGTGCGAAGTTTGGGGGTGTTTTGGCGTGACAGTCTCCTTGTGCGGTGGAGAGGTCGGGACTATTGGCCGGAATCTTTCTGTTCTGGGGAATGCGTAAATCCTGGAGCGCCCCGTCCGTTGCCGTGGATGCGGAGGGCTGTGGGGTTCGGTGAATCAAGGGTGACAAT
>CAJFMJ010000060.1 GCA_904391645.1 uncultured Neglectibacter sp.
GATTTCTTCAGAAACTTGCTTTTCTTCATAATTTCAACCCTCTTAAATTTTAGATTCTCACGAGGCTTTTTCCCCATGAGTTGAAGTTATCTATAAACTCGCACAGGGGCAGGAAGGTGGGAAAAAGCCAGGAAAACCGGGAAAGTTGCCCCTGGTTTCGGGAAAGTAGGGTTGAATCGGGGGAAATCCGTTCCTTTTTGCGGCAAAACCACCGGCATGGTGGGCAAACTCCTGTTTTATCCTGGGCACAAAGCAGGGTTTTCGCCGCCTGGGGAGAAAACCGGACAAAAAAAGCCGCCCCCAACGGGACGGCAATCTTATCATGCAATTTTATCCCAGTTTCGCCAGGTTTTGGAAGCTCTCCTTCATGGCGGGGTAAAGGGTCCGGTACAGCTGATAGTAGGCTTCGTACTGGGGCACGTTCCCCGGGATGGGGTCCTGAGGCGGGTTGGTTTGAATCATGGCGTCACAGGCCTGCTGCACAGAGGGGTACAGCCCTGCCCCAACGCCCGCCAGGATGGCCACGCCCAAGGCGGGCCCCTCTTTGGACTTCACCGTCTTCACCGGGCATTGGAAGGTGTCTGCCAGCATTTGGCGCCACAGGGGGGAACTTCCCCCGCCGCCGCAGGCCAGCATCTCGCCGAACTCCACGCCCATGCCACGAAGGATCTCCACGCAATCCCGCAGGGAGTAGGTCACGCCCTCCATGACCGCCCGCAGCAGGTCCCGCCGGGTGTGCATGGCCGACAGCCCAAAGAACGCCCCCCGGCAGTCCGGATCCAGGTGGGGCGTGCGCTCCCCCATGAGGTAGGGCAGGTACAACAGCCGGTTGCACCCAATGGGCGACTGCTCTGCTTCTTTGTCCATGAGAGTGTAGGGGTCCACCCCCATGGAGGCCGCAGTTTCCTTTTCGCTGGCGCAGAAATTGTCCCGGAACCACTTCAGGGACAGCCCTGCCCCCTGGGTGACCCCCATCACGTGCCAGGCACCCGGCACGGCGCAGCAGAAGGTGTGCACCCGGCCTTGGGGGTCGATGGACAGCTGGTCGGTGTGGGCGAACACCACCCCCGAGGTGCCGATGGTGGTGAAGGCCCTGCCGTCCCGGACCACGCCGGTGCCCACGGCTGCCGCCGCGTTGTCCCCGGCGCCGCCCACCACGGGGGTGCCTGCCTTCAGGCCGGTGAGGGCCGCTGCTTCCTTGGTGATCTCCCCGGTGACTTCCGGGGACTCGTACACCTTCCCCAGCAACGCCGGGTCGATCCCCAGCTTTTCCAGCACCTCTTGGCTCCACTGGCGGTGGGGCACGTCCAAAAGCTGCATTCCCGAGGCGTCGGACACCTCGGTGGCAAACTCCCCGGTGAGCATATATCGCACATAGTCCTTGGGCAGCAGGATACAAGATCTTGGAGGCGGTGAACCCGGTGAGGGCCGGGTTGGCGGTGATTTGGATCAGCCGCTCTTTGCCCACCAGCTGGGTGATCTCCTCACACTGGGCAGCGGTGCGCTGGTCGCACCAGATGATGGACCGGCGCAGCACCTTCCCCTCCTTGTCCAGCATCACCAGGCCGTGCATCTGCCCGGAAATGCCCACACCTTTGATGTCTTCCGGAGCCACGCCGCTTTCCGCTGTCACTTGCCGCAGGGTCTGGCAGGCAGCGTTCCACCAGTCCTGGGGGTCCTGCTCTGCCCAGCCGTTGCGCTCTTGATACAGGGGGTATTCCACCAGGGCGCTGGCGATACCCCGGCCTTCCCGGTCAAACAGCACGGTTTTGGTGCCGCTGGTGCCCAGGTCAATGCCGATTACATATTCCATACAACTTCCGTCCTTTCCCCCCTTTTCCCAAAAGGGGATTTGTCTGTACATTCTACCTTCTATTTTCCCTGTTTTTCAGGGTCGTGTCAAGGGAGGAAACCAGTTTTCCCAAGATATTTCCTTGCGGTGGAAGGTGGTTTGTGCTATTCTATGTACGGATTCAAAACCTAGGGATTTCCCAGGGAATTCCCAGAAAATAGTGGACGGTGAATAGGAAAATGGAACGATATGATGGTGTGGTGATCGGCGCCGGCGTTGTAGGTTCCGGTGTGGCCAGGGAGCTCTCCCGGAGGGAGGGCAAATTCCTGGTGGTGGAGCGGGCTTTGGACGTGTGCGAGGGCACCAGCAAGGCCAATTCCGCCATTATCCATGCCGGGTTCGACGCGGAGCCCGGCACCTTGAAAGCAAAAATGAACGTGCGGGGCAACCAGATGATGGACAAGCTCTCGGAGGAGCTGGATATCCCCTTCAAGCGGGTGGGGGCCTTTGTGGTGTGCCTGTCGGAAGAGGACTTGCCCAAGCTGCGTCAGCTGTATGACCGGGGCGTGAAAAACGGCGTCATGGACATGGAGCTGCTCACCGGGGACCAGGCCCGGGCCCTGGAGCCCAACCTGTCAGAGGAGGTGGCCGGCGCCTTGCTGGCAAAGACTTCCGGCATTGTGTGCCCCTTTGAGCTGACCTTGGGGATGGCGGAGTCCGCCGCCAAAAACGGGGTGGAGTTTTCCTTTGACACCCAGGTCACCGGCCTGGAGTGGCGTGAGGGCGTCTGGGTGGTCCACACCAGCAAAGGGGACGTGGAGGCCCGGGCGGTGGTCAACGCCGCCGGCGTGTTTGCCGACACGGTCCACAACTGGGTCTGTGAGGAGAAGCTGCACATCACCCCCCGGCGGGGCGAGTACTGCCTGCTGGACCGCACCGCTGGGGATCACGTGTCCCACACGGTGTTCCAGCTGCCTGGGAAGTACGGCAAAGGTGTGCTGGTGAGCCCCACGGTCCACGGCAACCTGCTGTTGGGCCCCACAGCCAAGGACATTGACGACAAAGAGGACACCGCCACCACGGCGGCGGGCCTTGCGGAAGTGCTGGAGAAATCCGCCCTGGGGGTGAAGAACATCCCCACCCGGCAGGTGATCACCTCCTTTAGCGGCCTGCGTGCCCACGAGGACGGGGACGACTTTGTGCTGGGCGAGTCGGCGGAGGGCTTCTTTGACGCGGCGGGGATCGAGTCCCCGGGCCTGACCAGCGCCCCGGCCATTGGGGAATACCTGGCAGGGCTGGTGGCAGACAAGCTGGGGCTGCCGGAGCGGGGGGACTTTGACCCCATCCGCAAAGGGGTGCCCAAATTAAAGGAGATGGAGCCCCAGCGCCGGGCGGAGATGATCCGTCAGAACCCGGATTACGGGCAGATCATCTGCCGGTGCGAAGAGGTATCCCAGGGGGAGATCCTGGACGCCATCCACGGCATTTTGGGCGCCAAGACCCTGGACGGGGTGAAGCGCCGCACCCGGGCCGGCATGGGCCGGTGCCAGGCGGGGTTTTGCTCGCCCCGGGTGATGGACCTGCTGGCCCGGGAGCTGTCCATGGATTTGACCCAGGTGCGCAAAAGCGGGGCGGCAGCCCAGATCGTGCTGGAAAAGACCCGGGAGGAGGATTAAGCCATGAAGCATGACATTGTGATTATCGGCGGCGGTCCGGCAGGCTTGGCCGCGGCCATTTCCGCCCGGGAAAGCGGCGCCCAGGACGTGCTGATCCTGGAGCGGGAGCCGGAGCTAGGCGGCATTTTGAACCAGTGCATCCACAGCGGGTTTGGACTGCACACCTTTCAGGAAGAGCTCACCGGGCCGGAGTACGCTGCCCGGTTTATTGAGAAAGCCGCCCAGCTGGAGATCCCCCACTGGCTCTCCACCACCGTGGTGGATCTGCAGCGCCAGGGGGACAGCCTGTTTGTCACCTGCGTCAGCCGGGAGCGGGGCCTCCAGGTGGTGGAGGCCGGGGCCGTTGTGCTGGCCATGGGCTGCCGGGAGCGTCCCCGTGGGGCGCTGAACATCCCCGGCACCCGGCCCGCGGGGATCTTCTCCGCAGGTACTGCCCAGCGCCTGGTGAACCTGGAGGGCTACCTCCCCGGCCGGGAGGTGGTCATCCTGGGCAGCGGCGACATCGGCCTGATTATGGCCCGCCGCATGACCCTGGAAGGGGCCAAGGTCAAGTGCGTGGCGGAGCTGATGCCCTATTCCGGTGGCCTGAAGCGGAACATCGTCCAGTGCTTGGATGACTTTGGCATCCCCCTGAAACTGAGCCACACGGTGGTGGACATCCAGGGCAAG
Source organism: uncultured Neglectibacter sp. (assembly GCA_904391645.1). Lineage (GTDB taxonomy): Bacteria > Bacillota > Clostridia > Oscillospirales > Acutalibacteraceae > Acutalibacter. Next base: position 4,138 of record CAJFMJ010000060.1, read on the forward strand.
GAGCGGGTCACCGGGGTGACCATCGCCCAGGTGGACGAGCATAATAAGCCCATCCCCGGCACCGAGGAGCACATCCCCTGCGACACGCTGCTGCTCTCCGTGGGCCTGCTCCCGGAAAACGAGCTGTCCAAAGCCGTGGGAGTGGAGCTGTCCACCGTGACAGGCGGCCCCACGGTCAACGAGAGTCTGGAAACCAACATCCCCGGGGTGTTTGCCTGCGGCAACGTGCTCCACGTCCACGACCTGGTGGACTATGTGTCGGAAGAGGCACAGCAGGCCGGCCGCCACGCCGCGGCCTTTGTGGCTGCCGGTGGGAAGGCCCAGCAGGAGCGGGAAATCCCTTTAAAGCCCCAGGGTGCCGCCCGGTACACCGTGCCCGTGGCCATCAGCCCGGAGCGCATGGAGGAAAAATTGATGGTGCGGTTCCGGGTGAGCCGGAATATCCGCAAGGGCGTGGTAAAGGTGTATGCAGACGACAAGCTCCTGTACCAGCGGAAGCGGCCTGTGATGGCCCCCGGTGAAATGGAGCAGGTGGTCTTTGAGAAACAGTGGTTCACCGGCGGGGAACAGGAGATCCGCGTGGTGGCAGAAGAGGAGGTGCAGTGATATGGCAGTGATGGAGTTTCCCTGCATCAGCTGCCCCTTGGGGTGCCCGCTGAAGGTGGAAACCGACCAGGCAGGCAATGTGATCCAGGTGACGGGCAACACCTGCAAGCGGGGGGAGATTTACGGCAAAAAGGAAGTCACCGCCCCGGAACGCATGGTGGCCTCTACCGTGAAAGTGGTGGGTGGCAGCGCCCCCCTGGTGAGCGTGCGCACCCAGAACCCCATCCCAAAGGGGAAGATCTGGGAGTGTATGGCGGCCATCCGGAAGGCGAAGGTCCAGGCGCCGGTGCAGATCGGTGACGTGGTGATTGAAAACGTGTGCGGCACCGGTGTAAACGTGGTGGCCACCAAAAATGTGAAGTAAAAACGAAAGAACGCCCAAGGGGCGGCCTTGCTTTGGCGCAGCCGGGACAAAGCCGGGGAACACCGCCGTGGCCCATGAGCGGTACCGTTCCCGGCCGGCCCAAAGACGCCAACCCCAGAGGGCGGGAAAAAGGAGGAACCCATGCTAGACCCACAGATTACCACGGTGCTGTTCGACCTGGACGGCACCTTGCTCCCCATGGAGGTGGAGCATTTTACCAAGACATACTTTGGCCTGCTGGCCCAGAAAGCGGCGCCTTACGGGTTTGCGCCGGAGCCTCTGGTGGCGGCGGTGTGGAAGGGCACCAAGGCCATGGTGAAAAACGACGGCACCATGACCAATGACCGCCGGTTCTGGGATGTGTTCTGCCAGACCACCGGCGGGGAGGAATCCCTGCTGCGGCCGGTGTTTGACGGCTTTTATGAACAGGAATTCCACGGGGCCAAGGCTGCCTGCGGGGAGAACCCTCTGGCCAAACAGGCGGTGGAGGGCCTCAAGGCCAAAGGGTACGACGTGATCTTGGCCACCAACCCCATTTTCCCCCGGGTGGGAGTGGAAACCCGGCTGTCCTGGGTGGGGCTTACCCTGGAGGACTTTTCCCTGGTGACCTCCTATGAGAATTCCACCACCTGCAAGCCCAACCCGGCCTACTACGCCGAGATCCTGCGCAGTACCGGGAAACGGCCCCAGGAGTGCCTGATGGTGGGCAACGACGCGGTGGAGGACACCGCCGCCCTGGAGCAGGGCATCCCGGTGTACCTCATCACCGATTGCCTCATCAATCCCCAGGGCCGGGACCTGTCGGACCTGCCCCACGGCAGCTTCCGGGAATTTCTCGCTTTCGCGGGGTTGGACTGAAAAAGTTTGAAAATTTTTTCAAAGTGTGGCATTTGCAACAGCGCAAACCGCCTTTCTGGGGTATCATAATGGCACAAGGTTGTTAATACCCTAGTTAAAAAGCGAAAGGATTGAGGTTTATGGCAGTTCTTACCATTACAGCAGATAATTTTCAGCAGGAAGTTTTGAATTCTGACATCCCCGTGTTGGTGGATTTCTGGGCCAGCTGGTGCGGCCCCTGCAAAATGTTCTCCCCCATCGTGGACGAGTTCGCAGAGGAGAACGTGGGCAAGGTGAAAGTGGGCAAGATCAACATTGACGAGCAGCCCGACCTGGCCACCCAGTTCCGGGTGATGAGCATCCCCACTGCCATGCTGTTTGTCAACGGCCAGCCCACCCAGACCCTGGTGGGCGTGCAGCCCAAGGCACGGCTGGAGGCCATGGTGAAGTAAGAGAAGCGAGAGGATGGATATGGCGGAAAAACTCTATGATGTGGTGGTCATCGGCGGCGGGCCGGGCGGGTACACCGCGGCGCTGTACGCAGCCCGGGCCAACCTGAGCGTGGTGGTGCTGGAAAAGCTCACCCCCGGAGGCCAAATGGGCACCACCGATGTGATCGACAACTACCCGGGCTTTCCCGAAGGGGTGAACGGTTTTGAGCTGGCCATGCAGATGAAGCAGGGCGCCGAGCGGTTTGGAGCCCAAACCCAGCTGGCGGAAGTCACCCAGGTGGAGCTTTCCGGGGAGCCCAAGGTCATCCACACCACCGACGGGGTGGTGCAAGCCCACACCGTGGTGCTGGCCAGCGGGGCCCATCCTCGGGAGCTGGGCCTGCCGGGGGAACAGGAGCTGCGGGGCCGGGGCGTGTCCTACTGCGCCACCTGCGACGGGATGTTCTACCGGGGCAAGACCGTGGCCGTGGTGGGCGGCGGGAACACCGCCGTGTCCGACGTGCTGTACCTCTCCCGGATGTGCCAGAAAGTGTACCTGATCCACCGCCGGGATGAGCTGCGGGCCTCCAAGGTGTACCTGGACCCCCTGCAGAAGGCGGAGAACGTGGAGTTCGTGTGGGACAGCGAGGTGAAGCAGCTGCTCCACGGGGACACGGTCACCGGGGTGCGGGTGCACAACAAGAAGACCGGCCAGGACCGGGAGATCCCCTGCGACGGCCTGTTCGTGGCGGTGGGGTATATCCCCAACAGCCAGCTGTACCAGGGCCAGGTGGACCTGGACGAGGCTGGGTATGTGCTGGCCGGGGAAACCACCAAGACCAATCTCCCCGGGGTGTTTGCCGTGGGGGACCTGCGGAAAAAGCCCCTGCGCCAGGTGGTCACCGCCGCCTCCGATGGGGCTGTGGCAGCCCACTTTATCGAGGAGTATTTCTCCACCACCCTGAAAGGCTAAAATACAGAAACCTTCAAGAAAAAAAGACCCTGGAAGCGGAGGCTTCCGGGGCCTTTTTTAGTCTTTCTTTTCCCGCAGCAGCACAAACGGCGTCATTTCGTGGCCGTTGCCGGCGGGGTTGTCTTTCAAGAGCTTTTGCAGCAACGGCTTGTCCATGATTTCAAAAAAATAGTATATTACATATTTTACCCCCCGAACTTAAATACAACCTAAAAATCGGGGAGAAGTCCAGTCATATTCGAACCCCTTTCCCCATACCTATGGGACAGACCAGAAGGGAGGGACCTCCGTGGCCTATTCCGATCAGGAGCTTTTAGCGCGGATTATTGAGTGCGAGGCCGGCGGCGAAGGGGATACCGGCATGAAGGCCGTGGCCTGCGTGGTGATGAACCGGGTGCAGGTGGACTATGGGGAGTATGGAAGGCTCCACACCATCCGGGAGGTGGTGTTTCAAAAGGGGCAGTTCACCTGTGCCATGGAAACAGTGGGAGGTGTGTACAACTATCAAAACATCTACAATATGCGGCCCACCCAGGTGCACTATGACATTGCCAACTGGGCCATTGCCGGGAACAGGCTGACCAACCTGGGGTTTGCCCTGTGGTTTTACAACCCCTTTTCGGTGACCTGCCGGCAAAATTTCCCATCTTCGGTGGGGCAGCTGGTCATCCGCCTGGGGGACCACTGTTTTTACAACCCCACCGATGCCTACGCGCTCACATAAAAGGAGGAAGCATATGCCAGATCGAAGAATGATGAACCAGCCGGAAACGGCCACCAGCCAGATGGACCGTTTGCGCGGCCGGAGCGATTTTCAGGAGCTTGCCGACGGCAGCCACCGCATGGACAATTTCAACACCCCGCCCCAGCCCACCTTTGACAGCGAAGAGATGCGGGGCTCCATGCAGGCGATTTTGTCCCAGAACATCGGGGAATATGTGGTGGTGGAGTTCCTCATCGGCACGGAGCAGATTATCCGCAAGCAGGGGATGCTCTACTTTGTGGGCCGCAGCTTTGTCACCCTGTACGATGAGAACGTGAACAATTTCATTGTGTGCGACATCTTCTCGGTGAAGTTTGTATACTTCTATATGCCCGGTGACCGCCCCCGGTACAATTACAATTTGTTGCCGCCCATCAGCGGGGAGCCTGGGATGAACGGCACCCGGCCCCGGTAAGCACAGCTGCAACCAAAAAAAGGACCGCCCTCTTGGGCGGTCCTTTTTTACGTTCTTCCGGGTGGCTGTTGCGGCAGTTCACCGGCGGAGAGAAGGCCCCAAAGCGAGTTGGAAATTTCCCGCCAGCCCTGCGGAACGCAGAAGGCCGGAAGGAAAGTTCTTTGCCTTCTTTCAAGAAAGAAGGTCAGCCCTTCACCACGTCTTTGTTGTCCTTGATGTAGATGATCCCCGATACCACGGTGAAGAATGTGGCGATGAGGATAAGCACATGGCCGATGGCCGTGGCCGGGACCAGGAATTCCGGGAAGAAGGTGGCCAGATACTGGAAGAAGAGGATGGCGATGATGGCCACCATCTGGGAAACGGTCTTCGCCTTGCCCCAGTTGTTGGCGGCGATGACCCTCCCCTGCTCCACCGCCAGCAGGCGGATGGAGGTGATGGCAAATTCCCGGATCATGATCAGCAGCACGCACACGGTGGAGGCCAGGTCCAGCTTCACCATGCAGATCAGCGCCGACATCACCAGGATCTTGTCCGCCAGGGGGTCCATCAGCTTGCCGAAGTTGGTGATCAGGTTGTCCCGCCGGGCGATCTTCCCGTCCAGATGGTCGGTGTAAGAGGCGGCGCAGAACAGGATCAGGGCGAAGAGATACCGGTGGGGCACAAATTCCGCCAGCATGAAGAATACGAAAAACGGCACCATCACAATCCGCAGCACCGTCAGCTTGTTTGGCAGGTTCACACGGCTCCCCCCTTCCTCAGTCCACCAGTTCGCCGGTGAGGTCAGCGTCCATGCTTTCGGTGATCTTTACCTTTACAAAGCTGCCCAGCCGGGGGCGCTTGCCCGGGGCGGTGAAAAACACCTTGCCGTCAATGTCCGGCGCATCCCGGTAGGACCGGCCAAACCAGCACTCGGCCCAGCGGTCGAAGCCCTCCACCAGCACTTCCAGGGTCTGGCCCAACAGCGCTTGGCCCTGCTGGTCCATAATGGCCATCTGGTCGTCCATCAGGATCTCCGCCCGGTGCTCTTTCACCTCGTCGTCGATCTGGTCCGGCAGCTCCGCCGCGGGGGTGCCCTCCTCCTGGGAGTAGGCAAAGCAGCCCATGCGCTCAAACCGGATGTCCTTTACAAACTCCGCCAGCTCGGTGAAGTCCTCCTCGGTTTCCCCGGGGAAGCCGGTGATCAGGGTGGTGCGCAGGATCACCCCGGGCACCTTCTCCCGGACCTTCTTCAAAAGGGCTGTCAGGCTCTGCCGGTCGCCCCGGCGGTTCATGGCCTTGAGAATGGGGCCAGAGGCGTGCTGCAGGGGCAGGTCGATGTAGGGCACGATCTTCTCCTCCCGGGCCATTACCTCCAGCAGCTCGTCGGTGATGGAATCCGGGTAGCAGTACAGCACCCGCAGCCAGTGGAGGCCGTCGATCTTGCACAGCCGCTCCATCAGGGGGGCCAGGGAGTATTTCCCGTACAGGTCAATGCCGTACCGGGTGGTGTCCTGGGCAATGAGGATCAGCTCTTTGGCGCCGTCGGCCACCAGGGCCCGGCACTCCTCTTCAATGCTCTCCATGGTGCGGCTGCGGTAGCCTCCCCGGATCAGGGGGATGGCGCAGTAAGAACACCGGTTGTCGCAGCCCTCGGCGATCTTCACATAGGCAAAATAGCTGGGGGTGGTGAGCACCCGGTCGCCGCACAGGGGCATTTTTTCCTTTTCCGGGAAGGACTCCACATAGGTGTCCTCCTCCATCATCTTTTGCAGCAGGGGGGCAATGTCCCCGTTGGCGCCAATGCCGATGACGGCGTCCACCTCAGGCAGCTCCTTGTGCATCTCTTTCTGGTAGCGCTCGGACAGACACCCGGTGACCACCAGCTTTTTGATGCGGCCCTCTTTTTTCAGGGTGGCCAGCTCCAGGATCTCCTCAATGGATTCCCGCTTGGCGCTTTCGATAAAGCCGCAGGTGTTCACAATGGCGATGTCCGCCAGGGCGGCGTCGTCCACCGGCTCAAAGCCTGCGTTTTTCAGGGAGGCCATCAGCACTTCCCCGTCCACTTGGTTTTTGGCGCAGCCCAGGCTGACCATTCCTACTTTGTATGCCATAGCAATCTTCCTTCCTATTTCATGAAAACTCCCGCTTGCCCTGGAGGTACTGTTCCAGCCGGCGATACAACTCCTGTTTGCAAGATTCCCGCTGGGCGGGGCACAGGGTGCCCGTTGTTCCGGCCACGGCTTCCCAGTCTTCCAGGGGCATCCACTGGGCGGCGTCGGTTTCCCCGGGCTGGAACTGGATCGTCCCCGCGTCCACCTCCCGGGAAAGGGCAAAGATGTCAAAATGGGTGTCGCCCCGGCAGTCTTCCTGCAAAAGCAGGGTGAATTCCTCCGGTTCTGCCAAAAGCCCGGTTTCCTCCCGCAGCTCCCGTTGAATGGCTTGCAGGGATGTTTCCCCCGCCAGCACGGACCCGCCGGTGTTTTCCCACCAGCCGGGGCAGGCGTCTTTTTCCGGTGCCCGCCGGGTGAGGAGCACCTGGCCCTTGCTGTTGACCACCACCACGATCACCGCCACGTGATAGGCCCCCTCAGGCAGAGGGGTGCCCCTGGGATGGGTGCGGTGCAGGGGGGTTCGGTCCTTGTCGTATAAGTCCCAAAGTTCCATGGGCGGTTCCTCTTTCCAGGGGCGCGGCGCGCCCCGTTGTTTCCCTATCATTAAACCATAAAAAGGACAAAACCGCAAGCGGTATGCCTGCGGTTCCCATTTTGTTGTATCTTTATGAAGGGATACGGAAAGGGGGAGTTACGCCTCCTCCAAGGCCTCCTTGGCGGCCAGCACCGCCAGCCGGACGTACTCCCCCAGGGGGAGCTGCTCCACCCCCACCACGGTGACCGAGCAGCGGTTCACCGGGATAAGCACTTTTTGGGCGCGGCTTTCGCTGACCGCTGCCGCCATGGCCGGGGTGATCTCCCCCCACAGGGCGTTGGCGGTG
>CAJFMJ010000061.1 GCA_904391645.1 uncultured Neglectibacter sp.
TGATGATCCTGTTGCGGAAGGCCTCCACAAAGTTGTCCCCGGTGATGGTCAAAAAGCCCGCCAGCACCACCAGGTCCACCCCCCGCTCCTGCAGGGCGTCGATGAGGGCCTGGCTGTAGGCTTCTACCGAGTCGTAGTCCTTGCGGCGCAGGGTGATGGCCTCAATGCCGGCCTTCTTGGCACGCTCCAAAGCGTAGGCGTCGGGACGGCTGGCAATGACCACCCGCAGCTGGCCGTTGACGATTTGGCCCGCAGCCTGGGCGTCGATCAGCTTTTGCAGATTGGTGCCCCCGCCGGACACCAGCACGCCGATGTTCAGCACAGCACGACCTCCTCGCCGCCTTCCACGACCTCACCCAGGACAACGGCCTCTTCCCCAGCTGCGTTCAAGGCATCCAGGGCATTTTGGGCGGTTTCCTTGGACACAGCCATGCACAGGCCCACACCCATATTGAAGGTGTTGAACATATCCCGCTCAGGGATATTGCCCACTTTCTGGATCAGATCAAAAATGGGGCGCACAGGCACAGCGGCCTTTTCAATTTTTGCGGACATCCCCTCCTTGAGCATCCGGGGGATATTCTCGTAGAAGCCGCCGCCGGTGATGTGGGAGATGGCCTTCACGTCCGCAGCCTGGATGGCAGCCAGCACCGGCTTGACATAGATCCGGGTGGGGGTGAGCAGCGTTTCGCCCAAGGTGGCGGAAAGCTCGTCGTAGTATTTTGCCAGGGTGGCCTTGTTGGCTTCGTCATCATCGCCGATCCCGAAGACTTTGCGCACCAGGGAGAACCCGTTGGAGTGCACGCCGGAGGACTTGACGCCCAGCAGCACATCCCCGGCCTGGAGGCGGGAGCCGTCGATGATCTTTTTCTTGTCCACCACGCCCACGGTAAAGCCGGCCAGGTCATAATCCTCTTCCGGCATCATACCGGGATGCTCGGCCGTTTCACCGCCGATGAGGGCACAGCCGGACTGGACGCAGCCCTCTGCCACGCCCGCCACGATCTGGGCGATCTTCTCGGGGAAGTTCTTGCCGCAGGCGATGTAATCCAGGAAGAACAGGGGCTTGGCGCCGCAGCACACCACGTCGTTGACGCACATGGCCACCGCGTCGATGCCGATGGTGTCGTGTTTATCCAGCAGCATGGCAATTTTCAGTTTGGTGCCCACGCCGTCGGTGCCGGAAACCAGCACAGGCTCTTCCATGCCGGCCAGATCCGGCTGGAACAGGCCGCCAAAGCCGCCGATCCCGGAAACCACCCCAGGGATCACCGTGCGTTTTACGTGCTCTTTCATCAGTTCAACGGACTCGTATCCCGCGGTGACGTCCACGCCCGCGGCCTTATAGCTGTCACTGTAGCTTTTCATGGGGTTTCTTCACTCCTAAATTTGTTTGTTCCAGGGGTCAAATGGCCCAGTTGCCTTGCTCAAAGATCTTTACCGCTTTGCCGTCCCGGGTGTAGCCGGTGATGGATAGCTCTTTGCAGCCCACCATAAAGTCCACATGGATGATGGAATCGTTAATGCCCCGGGCTTTCAGCTCTTCTGTGCTCATATTTTCGAAACCGGGAAACACCTCGTTGAACCCCGCGCCCAAGGCCACATGGCAGGCAGCGTTTTCGTCAAACAGGGTGTTGTAGAAGAGGATCCCCGCGTTGGAAATGGGGGAATCCACCGGCACCAGGGCAAGCTCCCCCACCATGGAAGCGCCTTCGTCCATCTGGAGCATCTTCTCAAGCAACGCCTGGCCCTGTTCCGCTTGGCAGGAAACAGCCTTGCCGTTTTCAAAGGTGATGGAGAACTTGTCAATCAAGTTCCCCTGGTAGGACAGGGGCATGGTGGAAACCAGGGTCCCCTCGCAGCGGCCCCGCATGGGGGAGGTGAACACCTCTTCTGTGGGCATATTGGGGTCGTAGAACGTGCCGTCGGGCAAGGTGTCGCCGCCGCCGTGCCACTGGGCCCCCGGGATCAGCCAGCACTTGAAATCCGTGCCGTTGGGTGCCTGGTAATGGAGGTAGTCCAAATCCAGTTCGTTCAAGCGCCGGCAATACTCTTTCAGGGATGCGTCGTGATCATTCCATTCCGCCATGGGGTCGTTGTCCTCGCTGACCCGCACGGTGTTCAGGATGGCCTCCCACAGCTTTTCCACAGCGGCACTGGTGCGCTCCCCGGGGAACACCTTTTTGGCCCACTTCTTGGAGGGCACGGCAACGATGGTCCACTGGTATTTGTTGTCCATGGCGTCCTCATAGGGCTTGAAAGCAAGGCCGCGGGCTGCACCGGCACGCTGCATCTTCTCCACATTCACGCCCTTCAGGCCATCAGGGTCTTCCGACATGATGTGGATCATGGCCGGGAGGGTGTCCACATAGTGCTGCATCCGCGCCTTTTCCCACTCCTCCGTGCGAGAGAGCTGGGTGACTGTTTCATGGCGGTATTTCAGCTTGTCCAGCACCTGGTCGCGCCAGCGCATTTCCACCCACTTGGCGCCGGCCCGATAAGCCTCTTCTGCCACCATCTGGGCAAATTCGAACTGCTCCACCTGGGCACTGATGATGCAGCCCTGCCCCTTTTTCACATTGACCCCCCGGCGCACTGCCAGCTGGGCATACTTGCGCATGACAGATCGTTTCACAAACGATTCCCCTTTCCCGCCCCAAGCGAAAGGGGCGAATGCAAATTTACCGGCAGTTTACAGCTCGTTGACCTTTTCCTGCAGGGCGGCGTTCTTCTTTTCCACGCCCTGGGCCATGTCCACCTTCATCTGGGCCAACTGGGCAGCCAACGCCTCATCGGAGAGGGCCAGCATCTGGCAGGCCAGGATCGCTGCGTTGTCCGCGCCGTCGATGGCCACGGTGGCAACGGGGATACCGGAGGGCATCTGCACCGTGGCAAGCAATGCGTCCAAGCCGTCCAAGGTGGAGGACTTCACCGGGATGCCGATCACTGGCAAGGTGGTGTGGGCTGCCAGGACGCCGGCCAAGTGGGCTGCCTTTCCCGCGGCAGCAATGATGACACCGAAACCGTTTTCACGGGCGGTCTTGGAGAACTCTGCTGCTGCCTCGGGGGTGCGGTGGGCAGACATCACCCGGACTTCCACAGGGATACCGAAGGACTTCAGCCGCTTGATGGCCGGGGCCACCGTGGGGAAGTCGCTGTCGCTCCCCATGATCACCGCTACTTTTTTGCTCATATTCAATCCCATCCTTTCCAAAAACAAACGGGCACCACATCCCGTGGCGCTATACAATAAAAGTATACACTGAATCCTGGAAAAGTGCAAGGTTTCCCCCTGTTTCCTGTAAAACTCCCTCTCATCTGGCCCCCAGATGAAAAAACAGGGGATCGCCGCCCCAAAAGGCAGCAGTCCCCTGTTGCAATCAGCGAAGGCAGGCTGCGGGCTTTTCCCACAGGCGGCCTCCTATAAAAAACCTCCCCAAAAAGGCGGATCTTCGTCTTCCGCCATTACAGCTCAGTACAGGTACTCCCGTTTCAAAGGCAGCAGCTCGGAAAGCCCACGGGCCATGTACTCCTCCCAGGTGCGCCAGTCGTGGTTGTACCCCTGGGGGCAGAAATAGCGCATGGGATAGCCCAGCTCCTGGAGGCGGGCCACATCTTTTTCCACCCGGGCGCGGATGAATTCCTCACTGCCGCACACCAGGGTGAACTCCGTCAGCTCCTGGCCGGACTCCTTGGCCTTTTTCGCCGCGGGATACAGGTCGTAAAACGAGCCTGGGAAGTTTTCCGGCTGGCCAAAGGCCACCTGGTAGGAGGGCATAAAGGTGCGGAAGTGATCCCCTGCCAGCTCTTCCACCAGGGTGTCGGTGTCCAACGTCATGCCGATGCCCCCGGAGATGTCCAAGCAGGCGGAAAACAGCTCTGGCCGCAGGATGGATACCCCCAAGGCCACATTGCCGCCCATGGCGTACCCCATGACAAAGTTGTCCTCCCGTTTCGGGGAAGAGGGCAGCATGGTCTGGACCACCCGGGGCAGCTCTTCGGTGAGATAGGTGAAATATTTCCCGCCAGCGCTGTCTGTGCCAAAAAATTGGATGTCCGGGCAGACCAGCATCACTTTGTTTTCCTGGGCAACCCGTTCAATGGCGGCATAGCGGGCACTCATGGAGTCGTCTTCCCCGCCGCCGTGGTACACATACACCGTTTGGAACTTCATCCCCGGCTGGTAGCAGTGGGGGATGGATTTAAGAATGGGGTTCTGCCCCCGGGCCTGTGCCTGGGACGGGTCGTAAAAGCTCAAACCGTCTGTGGGAAGGATGATGGTGATATTCACGTTCCTACTCAAGCTTTGGCTTTTGTAGTTGTATTGCAGCCTTGCCATGTTGAAACCTCCCTCAAAAATGTCTTTTTTACATTATCCAGGATTTCACCCCAGCTTTTCTATAAAAAAACGGACTTTCTCTATAAGGAATCCAGCTTTTTTCCCATTCTCCCCCGCCGGCGGCCTTAGAGGATTAAAAAACAAAAATAGAAAGCTTCTTTTTAAAGGAGCGCTCCGCTTGAAATGTGTTATACTGTAGACAAATCTCTAGATACTAGGAGGGCCTTTCGCCATGGAAAGAAAACTGGTTTTTGACATCAAAATCGACATGATCGGAGAAAGCATCCAGCTGAAAAGCGACAACGGCGGTGTGAGCATGATCCCCTTCGGCGGCAGCGTGAAAGGGGAAATCTTCAGCGGCATTGTGGAGCCCTGCGGCGTGGACACCCAGGTGCTCAACGCTGTGGGCATCCGCCACATGAGCGCCCGGTATATGCTCACTGGCAAAGACAGCGCTGGCAACGATACCCACATCTATGTGGAAAACAACGGCTGGATGGAGGACGCTCACCCCTCCATGCCTTTCCACACCGTGCCCACCTTCATCACCGACAGCCCTGTGCTGGCCCCCTATCTCCACCGCAACCAATTTGAAGGGGAAGGCCACGTGAAAGAGGACGGCCTGCACATCTACTTCTTCGAGATCGCCCACTAAGCCAGTGTCAGACGCCTTTTTCAGGTGGTACCCGGCAGCCATAAAATAGCCAATACATATAAGACGAGAAACCCCATAGTTGAAGCCTATGGGGTTTTCTGTTACAATGGGAGTAAGACCTCACCGCTGCAGACAACCTTGCTGGAAAGGCCGGGTTGCCAGCGGAAAACCGGGAAAGCGAGTGACTTTATGGAACTGCGGGTATTGCACTATTTTTTGGCGGTGGCCCGGGAGCAGAGTATCTCTGGGGCGGCACAATCACTGCACCTCTCCCAGCCCACCCTCTCCACCCAGCTGAAGGGGCTGGAGGAGGAACTGGGAAAACAGCTGCTCATCCGGGGCACCAAAGGCTCCCGGAAAGTGACCCTCACAGATGAGGGGATGATCTTGCGCAAGCGGGCAGAGGAGATCTTCTCCCTGGTCAAGCGCACCCAAGAAGAGATCTCCTGCTCAGAGGAAGCCATTGTGGGGGACGTGTACATTGGCGCCGGGGAAACGGAGATCGTCCGGCTGTTTGCCCGGGTGGGACGCCAGCTTCGCAGCCAGCACCCGGACATCCACTTCCACATCTCTAGCGGCAACTCGGAATTTGTGCTGGAACAGCTGGAGAAGGGGCTCATCGACTTTGGGCTGCTGTTTGGAGCAGTGGACCCCCACCGGTACCACTGCTTACCGCTGCCCCTCCAGGATACCTGGGGTGTGCTCATGCGGAAAGACTCCCCCCTGGCAGGGAAGGAATGCATCTCCCCCGAAGATCTGTGGGACAAGCCCTTGATCATCTCCCACCAGCGCCAGGAGGACCAACACCTGTCCCAGTGGATCAAGCGGGACCTCTCCAAGCTGGAAGTGGTTGCCACTTACAACCTGGTGTACAACGCCTCCCTTCTGGTGGACGAGGGGTTGGGGTACGCCCTCTGCTTTGACAAGCTGATCAACACCCAGGGAAGCAGCCTTTGCTTCCGCCCCTTCTCCCCGCCCATGGTTTCAGAAGCCTATGTGGTGTGGAAAAAATACCAGGTGTTTTCCAAAGCAGCGGAGAAATTCCTACAGGAGCTGCAATCTCAGCTGGAAGAAAGCCACTAAACCATAAAAGAGGCTCGGGAGCCTTTCCCAAGCCTCTTTTTTATGGAACTTTATGGAACGATCGTTTCTAGGGCAGGATCAGCCCTTGGCAGCGGCACGCTTTTCCCGCTTGTAGTTCCAGAACAGCAGCAGCCAGCCGATGAACAAGGTGGCCACGCCCATGCCGCAGAACATCCCCTCGTACCCGAAGGACTCTACCAGGAAGCTGCCGCCAATGGGCGCTAAAGCGTTGCCCAGGTTTTGGCCGATCATAATGGTGGAAACCGCCACACCGGCCCGGGAGGCGTCCAACGTACGCACGGTGTGAGCCTGGAGGCAAGGAGTGCCAGCACCCTGGCCAAAGGCACGGCACACAGCAGCCAGCATCATCATTCCCAAAGAGAAGGCAATGCCCACTATAAAGGTGCCCAAAGCGGCAAAGACCACCGCGGGGATCATCACGAAGTACAGGCCCTTTGTATCCTGCAGCTTGCCGGAAAGGGGCTTGGTAAACACCAGGGCCACCGCATAGGCGGTGAAGAACAGGGAGATGTTGGTAATACCCCGCTCAGTAGCCAGGATGTCCAGGTATGTAGTGGCCAGGCCGTTGGCCGAGCTGAACAGGGTGGCCAAAAGCATCAAGCTCAAAAATTCCACGGCGAACAGGTCACCCAATTTGATGGAGCGCTTTTTCCCAGAGGACTGCTGGCTGCTGCCGTCATAGGGCAGAACCAGCACACAGACAAAGGAGATGACAGAGGACAGGGCAGCCGCCATAAAGGGGGCGCCAAAGCCCATGGCATCCCGCAGGGAAAGCCCCAGAGCGGGGCCCACTGCCTGGGCCAGAGGCATCACCAAGCCAAAGTAGCCCAAGCCCTCCCCCATGCGGTCCCGGGGGATAAACTCACTGGCGTAAGCCGTGGTAAGCACAGAGTTGATGGTGAAAAACACACCGGTGCCCGCCCGCAGGAAAATGAGGAACGGGATGCTGTTGGTAAATGCGTGGCCCAGCAGGAACAACGCATAGCAAAGCTCTGTGATGAGCAGCAACCGCTTGCGGTTCATGCGGTCGGAAACCATGCCCGCCACCGGGGACATGAACATCCCCACCAGGGACATGATGCCGGCAATGGACGAAGCCAAAGTCAACTCCGCCCCCAAGTCCAGCGCAAAACTGGCCACCAGGGGGAAGGTCATCTGCCCCGCTGCACCGTTTGTCAGGTTGATCAAGATCAAAACAATAAATTTCCACGTCCACAATTGGGCCGGCTGGCCCCCTGTTTTCCCTTTCACATTGGCACCTCCACAGAATCGTTAAAAAGTCAATACGAAAGGTATTATACGAAATTTTCATGCCTCCCGTCTATTAAAAAAGCAGACTTCTCTTATAAATAATCTGATATTTTACCCACTTTTTCAAAAGTGCTCCCAGCCCCCCCGGAAGGACATCCCCCATTTAGAAGCCATCTGCTGTCAAAAAAGGATGCTGCGGCGCTTGCACGCCACAGCATCCTTTCAAAAGATTTAGGAGGGAAAATCAGAAATACTCAAGGGGTCACCCAAGGAGAGGCATTGCCGTCCATATCCACCGCGCGGATGCGGTAGGTGCTTTGGGAAGTGCCTTCTTCATCAAAACAGAAATGGCCAATGGAGATCTTGGTGTAGAATGCGCCGTCTTTCTCCACTTCGAAGTAAGAGGCGTCGTTGTCACCGGCTTCCCAATGGAGCTCCATGCCATCCTTGCCCATCCAACGCCCTGGGTTGACACGCAGGGAAACAGGGGCCTTGGGCGGAGCGGTACGGGTGCCTTTACCAGGACGGCCCGGCAAGTTGATGAACAGGTACTCCCCAGGCTTCACGCAGCTCAGATACACACCTTCTTCCATCCACTCCCTGCCGGTCTTCTCAGCGGGCTCCATCCCCCCCAGCTGGGAGTCGATCCAATACTTCTTGTCGGGATCCAAGCCTTTGATATAGACCCGTTCAGAACGGCCCAGCATGGGGTTGAGGTCATCGGCGCTGATCATCACCAGACCCTTCTCGTTATCCCAAGTCATGCGCTGCATCACAAAGGTCTTGTCGCCGTGCTCCAGTTCGGGGCGGTACACCTTGATGTACCGGCCATAGACCCCCTGGTCCCGCAGCCAATAGAACAGCTCCATATTCTTCCGCTTGGTTTCCAAAGCGGCGGGAGTGACGCCCCGCTCCGGATACTGCATCCCATCGCAGGGAGCACTAAACAGGTTCAGCTGGGACTCATCCTCTTCCGGGGCCAACCATCCACCCCGGCGGCTGGTGCCCGCAATGGGCATCCCCTGGTGTTTGTCAATGGGCAGGATCATGGAAGTCCAATAGCCGCCCATGTGGAAGCACCATCCGTCGGTGATCTGATGCTGGTCTGTATAGCGGGCGGATTCAATGCCCAAGGTATGGCCGCCGGAAGAGCAGCCGTCCAAGCCGGCATCGGGGTTGTTCTCCTTAAACTCCTTGTACAGGCGGTAGAAATTTTCACTCTGCTTCAAGGTGCTGTTCCAGTTGCCCTCCTGGTCCGCCTGGTCAAAGGTTTCGCTCTTCCACTGCATACAGGGGTCGCCATCCACACGCAGATCATAGGAACCAAACTCCTGCTGCTTCTCTTCCAGCATATGCAGCACCCACTGGTATGCCTCCTCTTTTGACAGGTCGATGGTCCAGTTGTACCAGTTGCCGTGGAAGTCCAGCATCCAGTCAGGGTGGTCCACCCACACCTGGGAAAGACGGTCGGCGTGCCAAGGGGGCATCCACAGCCGGAACATCATCCCCTGCTCTTTGAGGTAGCGGTTGCACTCCTTCCAGTCGTCCCCAAACACGGGCTCCCAGTTGCCCTTGGCGTCGAACCAGAAATCGTCCACCCAAACCCGCTCGTAGCCAATGTACCGGGCGGCTTTGATCATCTGGAACACCCGGTCGTTCAAGGGGGCGGCCTGCCAGATGCTCAAGTTGGTGCGGTTAAAGTATTTGTCACGGGTGTAATCCCACTTGTAGGTGTAGATGTACTCCCCGATGGTGTTGCCCAGGTCATCCAGGTCGCCTTCGTAGAGGCCCGCGGCCATGGGGGCAATTTTTACGGTTTCCCCAGGGGCCACCGGGTAGTCCAGCAGCTCACACCACCCCACCAGGGCGGTATCCCGGTCCCGGTTGGTCATGCCAGCTTTCCACCACCCCTGGTAGTCGAAGGTCATGTAAAAACCCTCTTTGGCCGCTTCGTCGGTAAGGATGAAAAACTCGTTCCACACGCCGCAGCCATTGAGCCGGGGATGCCAAGTGTTGCGATAATAGAAGCCGCAACAAGATACACTCGATCGCTTTCACTGAGACCTTTTTCATTCTGAAAAATATCATTATTGAGTTTAGTAAGACTTGCGTCGATTTCACGTTCTCTCTGCTCTCTTAATTTATCAATTTTCTCCTGTGAGAGTTGTAGATTTTTTACTTTCTCTATAAATTCATCAAAATTTTCTTTTCTAAGGAAAGAAAGATCCGTATAATCATCAATCTTTTGACCAATACCAAAATTGCTCTTTGATACATAATATACGCCGATCTCATATTCAATATCATCTGTATCATTTTTAAATCCAGTCATACCTATAGCAATAATGTCGGTATAGCTTGTATAATGCAGTAATGCGTTTGCATAGTGAACAGCGCCATTCACAGCATAAGCATTTATATTTTTAAAATCCGTCTGATTTTTAATCGTACGGTTTGCGACTTTACCGTCCTTATCAAGCTTAATCAGTTTATCCTTATATCCTTTATATTCAATCAAAACTGGATATTTATTTAAGTTTTTATCTTCCAATAGTAGCTTGACATCGGGTCGATTTCCGCCAACGCCACCATTTTTCGAATAATAATCATTAAGAGCTTGATCTATTTCTGTGTTTAATGTCTCTTGCTCTAATTTATAATCTAATTGATATGACTTAAGCCAACCATTTGCCAAATCAGCAATATTGGGCTCGATAGACTTTATTTTCTTCGCCATTTTGTTTTCTCCTTATTTTTTCTATTTCGACAAGCCACCACAACCGTC
>CAJFMJ010000062.1 GCA_904391645.1 uncultured Neglectibacter sp.
GCACTCGGGCAAGCATCTTCTCAAAAGTTTCCGCATTGTCCACAATTTCATAAGTCGTTTTCGTGTTCATGAAATGATCCATCCTTTTTTATTTATTTTGTGCTGAATCTTTCCTTTAAATGGTTAGACAAGATGGCGAGGGAAACGGCCATGTCCTCGTTCTGTACCAAAATCCCTTCCGGCACATCCAAATGGACATTGGAAAAGTTCCAAACAGCCAAGATCCCGCTTTTAATCAGCAGGTTGCACACAGCCTGCGCGTGTTCACCGGGTACCGTTAAAATGCCGATGCGCACTTTCATCCGTTGGCAAAGGCCTTCCAGCCGGTCCATGGGAAGAATCATCTTCCCCCCTACCTCTGTGTTCACTGTGAACGGGTCAATGTCGAACCCTGCCAAAATATTCAGGCCATATTCCACAAAGCCACTATATGCAAGCAGCGCCTTCCCCAGCTGGCCGCACCCTACCAAAACGGCGTCTTGGGTGTTGTCATAGCCGAGAAAATCTTCCAGCTCGCAAATGAGGCCCTCGCGCACATAGCCCACCTTTGGCCTGCCCGAATTGCTGATGGAGGCAAGATCTTTTCTCACCACCACATGGTTCATGTTCAGCGCCTCTGCTATTGCCGTTGCCGAGATGTATTTTGGGGCGTCCTGCTGGCTCTTAAGATAGCTGAGATACGCTGGGAGCCGCTGCAAAGTTTGCTTTGAAACGCTCCGCCCCGGCACATTCCTCACCTCTTTCCTCTAACTTTGACAATATTTTAACATGGTTCCGTGAGCTTGTAAATTAGTAGGAATGATATATCGATATTTTATTAGCGATTAAATTTGTGCACTTTGCCGCCTACAAAAAGCTCACGAAAAATGCCTGTAAAACCCAGGAAAAGCATCTGGCACAAGGCACAAATTTTGAGCAGATTTAGAGCTTTATTTAATCTTATTGTAGTATATTTAGTTGCTGAAAGCAAGAGAAAAAACAAAAAAAGAAGAAGGCCCGCTCCCGTTTTTTCGAAAGCAACCTTCTTCCACAACTTACACAAAGCGTTCTTGCCGCAAGCGGTCAAACAGTTCCCAGGAGCAAAGCCCCTCCCTTTGCCAACGGCATCCTCCGCACACTTTCTCCCACTGGGAACGGTTTACCTGGCGCAGCCGTTCCCCCACCTGAACAGGGGATAACCCTTGGCTTAAAGAGAACCCGCAAGCCTCCCGTGCAGCCCGATCCCGCCTCAGCACATCCTCCGTGCCCAAAGCGCAGGCGTTCCCAGGCAGGCAATGGGGACAAGCCCTGCACAAGTCGTCGCTGCCACAAACCAGGGACAGCCCCTCCCCTGCCTCCAAAGCAGCAAGGGCTTCCTGCATGGAGCGGGTAAAGGCCTCATTATAGCCGCACCCCTGGAACAGAGTAGCACAAAACAGGTGATGACCTCGCAACCGGTTCATGCAGCGCTCACCAATTTTGCCTTCTTTAAGCTGTACAAAATAGCTTGCGCTGCAAAATAGCCCAACACAACAGAGATCAAATCTTTCACCAAGTAGGGCGCACAGGCGATCAAGAAAGCCTGGGGCAGCGGTGTGGACATCACCAAGGAGAATTGAACTGCCCCGCACAGGTCACACACCAGCAACCCAGCCACTCCCAGCAGCAACGCCAGCCATTTCCGGCCTTGGAGGGACCCCAGCCCGCACAGCAGGCTCATCAAGAAAAATCCCCACAAAAACCCGCCAGTCACACCGAAAAAGGAGCCCACGCCGCCACTGAATCCAGCAAACACCGGCAAACCCACAGCACCCAGGGCCAAGTACACTGCCAAAGCGCTGCCCCCCATACCAACTCCCAACACATAGCCGCACAACGCCACCGCAAAGGTTTGCAGCGTCACCGGGACACCTGTGGGCAGAGGGATGGAGATCTGGGAAAGCACTGCCATCACTGCGGCAAACACTGCAACCATCACCATTTTTTGAAGCTTGTTTTTATATTGCACTTTCATGGGTATTCCTACTTTCGTCTTTTTTGTTTTTAACTGTAACGAGAGAACTTTACTCCCACTCCCGGCGCAGCCGGTCCAGAAAATCCTTCTTGATATTCACTTCCCCGGCAGAGAACAGCTTTACTTCCCCACTGGGCAGTTTTACCTGAAGCCGGGCCTCGTCGTCCACTCCCAGCACCAAGCCCTCCTGGACTGTTTCCCCCTGGGTGAAGGTGACCTCCATCCCTGTGAGCAGGGAGCGCTGCCGGTAAGCCTCCATGAAGGTGCGCTGGGTCAGGTGGTCGTAAAACCCGAAGAAACTGTTGAGCAACTCCGCCGCCAAACGGGTACGCACCCCAGCCGGCACCTCTCCCGAATACAGGGCGCCTGCCACATCGCGGATCTCTGGGGCAAAGCCACCGACAGGCTCCTGGACATTGATGCCGATCCCCACAATGGCATAGTTGAGCCCGCTGTTTTCAAAATCTACCGAGGCCTCTGTCAAAATGCCGCACACCTTCCGGCCCTTCACATACACATCGTTGACCCATTTGATCTGCGCGTACTGGCCGGTAACACGGTCGATGGCCTCTGCCACCGCTACCGCTGCCGCTGTGGTGACGCACAGGGATTCCTCCGCGGAAAATTTGGGGCGCAGCAACACACTGATGTACAGCCCCGTTCCCTTGGGAGAAAGGAAGGTGCGGCCAAGACGGCCTTTCCCCTGGGTCTGCTGCTGGGCGATGAGCGTCATGCCCTCGGCGCCGCCCTGCTCTGCAACGGCCTTCAGCACGGTATTGGTGGAGGTGACGGAATCCTGGACGTTGATGGTGCAACGCCGGGCCGAACCAGTGAGAAGCCGGCGGACACTTTGAGGGGTCAGGGCATTTTCATCGGAACGGAGAAGATACCCGCGGTTGGTGGCCGCCTCAATCTCATAGCCAGCCTCTTTCAGCTTATTGACCGCTTTCCACACAGAATTGCGGGTGACCCCCAACTTTCCGGCAAGTTCTTCCCCGGAAATGGGGACTTCAGCTGTTTCCAGCATTTCTAAAATTTGATCGGACAAACTCAAGAGGATGCCTCCTTTTTTCTTCTTGTCCCAGAGTAACACAGGCACAATAAATTGTCAACTTTCATCTGCACTCTAGGGTGACAATTGAACTTTCTGAAAAAAAGAAAGGAGCCGCTTTCGCGGCTCCCACTTTCCGGCACGGGAAAAAACCCTGCCGATTTTTTACTTTTCAGGCTTAAAACTGTCCTTCAGCTTCACCGAACGATTGAAGACTAAAGCACCGGGCTTGCTGTCTTTGCTGTCCACGCAGAAATAGCCCTGCCGCAGGAACTGGTAGTTTTCCCCCGGCTGTGCTTCGCCCAAGGCCCGCTCCACCTTGCAGCCGGTGAGGACTTTCAGGGAATCGGGGTTGAGGTAATCCAGGAAGTTGCCCTCGTCCGGATTGGGTACGGTGAACAGATTGTCATAGAGGCGGACCTCTGCGTCCAAAGCGTCGGCAGCGTTCACCCAATGGATGGTGGCACCTTTCACCTTCCGGCCATCGGCGGGATTGCCACCCCTGCTCTCGGGATCGTACTCAGCAAAGACTTCGGTGATATTGCCGTTCTCGTCCTTGGCGCAGCCGGTGCAGCGGATCAGATAGGCACCTTTCAAACGGCACTCGGGCCCTTCGGGATACAGGCGCTTATATTTCGGGACCGGTGTTTCCAAGAAGTCCTCCCGCTCGATATACACACTGCGAGAGAAGCTCACCGGGCGGGTGCCATCCTCGGGATTATTGGGATTGTTCTCCACATCAAACAGTTCCGTCTGGTCCTCGGGATAGTTGGTGAAGGTCAGCTTGATGGGATCCAGCACGGCCATAGCCCGACGTGCATGGAGATTCAGGTCTTCCCGCAGGCAATACTCCAAGAAGGCATATTCCACAGTGGAATTGACCTTGGAAACGCCGTTGCGCTCGCTGAAGTTGCGGATGGACACGGGTGTATACCCCCGGCGGCGCAGGCCGCAGAGGGTGGGCATCCGGGGATCGTCCCAGCCGTCCACATATCCTTCCTCCACCAGGGTGCGCAGCTTCCGCTTGCTCATAACAGTGTTGTTGATGCCCAGGCGGGCAAATTCGATCTGGCGGGGCTTGGAAGGAAGTGTCACATTCTGGATAACCCAGTCGTAGAAGGGGCGATGGTCCTCAAACTCCAGGGAACACAGGGAATGGGTGATGCACTCCATGGCGTCCTCAAAGGGATGGGCATAGTCATACATGGGATAGATGCACCACTTGTCCCCAGTGCGGTGATGCTTGGAATGGTTGATACGGTAGATCACCGGGTCACGCATATTGAAGTTGCCGGAAGCCAGATCGATCTTGGCGCGGAGGGTCATCCGGCCATCGGGGAACTCGCCGGCACGCATCCGGCGGAACAGGTCCAGGCTCTCCTCTTTGGGGCGGTCCCGGTAAGGGCTGGTGGCAGGATGGGTCAGGTCGCCACGCATCTCCTTCATCTGCTCGGGGGTCAGCTCGCACACATAGGCAAGGCCCTTTTCAATCAGCTCTTCCGCGCCTTTGTACATATCTTCAAAGTAATCGGAGGCATAGTAAAACCGGTCATCCCAGTCGTAACCCAGCCAGTGGATATCCTCTTTGATGGCGTCCACATACTCCACATCTTCTTTGGTGGGGTTGGTGTCGTCCATCCGCAGGTTGCAGATACCGCCAAAACGCTGGGCGGTGCCAAAGTCGATGTAAATGGCCTTGGCGTGACCGATGTGCAGGTAGCCGTTGGGTTCGGGTGGGAAACGGGTGTGGACCTGCATCCCCTCGGTCCGGCCACCGGGGCCCATGTCCTCTTTCACGAAGTCGTCAATAAAGTTGGTGGATGGGATCTCGTCGTAGTTGATCTTTTCACTCATTGCAATCACGGTTCCTTTCTAAGGGATTACGTTGTTGTATGATTCCAAACAGGGATCAACCCTGAAGTTTGGCAAGTCCGGCCTTCAGGCGGCTGAGGGCCTCTTCACGGCCCAACAGCGCCAAAATCTCCATAGCGCCGCCGGGAGTGACCAAGGTGCCCGCAGCAGCGATGCGCACAGGCCACAGTAAGGTGCCGTTTTTCACGCCCAGCTCGCCGGCCAAGGCCATCAGGCTGTCGTGAATGGCGGTGATCTCCCACTGGGGCAACGCCTCCAGCGCAGTGATGGCTGCCTGGAGCATTTGGGGAGAGTTCTCCAAGTTCGTCTTGCTCTTTTTGTTCACAAAGAAGTCCACCGGGTAGTCGGGCAACTCCTGGAAGAAGTGGAGCAGGCCGGGGATCTCCTGGAATTTGGTGATCCGGGCGGGAAGGATGGAATACAGCACATTCCAGGGCTTTTCCTCTTCCCCGAACACCTCCCGATAATAGGGCATGGCATGGGAGGTGAACTCCTCCTCCCCCATGGCTTTGATATACTCGGCATTGAACCAGTTGAGCTTGTCATAATCGAACACCGCAGGGGATTTGCTGATACCGTCGATGGAGAAGGCCTTTTCCAGCTCTTCCAGGGAGAAGATCTCCTGGTTGTCCTTGGGGGCCCAGCCCAGCAAAGCGATGTAGTTGACCACCACTTCCGGCAAGTACCCTTCCTGCACCAGGCCCTCAAAACTGGTGGAGCCGTGGCGCTTGGACAGCTTGGACACGCTGCCGTCCTCATTTTTGCCCATGATCAGGGGCAGGTGCACATAGGTGGGGATCTCCCAGCCAAAAGCTTCGTACAACAGGTTGTACTTAGGAGTGGAAGTGAGGTACTCACTGCCCCGCACCACGTGGGTGATATGCATCAGGTGGTCGTCAATGACATTGGCGAAGTTATAGGTGGGATAGCCGTCGGCTTTTAACAGGATCTGATCCTCGATCTCTTTATTCTCAATGGTGATGGAGCCAAACACCGCGTCCTCAAAGGTGGTGGAGCCAGTGAGAGGCACCTTCTGCCGGATGACATAGGGAGTCCCCGCGTCCAGCAGTCGCTGGATCTCCTCCTGGGGCAGGTCGCGGCAATGGCGGTCATAGCCGCCGATCCCCTGCTCATCGTGAAGGGATTCCAACCGCTCTTTGGTACAGAAACAGTAATAGGCTTTGCCCTCTTTCACCAGCTGTTCGGCATAGGGCTTGTAAAGGTCTTTCCGCTGGCTCTGCACATAGGGGCCATACTCGCCGCCCACATCCGGGCCTTCATCATGCTTTAAGCCCACTCGCTCCAGGGTTTTGTAAATGACGTCCTCGGCGCCCTCTACCAGGCGCTCCCGGTCGGTGTCCTCAATGCGGAGGACGAATTTCCCGCCCTGGGATTTGGCCACCAAATACTCATACAGTGCCGTGCGCAGGTTACCCACGTGCATAAAGCCTGTGGGACTGGGGGCAAATCTAGTTCGGACTGTTGCCATATCTATCTCTCCTTATCGCCCTTTTCAAGCAGGGCGGATTGTGATTCCTTAATTTTGTGGCTGCGGGAAACCGCCGCACACATACAATATTTGATATTATATCGCAAACCACTGCGGTTTTGCAAGGTGGCCCAGGGATTTTTTGCCTGCTCGCCAAGCTTTTTGCAAAAACCCGCCGGACTGCCCAAACTGGAGTTCTTTGGAAGAAGGCAGCATTTGAAAAAACACTTGATTATTCCGGGCAAAAGGCGCATAGTTAATAAAACAGGCTGCCCAAGGGGCTGGCCATCATCACGTTTGAGAAAGAGGGCAAACTATGGCAAAGATTTTCGTATATGGGGATCGGGAGAAACAAAAGAACTACGCGGCAGCCCTGGAAGGATGCGGTATGGAAGGGCTATTCACCCTGGACCTCTCCTTGGCGGCGGGGTGCGATGGGTTGCTTCTCCCCGGCGGAGGGGACATTTCCCCGGCCCGGTATGGGCAGGAGAACCTGGGCAGCGGCGAACCGGATTTGGAGCGGGATGCGGCGGAGTTGCAGCTTGTGGCTGATTTCACAGCCTGGGGAAAGCCCATCCTGGGCATTTGCAGGGGCATCCAGATGATCAACGTGGCCTTGGGCGGGACGTTGATCCAGGACATCCCCACAGCTCAGGATCACAAGCACGATGAGGTCATTGGGGACCGGGTACACTCTGTCACAGCGGAACCGGGCAGCTTTCTGGAAACCCTTTATGGGAAAGATTTCTCCGTCAACAGCGCCCATCACCAGGCGTTGGACCGCCTTGCCCCCGGGCTGCGCCTGGCTGCACGTTCCGCCAACGACCAGGTGGTTGAAGCAGTGGAATGGCCCGAAAAGCGGATCTACGGCGTGCAGTGGCATCCGGAACGGATGTCCTTTGCCCTGCGCCGGGAAGACACCGTGGACGGGAAGGCCATCTTTCTGTTTTTCAAGGGGCTGTTTGGCTAAAAAATTTGTTTCACGGCAAAATCCCAGCTTGACAACCCGTCTGCCAAATGCTATAATAGCTAGCGTTGATTGTGCGCGAGTGCTGGAACTGGCAGACAGGCACGTTTGAGGTGCGTGTGTCTACGACGTACGGGTTCAAGTCCCGTCTCGCGCACCACGCTGCGGCGAACCAAAGTGGTTCGCCGTTTTTTCTTGCCTACAAAATCTTAAACCTACAAAAAAGGCCGCCAAGGAATTTTCCTTGACGGCTGTTTGTGTTTTAAAGATAGGAAAGATCCATCACAATTGGAGCAAGCCCTCATCCAGCATCTCCTGGGCAGCCAGGAGCATCCCCAGCTGGCCGCTGTGATAGTTGAGGCCACCCTGCATCCAGGCTGCATAAGGCTCCCGCAGAGGGGCATCGGCAGAGAGCTCGATGGAGGAGCCCAAGGTAAAGGCGCCGGCCGCCATGATCACCTGGCTGTCATAGCCGGGCATATCGCTGGGCTCAGGCACCACAAAGGAGTCCACCGGGGCACCCTTTTGCACCCCTTTGCAGAAGGCGATCAAGTTCTTGGGATTTTCCAGCAACATCACCTGGATGATATCCCCCCGCTCTTCCTCCACTGCGGGCGTGACGCCAAACCCCAGCTGGGAGAACAACGCTGAGGCAAACACTGCCGTTTTGAGGGCCTCCCCCACCACGTGGGGGGCATGGAACGCACCCATAAACAGCTCCCGGTTATTGCCCAACGTACAGCCGATCTCCCGTCCGGTACCAGGGGTGGTCAGCCGGTAGGAGCACAGCTCCACCAGGTCATGGCGGCCAGCGATATAGCCGCCTGTGGGAGCAATGCCGCCGCCAGGGTTCTTAATTAGGGAGCCGGCGATAATATCCGCGCCCACCGCCAAAGGCTCTTCCCTCTCTACAAACTCCCCGTAGCAGTTGTCCACCATGACAATGGCGTTGGGAGCCTTTCGCTTGGCAATCTCCACAATGGGGGCAATGTCCTTCACCCGGAGGGAAGGCCGCAGGCTATAGCCACGGGAACGCTGGATGTAGATCATCCGGTACTCCGGAGTGATGCGCTGTTCCATGGCCTCCAGATCCGGGGTGCCATCGGGACGCAGGTCCAGCTCTTCATACTGGATACCGAACTCTTTCAGGCAGCCAGGCTCTTCCCTGCCCTCCATGCCGATGACCCCTTGGATGGTGTCATAAGGGGTGCCGGTGACGCACAGCATTTTGTCCCCGGGACGCAACATCCCAAACAGTGCCACGGTCAAGGTATGGGTACCACTGACGAAATTGTGGCGCACCAGGGCATCTTCAGCCCCAAAGGCATAGGCGTACACTTTGTCCAACACGTCCCGGCCGCGGTCACCGTAACCGTAACCCGTGCTGCTGACAAAGTGGCTCTCGCTGACGCCAGCCTTGTTGAAAGCTGCCAGCATTTTCTGCTGGTTATATTGCTGGATGGCTTCGATCTCCTGAAAACGGGGCCGGGCAGCGGCTTCTGCCTTTTCCGCCGCTTCCAACAGCTTCGGTGCAATTTGAAAAGTGGGATAGATTTCCATGTGGGTATACTCCTTACACGTTCACAGTTTGCCGTGCACCCAGGTATCCACTTTGGAATACCCCAGGTTACGGTAAAATTCTTGGTTTTTATGCTTCTCCCGGAATACATACATGGCCTTTCCCGGGAAATATCCTTCCATTTGCCGCACTAGGCGGGAACCGATCCCCTGGCGGCGAGATTCTTCCTGGACCGCCAAGGCGGACAAGATAGCGCCTCGCTGGGAAATGGAAGACACCACAGCACAGGCCGTTAGCCCCCCTTCCCCCGGTACCGTGAGGGCCAGGGCTGCCTGGTGGCGCAGCTTGTGGGAAAGGTCCAGGTAGAAGGGTTCAAACTCGTCCACCATGCCCACCTGCTCCAACAGGGCATAGATCTCCCGCACACTGGGCATAGGTGGGGCCTGGGGGCAGGGGCCCGGTTCTAAGCCATGCTTGAGTACATCCCCGGTTTCCCAGGGGTGGAGGGATAGCGCTTCCGCGTTGCGTACCGCGCAGAGGATCTCTTTGGCCCCAGCCACCTGGATGAACTGGCGGGCTGCTTCCCCGTTGAGCACCGTACCGGAAAGGAGCATGACCCCATCCACAAGGCAGTAGACCACATCCTCTTCCGTGTCCAGCCAGAACAGGGCAAAACTTTTATCAAAGCCGTATGCCGTGGCAATGGAAGAGATCTTGCAGCCAAAGGCCGTTTTTTCACACAGCTCTAACAGCCGGTTTTTGGCGGCATCCCGCTCTACCAAACGGATCATGGTCTTCCCCCCTTTTACAGAAAAAACGCCCCGCGAAACCGCGGAGCGCATTGTGCCCAAGGAGTTTTCTCACACCACAAAGTACATCAGGATATTTGTCACAATAACCAGGACAAAAAATCCAATGGCAATCACCTTGGTCCAGCGGGCCAAAAATGCGTCCACAGACCTGGCCTTGTTCTTGGACAGGAACGTATCTGCGCCACCGGTAACCACACCCAGGTTCTTCTGATTGCCCTCCTGCAGCAGGATGACAATGATGATGGCGATTGCGAAAAGCATCAGAATGATGCCAAGCACGATTTCCAAAGCGTTCATTTCCGTCTGATTCCTCCTAAGCTCGTCCTCCAGATAACCGGAGTCGCGTCATTGCAAAGGGCATTAATACCCCAAGCAAAATTCCTTTGGCTATCATACCATATATGGGGGAATTTTGCAACCCAC
>CAJFMJ010000063.1 GCA_904391645.1 uncultured Neglectibacter sp.
CTGCGGGCGGAGTATACCCAGGCGGGGCTTGTTACCCAGGTGGGGGAGAAGGACACCACCTCCGCCCGGGACGCCGCCGTTGCCGCTGTGCGGGAGGAGCTTTCCCAGATTGTGGGGCTGCAGCCTGTTAAGGATTACATCCTCTCCCTGGAGGACAACTTTAAAATCCAGCAGCTGCGCCGGGAGCGGGGCCTAAAGGCCGATTCCCCCTCCATGCACATGATCTTTACCGGCAATCCTGGTACGGGAAAAACCACGGTAGCCCGCATTGTTTCCCGGTATCTGAAGGCTATCGGCGTGCTGGAGGGAGGACAGCTGGTGGAGGTCACCCGGGGAGACTTGGTGGGGCAGTATGTGGGGCACACGGCCCCCCTCACCCAGAAGGCCATCGATTCCGCCCTGGGCGGCGTGCTGTTCATCGACGAGGCCTACTCTCTTTACCGGGGCAAGGACGACAGCTTTGGCCTGGAGGCCATTGACACTCTGGTAAAGGGCATGGAGGACCATCGGGACGACCTGGTGGTGATCCTGGCAGGCTATTCCCGGGAGATGGAGGAATTCCTCACCGCCAACTCCGGGCTGCGGTCCCGGTTTCCCAATATCATCGAGTTTCCGGACTACACCGCCGGTGAGCTGCTGGAGATCACCAAGAGCATTGTGCGGGGAAAGGGCTACCGGCTGGATCCCGCCTGCGAAGCGCCCCTGCTGGCCTATTTTGAGCGTCAGCAGCGGGAGGGCGATCCCCGCACCAACGGCAACGGCCGCATGGCCCGCAATAAGGTTGAGGAGGCCGTCATCGCCTGCTCCCGCCGGAACGTCCGCGCGCCTGAGGAGGAGCGGGATCTGGAGCTTTTGCTGCCGGAGGACTTTGGATTTGAAACGTCAGGAGCCCCCACGGGAGAGGAGAGCGTATGAGAAACCTGTTTCTCACATCCAGCGGCTTGAGTGAGACCACTGCCCCTTTGTTTTGGCGCTGTATAGGGAAAGATCCCGCCCAAACAAAGGTGATCCTCGTTCCTTCCGCGGCCGTTGTAAACGACAGAGCCCGTGAGGGGATCGTTGTGTGTATGGAACGACTGATGAGCATGGGGATACCCCAGGAAAATATCCTTCTGTATCACTTGGCGTATTTGTTTTCAGAGGGGTATGAGAGGACTTATTCCAGCTATGTGCAGGACATCCCCCTGCAACTGCGCTTGCTGGATGCCCAGGAGCTTGCCCAATACGACGCCATCGTCTTTTGCGGCGGGAACGCCCAAACCCTCCTTGACGAAGTGAACCGGACAGGGTTTGCCAAGCCCTTAAAACAGGCGATTGAAAAGGGACTGGTCTATCTGGGGATCAGCGCAGGGAGTATGATTGCCGCAGGAAACTTTCCCGATGGACTGGGATATCTAAAAAATCCTTTGATTCCCCACGGGGACCAGGGAACGCCCTGTGGAGATATTCCCGAAAAAATACCTTTGGAATTGTCTGATGGTCAAGCGGTGTGGATTCATGGGGAGCATCAGAAAATTATCCAATAAAATCCCTCTGTGGATATGATGAAACTACTTTATAGAACGAGAAAAGGACATCCAGGTTTTACACTTGGGTGTCCTTTTGCCATCTGTTTTATTTGTTTCCGCAACGGGAAGTCTGAAGGTCGATTGCGCTCATTTTCACTGGTTAGAAAGTAGGGCAGCAAAACCAGCTGTCAGTCTTTTCAAACACAGAGGGATATCCTGCGTTGGGCGGTCCCGTAATGGTCCAAGCACCGGGCGGTTACGCTTTTTCCAACACTTTTACAATTTCCCCAATGAACATCCGGTGCAGGTCGCGGTTGGGGTAGCACTTCTCAAAGATCTCCCGGTCCAGGAAGCTTTCCTCTGCCAGGTCCTGTTTGTAAAGTTTCCGGCAGATCAATACCAGCCGGGCCTCTTGGTAATAGGGGGCCGCCTGGTCAAAGCAGGGGGTCAGGCCGGTTTCCTTGTCCTTGTCCACATCTCGGCCGGATTTGCTGCCGCACAGGTTCAGGGCAGGGCGGTATTCCGGGTTAAAGAAACACAGGGAGTAAGTGTCCTCCCGCTCCAAAAACTCCAAGGTGTACCGCTGGGGACGGATGTAGATAGTGGAAACGTATTTCCCCCACAGCTCGCCCACGCCGCCCCAGCTGGCAGTCATGGTGTTGTGGCTTTCCTGGTTGCCGGCAGTGATGAGCATCCAGTCCTTGTTGATGAGGGTAAAGGGGTTGTCCTTCAGCTGTTCCACTGAAATTTCCCGAAATGCCATTGTGATCATCCTTTCCGAAGGTGTTTTTTCCATTTGTATGCTGTTATCATAGCCCATACGCGTCCCTTTTGCAAGAGAAAACCGCCGCGGGGATGCCGCGGCGGTTTTCAAAGGGGAAAGGAAAGGGGGTGAGATCAATCCCATTCGATCCCGTTGTATTTGTGGAAGCTGTCCATGCTGATTTTCACGCTTTCCATCTGGGAGAGCTGGGTGAAATCCTGCTCCAGGATGACGTACTCAGCGCCCTGGGCGTTGGCAGCGTCCAGAATCTCCTGAATGGGCATGATGCCGGTGCCCACTTCGCAGAAGTCCTCCCGCTTGTGGACCCCGCCAAAGGTGTCCCGGGTGACGATCACGTTGGGATCCTTCACAGAGAAGATATTGATGGGGGAATCGGTGGTCTTGGAGAAGTCTTTCTGGTGGATCATCCGCAGGCGCTTGCCCAGGTGGTTGATGACTTCCACGGGATCAGCGCCGCCACGCATGGCCCAGAAGGTGTCCACTTCAAAGTCCACGTAGTCGGGATCGGTGTTTTCGGCGATCTGGTACAGGATGTACTGGCCGTTCATGTTCTGGAACTCATGGTAGTGGTTGTGATAGAGGAATTTCATGCCGTTCTGGGAGAGGATCTTGCCCATCTTGTTGTAGTACTCGCAGCGGCGCTGCAGGGCGTCGTAATCGGCGAAGAAATCAGCGGACTGGCCGATGTACTTGTTGCCGATCTTCCCATGGTACTCCATGATAGCGGGCAGGGTTTCCTCGTTGATGGGGGAGATGTGGCTGCTGACCACTTTGGCGCCGAAGCCGCCCAGGATCTCCAGCAGCTTGTCCGCGGGTACGTCGAAGCCCACACCGGGATCTTCAGCGGCGCGGGAGTTTGCCACTTCCAGATTTTTATATCCGATCTCAGCAACTTGGCGGATGGCCTCTACAGGATCTTTTGCCATTTCATCCCGCACGGAATACAATTGAATGCCAACTTTTAATGCCATAACATTTACCAGACCTTTCTTCCCCAGAGGGGGGAATTTTCTTCCTAAATTATAGCACAAGCGGTGGGGAAAAGCAAAGGCAGGCCGCCGGTTTTTGTGGACTTTTTCCAGTGAAATGGCAGTTTTTCCCATACCATTTTTTGCGAAACCCATTGCGCAAAAAATGGTATAAAAAGGGGACGGCATTTTGCGCCGTCCCCTTGGAAACATTGTGCTGAAAAGCGGATGGAATGTTTTGTCTTTGCCCTTGCAGGGAGTGTGCTCCCTGCGGGGAGCTGGATTGCTTTGGCTGGTACCTGTGAGGTCACTCTGTCAAGTGGTTCTCGGTCCATTGGAAGGTGGCTTGGCACACATCTTTCACGCATCCCTCGTCCAAAGGCGAGCGCAGGTCCACCGAGTGGGCCAAGTCCACAAAGGTCTTGGTACCGCCCTGGCGCACAAACGCCATATATTTTTCCCAGGCTTTGGAGCGGTCCTCCAAAGAGAGGGCAAAATACTGCAAACTCATCACCTGGGCCATGCAGTAGTCGATATAGTAGAAGGGGTACAGGTAGATGTGGAGCTGACGCTGCCAGCCGGCGCCACGGCTGTAGAAGGGCAGGTTGTCAAAGTCGATATAGGGACGGTAACGCTTTTCCAGCTCCAGCCAAACCTGGTTGCGCTCCTGGGGCGTCATCTCCGGGTGGCGGTACACCTCTTCTTGGAAGTGGTCTACCAAGCAGCCGTAGGGGATGAACAGCAGGGCATCCTCTGCATGGGACAGCTCGTATTTGTCGGTCTGTTTCCCAAAGAACAGGTGGTGCCACGGTGCAGTGAGGAACTCCATGCTCATGGAATGGGTTTCCGCGCCTTCCATGGTGGGGCAGCGCAGGCTGCGGATCTCCACGGTCTGGTTGGCCATAAAGTCTGCGAAGGCATGGCCTGCCTCGTGGGTGAGCACGTCCACATCGCCGGAAGTGCCATTGAAGTTGGAGAAGATAAAGGGATAACCGTAATCCGGCAGGCCGGTACAGTAGCCGCCGGGGGCTTTGCCTTCCTTAGCCAGCACGTCGAACAGCTGGTTTTCAAACATCAAGTTAATGAAGTCCTTGGTTTCGCTGGAGAGCTCTTCGTACATCTGCTTGCCAGCGGCCAGGATCTCCTCAGGAGTTCCCTCCGGCGTGGCAGAGCCGTCTTTGAAGCCCAGGGCATTGTCCTGGAACTTGAAGTCCTCCCAGGGGATCCCAAGGCGCTTGGCCTGCCGCTGTTTGATCTTCACAGTCAAGGGGACCAGGTCCCGGACCACTTGATCCCGGAAGGAAGCCACATCCGCAGGGGAGTAGCAGTTGCGCTGGCGGCGGATTGCCCCCAGTTCCACATAGCTTTCAAACCCCAGCGCTTTTGCCTGGGCGGTGCGGTTCTTTACCAGCTTGTCGAAGATCTCGTCAAACTGGGCCTGGTTCTCATCAAAGAACGATCCCTCGGCTTCCAAAGCAGCCCGGCGGGTTGCCCGGTCTGTGCTCTCCTTGTAGGGGCCCAGCTGTGCCACAGTGACCGTCTTGCCCATAAAGGGGATTTGAGCGCTGGCGTACAGCTTTTGATAGTCGCTGGAAAGTTTGTTTTCCTCCTGCATCAGGGGCACGATCTCCGGAGAGAAGCCCTTTTGCTCCAGCTCCAGGTTTTGGAACAGCAAGCTGCCCAAGGCCTTTTCCAGCTCTGCCCGGAAAGGGGACTCCAACAGGGCCTTGGTGAACTCCTGGGCTTTCTCGGTCACAAAGGGGGCCTGCTGGTCGTTATAATCGTTTTCCGCTTCATAGAAGCTGTCCCGGGTGTCTACAGAATGGCGGATATAGCACAGGGTGGTCTGGGTTTCCAAGTGGGAGAGCAAGGTTTCGCATTCCTTGTAAATAGCTACTTGCTCCTGGGAGCTTTTTGCCCCGGACAGCTTCTGGGTGAGGGCTTCCAACTCTTTGAGAACCGCCGGGTAGTCCGGCCGGGTGTATACCATTTCCGAAAATTTCATAGAGAAACTCCTTCCTTCACAATCTATTGTAAAATCCGTTCAACGGTCAGCGCCGGGGTCCGAGGGGGAGCTGGGGGACAGGGAGCTCCCCCGGAGGAAGTCCATGCCGTGGAGCATGATGTTCTGGGCCATCTGGGCCATTTCCTCCACGGAGGTGGTCATGCCTTCTTCCAGCCATTTTTGCAAAAGGCCGATGTGCCCATTGCTGACAAAGGCATAGAAGTATTCCAGCTGCCGTGGGGAGGCGCCCCACAGGTGATTGGAGTAGGCTGCCAAGCAGCTTTCCCACCCAAGGGACAAAAGCCGCACGGCAAACGCCTTGTCACCGTATTCCCCCAGGGTGACGGTGCAGATGTCCACGTTATCCCGCAGGCATTGATAGATCCCCGTCATGATCCCCAGTAGGGAAGGCTCTTCCATGTCCGTGGCAGGGGAGGCGTCCGGCGTCCCTGCCAGAAGGGGTTCCAGGGCGTGCTGGAAATCCTCCACCATGTCCTCCTCCAGCTTCTCAAGCAGGTCGTAGATGTCCATATAGTGGGCATAGAATGTGCTTCGGTTGATCCCAGCTTTTTGGCAAAGCTCTTTCACCGTGATGTGCTGGATGGGCTTTTGCTGTAAGAGCCCGGTAAAAGCCTGCCGGATCAAAGACTTGGTCAGCTTGGCGCGGCTGTCTGTTTCCTGCAAGGTGTCCCCCTCCTTCCCGCCGGAAAAGGCCGGCGCTGTAGGTTCCATTATAATATAAGAAAAGCAAAAGCGCAATGGAGCTTTTCCACTGCCTCTTGCACCGGTTTAGGAAGGGTGCTATACTGGGGGCAAATCTTGTTGGGAGGCGTTTTTAGTATGCGCGCAGAAGAGCGGATTTTTCAAGGCATCGTGTTCAATCCCGGCGACCCGGAACTAAAAGCCATCAAACTGCGTACCCACATCCTGGACGTGGAGTATAACCAGACCTTTGAAGATGAAACAGAAAAACGGGCCCAGCTTTTGTCCCAGATGGTGGGGCAGATGGGGGAGGGCGGCTTTATCCAAGGCCCGGTGTATTTCCACTATGGCAAGCACACAAAGATCGGCAGCCGCTTTTTCGGCAATTTCAATTTGACCATCCAGGACGACGGGGAAGTCACCATTGGGGATCACTGTAATTTCGGCCCGGGCGTCACCATTGTCACCCCGGTCCATCCCATGATCCCCGAGGAGCGCAACGCCCTTGTGGGGCCTGATGGAAGGCCGCAGCGGCTGTGCTATGCAAAGCCAGTACACATCGGCAACAACGTGTGGCTGGGAGCCAATGTGGTGGTGTGCCCCGGGGTCACCATCGGGGACGGCTGCGTCATCGGCGCAGGAGCTGTAGTCACCCGGGATATCCCTCCCCGCTGTTTTGCGGCTGGGAACCCTTGCCGGGTTATCCGGGAGATCACCCAGGAAGACAGTATGGCCCACAAGCCAGAGATCCTGGCAGAGTTTTCTGTGCCGGAAAGCTTTGAGGGACTGGAATAAGGACAAAAAGGACAGGGGCCGCTTTGGGAGGAAGCGGCCCCTGCAAGAGGAAGTAAGGAGATAAAATGAGGATGTAATGAAAAAGATTTGTTGCTGTGGTATCTCTCAACCACACTGTAAGCATACCGAAGGAATGTGAAGAAACGCTGAACATTGGGGGAAATTTCCCTAAATATCCGGTTACAAAGGCCGCGCCTTCCACTCTTGACAAGCCCCCTTGAAACATGGTACACTATCAAACGAAATAGGGGAGTAGCCGGCGTGGGCTTCACGCAGCTAAGTCAACATCCTGGGCGGTTTGTGTCCCTGGTTTAGCTTGAAACGGCAAGACCTGTGCTTTTTCCAGCATAGGTCTATTTTTTTACCCCCTTGCGAGAGAGAACTGTTTATTAAAAGGAAGGATGAACAAAACAATGGAATTCTTGTGGGAAGGCCTGCTATCCATCACCTGGCAGCAGGCGGTCATGTATGTGGTGGGCGCAGTGCTCATCTGGCTGGCCATCAAAAAGGACTATGAGCCCTCCTTGCTGCTGCCCATGGGCTTTGGCGCCATCCTGGTGAACCTGCCCAGCTCCGGCGTGCTGAACCAGGTTATGGAAGGCGTGGGCGAAACGCATGGCATTATCCAGTGGCTGTTTGAAATCGGCATTGAGGCCTCTGAGGCTTTCCCGCTGCTGCTGTTCATCGGCATCGGCGCTATGATCGACTTCGGCCCCCTGCTGTCCAACCCGAAGATGTTCCTCTTTGGTGCAGCGGCCCAGTTTGGCATTTTCATGACCATCGCTCTGGCCACCCTGTTGGGCTTTGACATTAAAGACGCTGCTTCCATCGGTATCATCGGCGCTGCAGACGGCCCCACCTCCATCCTGGTAAGCCAGGTGCTCAAGTCCAACTATATTGGGCCCATTGCCGTGGCTGCTTATTCCTATATGGCCCTTGTGCCCATCATCCAGCCTTTGGCTATCAAAGCGGTCACCACCAAGAAGGAGCGGGCCATCAAGATGGATTACCGCCCCAACGCCGTGACCAAGACCACCCGCATTTTGTTCCCCATTATGGTGACCTTCGTGGCTGGCCTGGTGGCTCCCGCTTCCGTGTCCCTGGTGGGCTTCCTGATGTTTGGCAACCTGATCCGGGAGTGCGGCGTTTTGAACCGGCTTTCTGAAACCGCCCAGAACGACCTGGCTAACCTGATTACCCTGTTGCTGGGCATCACCATTTCCTTCTCCATGCGTGCCGACCAGTTCGTCACCGTGCAGACCATCATGATCATGGCCCTGGGCTTGGTTGCCTTTGTTTTCGACACAGTGGCCGGCGTGTTCTTCGCCAAGATCCTGAATCTCTTCAGCCGCACCAAGATCAACCCCATGGTGGGTGCCGCTGGTATCTCTGCGTTCCCCATGTCCGCCCGTGTGGTGGAAAAGATGGGCATTGCTGCCAACAACCAGAACCACCTGCTGATGCACGCCGTGGGCGCCAATGTTTCCGGCCAGATTGCTTCCGCTGTGGCTGGCGGCATTGTGCTTGGGTTCTTTATGTAAGACAAACAGGTTTGCCTGTTTGCCGAGAGAATCCCTCGGGCATGAAATACCCGTCTTTTCCCCAGGGGGAAAAGCACCGTGATTCTCTCAAAGTGTAGTTGCCGAGAGAATTCCTCGGGCATAAAACGCGCGCCTTTTCCCAAAAGGGAAAACATAGGCAGTGTGTTCTTTATATGGAAAACGACATTGTTGGTTTGATAAAATGGAAGGAGTAACAATATGAATCCTGAAGTTATGGCAAACTTCATGGAAGCCCTGGGCATTATGGGCAAAGGAATGTTGGGCATCTTTGTGGTGATCGTTGTGATTGCTGTTCTGGTGTACCTGCTGACCAAGATCAGTTCCCGGAAGAGCTCATAAAAAGCTTCCTGCACACACAGAAGGCGGGCCCGTGGGTCCGCCTTTTTGCATTTTTTAAATAACTTTCTTGCAAAAATGCTTTTCAAGCTTTTGAATATCTGCTATAATGGAGGCTAGTTTGAAAGAAGGGGGAATCCACATGACAATTTTACCGGAACGCTATCAACCTGCTTTGGGCCTTTATGAAACCCAGAAAGCCATTGGGTTGATCAAGAATATTTTCCAGGTAAAGCTGTGCGCAGCACTTCATTTAAAGCGTGTCACAGCGCCGTTGTTCGTAGATCCTGCCACGGGTTTGAACGACGACTTGAACGGGGTGGAGCGCCCGGTCAGTTTTGACATCCCTGCCGTGGGGAAGGAGGCCCAGGTGGTCCATTCCTTGGCCAAGTGGAAACGGTTGGCCCTCCACGACTACAACTTTTTCGTGGGCAACGGTTTGGTCACCGATATGAACGCCATCCGCCGGGATGAAGAGCTGGATAACCTGCACTCCATCTATGTGGATCAGTGGGACTGGGAGAAGGTCATTGACGAAAGCACCCGCAATGAGGCCTATTTAAAGGAAACCGTGGGGCGGATCGTCAGCGCCATTTGCGGCACCTTGGACGAGTTGAAGTGGCAATTCTCCAACTTGGATACGGAGCTGTGCCGGGATGTGTTCTTCATCACGGCCCAAGAGCTGGAGGACAAGTTCCCACAGCTTTCCCCCAAAGAGAGGGAAACCGCCATTGTCAAAGAACATAAAACCGTGTTTATCCAGCAGATCGGTGGAGCGTTGAAGAGCGGCAAGCCTCACGACGGGCGCGCTCCCGACTACGACGACTGGGCGCTCAATGGCGACTTGCTGTTCTGGCACGAGCCCCTCCAGTGCGCTTTGGAGATCAGCAGCATGGGCATCCGGGTGGATCCGGAATCCCTGGACCGCCAGCTGACTTTGGCAGGCTGTGATGCGCGCCGGGAGCTGCCCTTCCATAAGATGCTTCTGGGCGGTGAGCTGCCCTTGACGATTGGCGGAGGCATTGGCCAGAGCCGGCTGTGTATGCTGCTGCTGGGGAAGGCCCATATCGGGGAGGTCCAGGCGTCCCTGTGGGATGAGGAAACAAGGCGTGTCTGCAGGGATGCCGGCATTGTCCTGTTGTGATGAGGTGATCCTGTGAAGGTTTTTTTTAAGATCTATGGCGTGGAGCTTGCCTTTTTCGCTGTGAGCATTTTAAGTGTGGCCATTGCCTGGGTTTTCCTGCCGGAAACCATCCCTGTGCAGTGGAAGGACGGCCAGGTGTCCAGCGTGGGGCCTAAGTGGATCCTTTGGCTCCTTGCCCTGGCGCTGCTAGGGGCTTCTTGTGTGTCCCATTATGCCCTGAAGCGGTATTTTGACAAATTCCCCGCTTTGGCGCCCACCCTCTC
>CAJFMJ010000064.1 GCA_904391645.1 uncultured Neglectibacter sp.
CGGCCATTGGGTGGAGATCCCCGCCATGAGCATCAAGCGGGAATACGATTTCGACCAGGTGGGCCACAAGGATATGTACCTCTTGCACCACGAGGAGATCGAATCCCTGGCCAAGAACATTCCCGGCGTGAAGCGCATCCGGTTCTTCATGACCTTCGGCCAGAGCTACCTGACCCACATGAAGTGTCTGGAAAACGTGGGGATGCTCTCCACCCAGCCTGTGGAATTTGAAGGCCACAAGATCGTGCCCATCCAGTTCTTGAAGGCCCTGCTGCCCGACCCCGCCTCCCTGGGTCCCCGCACCGTGGGCAAGACCAACATCGGCTGCATCTTCACCGGCAAAAAGGACGGCAAAGAGAAGACTGCCTACATCTACAATGTGTGCGACCATCAGGAGTGCTACAAAGAGGTGGGCTCCCAGGCCATCTCCTACACCACCGGCGTGCCCGCCATGGTGGGGGCCATGATGCTCCTGACGGGCAAGTGGAACAAGCCCGGCGTGTACACCGTGGAAGAGTTTGATCCCGATCCCTACATGGACGCCCTGAACCAGTGGGGCCTGCCCTGGCAGATCGACGACGCCCCTGTGCTGGTGGACTAAATGGGGGATACGCTGCGCACCCCTTATTTCCTGGTGGACGAGGGGCTTTTAAAGAAAAACCTGGAGATCCTCCGCCAAGTGGCCCAGGAGGCCGGCTGCAAGATCCTCCTGGCCCAGAAGGCCTTTTCCATGTTCGCCTGCTACCCTCTCATCAGCCGGTATCTGTCCGGCACCACCGCCAGCGGCCTGTTTGAGGCCCGCCTGGGGAGAGAGGAGTTCCCCGGGGAGGTCCACGTGTTTTCCCCGGCCTACCGGGAGGAGGAGCTGGACGAGCTGCTCTCCTACGCGGACCACTTTGTGTTCAACTCCCCCAGCCAGCTTCGGAAGTTTGGCCAGCGGGCCAAGGACGCGGGGAAGCAGGTGGGCTTGCGGGTCAACCCGGAATGCTCCACCCAGGAGGGTCACGCCATTTACGACCCCTGTGCCCCCGGTTCCCGGTTGGGCACCACTTTGGCAAATTTTGACGAGAGCCTGCTGCCCCTGTTGGACGGGCTCCACTTCCACACCTTGTGTGAGCAAAACTCCGACGACTTGGAAACCACCGCTGCCGCCTTTGAGGAGAAGTTTGGGAAATACCTCCCCGGGATGAAGTGGCTGAACCTGGGAGGCGGCCACCACATCACCCGGGCGGATTACGACATCCCCCGGTTGATCCGGGTGGTGAAGCACTTCCGGGAGCGCTACGGCGTGGAGGTCTATCTGGAGCCGGGAGAGGCCGTGGTGCTAAACGCCGGGTTCCTGGTGTCCACTGTGCTGGAAGTGGTCCACAACGGCATGGACATCGCCATCCTGGACACCTCCGCTGCCTGCCATATGCCCGACGTGTTGGAAATGCCCTACCGGCCCCCGGTGCGGGATTCCGGTAAGGCGGGGGAGAAGGCCCACACCTACCGGCTGGCCGGGCCCACCTGCCTGGCAGGGGACGTGATCGGGGATTATTCCTTCGACCAGCCCCTCACGGAGGGCAGCCAAGTGGTGCTGGAAGACATGGCCCTGTACACCATGGTAAAGACCAATACCTTCAACGGGATGCCCCTGCCCGCCATCGCCCTGCGTCGCCAGGACGGGGAGGTGGAGCTGGTTCGCTCCTTTGGGTATGAGGACTTCAAAACCAGGCTTTCTTAAACGTCCCGTTTCCCTTTGGAAGAGGCCTTGCCTGTACAAACGAAGAAAGAGAAAACGCCCCCTGCACAGGAACGGTTTTTCTGTGCAGGGGGCATTTGCTTGAGGGCGGCTTATTTTTCCGCGGTGAAAAAGAGCCTGCGGAAGCCCAGGATCACCTGGCCATTTTTCCGGACCGGGTACAGTTCCTTGGCCCGCTGGGCCAATTCTTCCTTCAACTCCTGGCCCCGCTGGGGGCCCAGAACCTGCAAATACGGCCGCAAGCGGGTGCTCTCCACCCAGTCCACCAGGGCGGCGTGGTCCGGCATGGGATGCTGGTAGCACACCTCCCACAGGTCAAAGGAAGAGGCGCACTCCGAGAGAATGTCGAAGTACTCCTGGGGGCTCAAGGCCTGGTTGTACTCCGGGGAGGCGTCAAAGCCCCAACGCGGCTCTGACACCACCTGTTGGACCAGCCGGTAGAAGGGTTCCTCGCCGTTGTTGGGCACTTGCACCGCCAGCACCCCTCCCGGGTTGAGGTGGCTCATCAGGGCGGGCAGCAGTTCCTGTTGGTTGGGGATCCACTGAAGGCAGGCGTTGGAGAACAGCAAGTCCCAGGTGCCCTCCAGCTGCCGGGCGTCCCCTTGCCGGAAAACCAGGTCCGGGTGTTCCCGCCGGGCTTTTTCGATCATGTCCGGGGAGTTGTCCAGCCCCACGATCTCCGCCTGGGGGAACACCTCCCGGAGAACGGCGGTGCTGTTGCCGGGGCCGCATCCAATGTCCGCCACGGTCCGGGGGTTCCGGTCCGCCACCCGGGCTGCCAAGTCCCGGGAGGGCTGGGTGCGCTGCTTTTGAAATTTTAAGTACTGTTGGGGATTCCAATCTGCCATGGCGTTTGCTCCTTTCCGTGGGGCCTGGCCCTATGAGAAAACCCGCCCCATCCCTGGAGCGGGCTTTTTTCATGGGAATTGTTTCGGTTCCGATAGTTACGCGTTCAGGGAAGCCACGATGGCGTCCTTCAAAGCTTCCAGCTGGGCGCGGCTGTCTTCCTTCAGGGAGGACTTCAACGTGACGGTGGGCTCCAAGAGGGTCATGTTCTTCATTTCCTCCAGGCGCAGCCGGATCAGCTTGCCGCTGGCAGGGGCCCAGCTGCCGTTCTCGATCAGGCCCACGGTGCGGTTCTGCACCATCAGGGCCTTCATGTCGTGGAGGAAGTTGTACATGGCGGGATAGATGCCGTTGTTGTAGGTGGGGCAGGCCAGCACCATGTGGCTGCACCGGAACACCTCGCCGATCAGGTCGGAAACATGGGTGCTGGACACATCGTACACTTTCACGTTCTTCACGCCGGCCTCTGCCAGGCTGGAAGCCAGCAGGTTGGCGGCGTTTTCCGTGTTGCCGTACATGGAGGCGTAGAAGATGGCCACAGCCTTCTCCTCCGGCTCATAGCGGCT
Source organism: uncultured Neglectibacter sp. (assembly GCA_904391645.1). GTDB lineage: Bacteria > Bacillota > Clostridia > Oscillospirales > Acutalibacteraceae > Acutalibacter. Next base: position 3,157 of record CAJFMJ010000064.1, read on the forward strand.
CCACAGGTCATATTTGCCCAGCAGGTAGCCCAGGTCGCTGCGCCACACCGGCCCGTGGAGGGGGCAGATGGTGGCGATGTCCAGGCCGGACAGCTTCTTCAGGGCAGCCTGCACCTGGGTGCCGTACTTGCCCACGATGTTGGAATAGTACCGGCGGGCGTCCTCCAGCCAGTCCTTGTCGAAGTCCACTTCGTCGTTGAACAGGGCGCCGTCCACCGCACCAAAGGTGCCGAAAGCGTCGGCGGAGAACAGGATCTTTTCGCTCTCCTCATAGGACACCATCACCTCGGGCCAGTGGACCATGGGGGCGGTGTAGAACCGCAGGGTGTGCTGGCCCAGCTCCAGGGCGTCGCCCTCTTTCACCACAAGGGCGTGCTTGTCCACGTCGAAGTCGTAGAACTGGCGGATCATCTGGAAGGTCTTCTGGTTGCCCACAATCTTCAGGTTGGGATAGTAGGGCAGCAGCATTTCGATGGTGGCGCAGTGGTCAGGCTCCATGTGGTTGACGATGAGGTAATCCAGGGGCCGGTCGCCCAAAGTGGCCCGGACGTTCTGGATGAACTGGATGGCGATGGAGGAGTCCACCGTGTCCAGCAGGGCGGTTTTCTCGTCCAAAATCACATAGGAGTTGTAAGACACGCCCCGGGGGATGGGGAACAGGTTCTCAAACAGGTGCAAACGGCGGTCGCTGCCGCCCACCCATACAACCGAATCGCTGATGTTTCTTGTGTAGACCATATATGCGTTGCTCCTTTCGCGTCACGGTGCCCCGGCGGGCAGGCCCGGCCCGGCGGCAAAAGCGCGTGCTCACTTTGATAAAACTTTGCCAACTACAGAGAAGAGTACCACATTTTTTCCCGAATGGCAAGGGCGTGAGGCGGGGAATGGGATAGGAAATTTTTGTCCGGAAAAAGCCTTGGAGGTTTTGGAAAAAAGCCATGGAACCCCCCTGGGAAAAATGGGAAATTTCCCAAACAAAAAGGGCCGCCGCACAGGGGCGGCAGCCCAGGTTTTTATGGGTTGGCAGGAGGGGGCGCTGTCGGCAACTCCGGCTTGCCCACGTACTCCATGCGTGGGAACACGAAGGACAGGTAGGAATCGGGGAAGTAGGTGTCGAAAAAGACCTGCACGGCGTTGGTGGCGGGGATGTTATTTACCCGCTCGCTCTGGCGGTACACCGCCCCGGCGGAGAGGAGGATATCCACCACCATGAAAATGGTGAAGACCACAGTCAGGGTGCGGCCCGTCTTCTTGGGGATCTTCTGGATCAGCCGGGAGAGGGCGGGGTACAAATCTTTCACCCACACCAAGCCCAAAATGCCCCAGAAGAAGGCGTACATCATGTTGGTGCGCCCGCCGATGTTCAGCGGTGTATCGCTGTACTCCCAGGACACAGTGCCGAACACCGCCTGCTGCACAAAGCTGCACAGGTATTCAAAGGCGCCGCCAATGAACATACTGGCCAAAAAGATCATGATGTCCTTTTGGTTGTACATCCGGTACAGCAGTAGGGTGATGAGCACCGCCCCCAGGCCGTACACCGGGATGAAGGGGCCGAACACCAGGCCTGCCCGCATCTCAAACCGGTGGATGCGCAGGAAGATGTACACGGTTTCCAGCACAAAGCCCACCACGTTGCCGGTCATGAAGATCCAAAACAGCTTGTCGTAGCACAGGCCGAAGGCAAAGGGCCGCTCCTCCCCGGGAGCCAGCCTTGTTTCGTAGGCGGCCCGGGCGTCCTCATTGCGCTTGCGCAAAGCTTCCCAGGAGCGGCGGCGCAGCACATCCACGTTCTGGCGCAGCTCTTCCAGCTGGACGTTGTACTCCAGCATCTTCAAATCGGGGAAAGCCTTCAGCAGGCGGCGGCGCAGGATGTTGTTCTGCAGGTCCTTCTCATACTTGACCTTGAGCCGTGCGGCTTCCCGCTGCCAGTCTTTTTCCAGGGTCTGGCGGAGGTGCTTGCGCCGGTCGTCAAAGGCAATGGCGCTTTTGGACAGATCAGCCCCCAGTTTGTCAGAGCCCTGGCGCAGCTTGCCGGTGACGTATTGCAGGTTTTTCAGCTTCCGGTTGAGGCCCACCAGGCCGATGGCCGTCACCAGGAAATCCGCCAGCAAAAGCCCGCCCAGAACGGCCAGCAGGATCCAGCCCAAAGGGGTGGGGATCCGGGAGAAGAGCCCGTGGGTAAAGGGGGTGATGTAGCGGACGATCAACGCGCCGGCAACGCCCCACAAGACGCTGAACTTTAAACAGATGTAGCCGTGGAGGTTGTGGGGCTGGTCGGAGTAGTCCCACCACTTTTGGTGAAAGAGCTTTTCCAAGAAAAAGCCCACCAGGTATTCCAGGGCAGAGCCCAGCAGCATACCGCCCACCAGCAGCACTGGCAGGTTCCCCTGGAAAGGCCGCAGAAGGAAGTCGATAGCCACCACGCCAATGCCGTAAATGGGGCACAGGGGGCCGTTTAAAAAGCCCCGGTTGACAAAGCGCCTCTGTTGGATGGCGGCGAAGACCACCTCGCTGCACCACCCCAAAAAGGCAAACAGAAAGAACGTCCAAAGATAGGTGTAAAGCATTCCCATTCCCCAATTCTAAGTCCCCGAAAGCTCAGGGTAATTCAATAAGTATAGCAGATTGCAGCAGGGTTGTAAAGCGGCTTTTCCCTGGGGCAAAGATATGCTATAATGGCACAATCCAGAACAGAGTGGGGGATGGCAATGATTTGGACCGTAAAGACCTTTGACCAGCTGACCCTGGAGGAGCTGTACGACATCCTCCGGCTGCGGGTGGACGTGTTCGTGGTGGAACAGCAGTGCCCCTACCCGGAGCTCGACGGCAAGGACCGGGAGGCCCTCCATGTGTTTGCCCGGGACCAGGAGGGGATCCAGGCCTATTTGCGGGTGCTGCGGCCAGGGGTTTCCTTCTCCGAGGCGTCCCTGGGGCGGGTCATCAGCCGGCGGCGCCGCCAAGGGCTGGGCACCCAGCTGCTGCGGCGGGGCCTTCTGGCGGCGGAGGAGTGGTTGGGCAAGGGGCCCATCCGCATCGAGGCCCAGACCTACGCCAAAGCCTTTTATGAGCAGGCGGGCTTCCGCCAGGTGTCGGAGGAGTTTTTAGAGGACGGCATCCCCCACATCCAGATGTTACGCCCCTAACAGCCGGCGGAACACCTGGGGGAGCATCTCCGGCAGGTCGGTGGGCAGCATGGCCCGCTGGGTGAAGGCCTGGGCGCACAAGTCCCCGGCGTACCCGTGAAGGTAGGCCGCCAGCACGGCGGTTTCAAAGGCGGGGAGCCCTTGGGCCAAAAACGCCCCCGCCATGCCCGCCAGCACGTCCCCGCTGCCTCCCTTGGCCATGCCCGGGTTCCCGGTGGGGTTCACGGCACAGCGGCCGTCCGGGGCCGCGATGACGGTGGCGGCCCCTTTCAGCACCACCACAGCGCCGGTTTCCCGGGCCTTCTGCTGGGCAGCCCCCAGCCGGTCCGACTGGATCTCCGGGATGGAGTCGTCACACAGCCGGGCCATTTCTCCGGGGTGGGGAGTGAGCACCAGGGGGATCTCCACGGCTTCCAAAAAACCTGGGTGACGGCTGAGAAAGTTGATGGCGTCGGCGTCGGCCACCAGGGGCCGCCGGCAGTGGGAGAACACCAGGGGGCACACCAGCTCCGACCGTTCCCCCAGGCCGCAGCCCATGACGCAGGCAGTGCACTTGCTCAGGGCGTCCAGCAGCAGGTTTTCGCTTTCCTCCCGGCGGTTTTCCCAGTCCAATACCAGGTAGATGGCCTGGGGCACCGCCTGGGCGATGAGGGGATAGAGCCGCTCTTCCACGGCGATCTGCAGCAGCCCCACGCCGCAGCGCAGGGCAGCCTTTGCCGCCATGACGCAGGCCCCGGCCATGCCCCAGCTGCCGCACACCAGCAGCAGCCTGCCCATGTCCCCTTTGTTGGCCTGCTGGTCCGGGGAGGACAACACTTCCAGGGGGAAGCTCTTTTCCGTTTCGAAAATCCTGGTTTCGGCTCCCTCCACCAGGGCGGCGGGCACCCCCACTTGCTGCACCACCGTTTCCCCGCAGAACTCCTTGGCGGGGTAGGACACGTTGGCGGGCTTTTTCCCGGTGAAGGTCACCGTAACATCCGCCCGGAAGGCCCCGGGGCTGACCCGGCCGGTGTCGCACTCCACGCCGCTGGGCAGGTCGGCGGAGAGCTTCAGGCAGGGCAATGCCCCGGCGTATTCCAAAAGCTGGGCGGGCAGCCCGGAAAGCTCTCCCCGGAAGCTGAACCCAAACACGCAGTCGATGACCACGTCCGCCTGTTCCAAAGCGGCCCGGGCAGCCTGGTTTTCCCCTGGGAGGACATCCACCTCCGGGGGCAGGGCCGCAAAGGCGGCAGCTGCAAGGTCGGTTTTGGGGGCTCCCTGGGCTAGGATCACCGTGCAAGTAGCCCCTTTTTCAGCCAGCAGCCGGGCGCACACAAAGCCGTCCCCGCCGTTGTTGCCCTTGCCGCAGAGCAGGGCGGCCCGCTTTCCGGCCAGGGGACGGCAGCGGCGCTCCACTTCTTGGGCCACAGCAGCCCCGGCGTTTTCCATCAGCTGGGAAAGGGGCACGCCCGCAGCCACGGCGGCCATTTCCAAACGCTGCATTTCTTCTCTACAAAACAGTTTCATCCGGTTCCCTCCTTGACAGGCGCGGTTCTCTGTACTAAAATGATACCAGCAAATGATCTTCGGGGCAAGGTGCAATTCCTGACCGGCAGTACAGTCTGCGAACGGAGAGGCTTCCTCTCCGCCGAACCGGTGTGATTCCGGTACCGACGGTGAACCGCGTTTTCCGCGGCAAAGTCCGGATGATAGAAGATTTTTGGGGGAGCTGCGTCTTCCCCGGTGTATCTCTCATTCATCGAAAAGGTTCCCGGACCGTTTACGGCTCCGGGATTTTTTTCTGCCTTTTCCCACCCCAGCGGTCTTTTGCGGAGCAAATTTTTCCGAAAGGGATGGTTCCATGCAAAAGAAAGTCAACGTAAGAACCCTGGCCATGACCGCCGTTCTGGGCGCGGTGGCCACCGTGCTGATGTTTTTCAGCTTCAGCATCCCCATCATCCTCCCCTCCTTCCTGGCCATGGATTTCTCCGAGCTGCCGGCCCTCATCGCCGCTTTCACCATGGGGCCTGTCAGCGGGGTGGTGGTGTGCCTGATCAAAAACCTGGTGAACCTGCCTTCCTCCGGGACGGGCGGCGCGGGAGAGCTGTGCAACTTCCTCATGGGCGTCACCTTTGTGGTGCCGGCGGGATTGATCTATAAATTCCGCAAGGACCGGGTGGGCGCCGTGTTGGGCTCCCTGGTGGGGGCCGTGGTGATGGCTGTTCTCAGCTTGCCCATCAACCTGTTTATCAGCTACCCGGCCTACGCTGTGTTCTATAACATGACCACCGACAAGGTCATGGATATGTACCAGGCGATCGTCCCCTGGGTGAAGACGCTGCCCCAGGCCCTGCTGATCTTCAATATGCCATTTACATTTTGCAAGGCAATGTGCAGCGTGATCATCACCTTTGTGATCTACAAACGGATCTCTCCCATCATCAAGGGCAAAGGCCTGGCGTAAGGCGGGAGTGTCCAAAAGACGGCAATCAAAAAGGCACCGGGGCAAACGCCCCAGTGCCTTTTTGATTTTGTGTGGGATCAATTCCGGCCGAACTTTTCAAACTTCAGGGGCCGGGGGATGAACTTCTTGATGCCTTCCAGCAGCTCTTCATCGGGGTTGAACACCACCAGGGTTTTGCCGGTCTTCTGGCTGCGGACCACCATGTACCAGGCGTCCCGGTGGTCGGCGTACTCCGTGGCGAAGATCCGGGCGTCGAAGCTCTGGTTCTTCAGGCGGGCCTCGTTCTGGTTGTAGGGCCCGATGTCCTCGGCGGTGTTGCACTCAAAAGCGGTCATGCGCTTGCGGCTGGAGCGGTTCATGATCTTGTCCACCGCCACATAGCCGTTGGTCAGGCTGTATTCGTATTCCAGCATCCGCATGGTCATCAGCTTATAGCCGCCAAAGCCGGCGCCCAGCACCACCAGCAAGGTGATCATGGGGATGGGCAGCATCACCATGCCCACCACAAACCCGATGAACACCGCAATGATCATGGCCACCACAATGCCCACCATCACCAGCAGGTCCATGGATTCAAACTTCTTTTTCACCATGCGCTCAATAAAAACGTCGCCCATTCTACTTTCCATCCTTTCAAGGAAGCGCCCCGGGGAAGGCTGCGCTTGTTCCAGTTGTCAAAAGCCCTACCAGCGGCAGAGTCCTGTGTCATGTATCATACCACAATATTTCGCCAGATTCAATAAAACTTTTGTGAACGAGGAAAATGCTTTTGAAGGGAGGCGCCTTAAAAAAACAGGCGAAAACCGGGGCGAAAGGGCGTCCCTTTGAGAAAATCCGCCGCGCCCCCTTGAACCTGGGCCCACTTTGTGGTATGATGAAGCAAAACGCGTGGAAGAAAGAAAGTACCCCTGCCCCGCCCGGCCAGAGAAACTGCGTCACCGGCTGAAAGCGCGGTTCCGAGGCAAGCGGGGGGAAGTTCCTTTTGGAGCGGCGGCGCTGAAGGGCTGCGGTTTGCGGCTTGGTAGGCCCCGACGGGTTTGGCCCCGTTACAGGCCGGGAAAGGGCAGGGTGCTGCGGCAGCCTGCTGAATTTGGGTGGTACCGCGAAGAAGTCACTTCGCCCCTTAGCTGGGGGCGGAGTTTTTTTGTCCCCAAAATCTCCTACGATCAGGAAGGAA
>CAJFMJ010000065.1:0-5456 GCA_904391645.1 uncultured Neglectibacter sp.
ACCGGCGTATTCCCGAGCAGGAGATGCTCTGGCTGCGGCGCAGGTTGCGGGAGGAGATTGTTGCGTTGGTGGAGGAAAAGGGCGTCACCACCTTTTTGGCGGGAGGCGCTTTGGGCTTTGACACCGTTGCAGCCCAGGAGGTGCTCCGGGTGCGTGGGGAGGGGTACCCTGGTCTAAAGCTGGAACTGGTGCTGCCTTATGTGGGTCAGGAAGAGCAGTGGAGCCAACGGGATGCTTCCGTTTACCGTGCCATGCTGCGGCAGGCGGATCAGGTGGTGTACATTGCCAACCGGTATACCCAGGGATGTATGTTCCAGCGGAACCGCTATTTGGTGGAGCACAGCGCCTACTGCCTTTGCTATCAGAAACAGGAACGGGGCGGCACCGCCTATACGGTTCGGTATGCCAACAGCCAGGGGCTGGCTGTGCGGAACTTGGCAATCCCGCCTTGGCAGGAATAAAAAAGCGCCTGGAAAAGGGTCCGGAAGACGGTTCTTTTCCAGGTGATTTTTTTGCCTGTTTGCAGTTTTAGCGTGATGTCGTGACAGAGCATCTGCAACTTTTTTGAAACGGTTTTGCAAAAAGAAAGTGTTTTTCCCTGGAAAACGCCTAAAAGCCTTTGAAAATGAATTTTTGCTTTCAAAGAAAATATTTTAGAAAAATCGCACAAAGATGTTGAAAATTCAGCAGATATATGCTAGAATATACGTGTAAGAGAGAGGGGCTGAAGACCGGCCCCGGTGGAAACTGTCTTCCACACAAATACACATTTAATACACTATCATCCCTGCTTTGCGGAAGAAAGGAAGATTTGATTTTTATGTTCAATTTTGTAGAGCAGCCTGTGAAAATAAACAATTATGAGTATTCCCGTATGCCCCAGCGTCCTTCCCCCGTGGTGATGCAGTCCGGCTTGCAGCCTGTGGCACTGTTCCAGGAGGATGTCCGCATGGTGGGCCGTCCTGAGCCTCTGATGGGTTCTTTCTTTGGTTTTCGTCGTCGCAAGGGCTGATAACACTCCCTCCTCCAGCCCTTGTAGATTCTCCTTTTATCTATTTTGAAAAGCTCCTGCCGCTCCCCCGCGGCGGGGCTTTTCTTTTTGCAAAAACAAAGCCCGCCCGGTCCCCAAGGGGATGGGCGGGTGGTTTGGTTTAGGCGGCCCCGGCTTTTTCCAGGTCCCGCCGCAGCCGGTGGATGATCCTTTTTTCCAACCGTGAAATGTAGGATTGGGAGATCCCCAGGCAATCGGCCACTTCTTTTTGGGTGTGCTCCCGGCCGGACCCCAGGCCGAATCGCAGCACCATGATTTTCTTTTCCCGGGGGGCAAGGCGTTCCACCGCCCGCAGGAGCATCACCCGTTCCGCCTCCCGCTCGATGTCTTGGTTCACGGTGTCCGGCTCGCTGCCCAACAGGTCTGAGAGCAGCAGTTCGTTGCCGTCCCAGTCTACGTTGAGGGGGTCGTCAATGGATACCTCGTGGCGCAGCTGGGAGCTTTTCCGCAGGTGCATCAGGATTTCGTTTTCAATACACCGGGAGGCATAGGTGGCCAGCTTGATGTTTCGCTCCACTTGGAAGGTGTTCACCGCCTTGATCAGCCCAATGGTACCAATGGAGATCAAGTCTTCCACGCTGGCGCCGGGACTTTCAAACTTTTTGGCGATGTAGACTACAAGCCGTAGGTTGTGGGTGATGAGAGGCTCCCTGGCGCCGGGTACCCCTTGCCGGATGTTTTCCAGCACTTGGGCTTCCTCCTCTTTTGTCAGAGGGGGAGGGAGCGTTTCTGGGCCGTTGATGTAGTGGCAGCCTTGGGGTTCCGGTGGGATGAGGAGCCCAATGAGCCGGTTAAATAGGGTGCGGAAAAAATGCAGCATAGAAGGACCTCCTTGGAAACGATTTATGGGGCGGGGGAGTGCTGGGGGAATTGGTCCGGACCGTACAGGGCTTGGAACCCTCCCGGAGGGAATTGGTGATCCCATAGGGCTATGTAGCAGGGGATGGGAGTTTTCTCCGGCAGGCGGAGCACTTGGTCTGGCCGGAAGGCGGGCAGCACCCCGGAGCCTCCCACGCTTTCAAAGGGCACCAACCGGAACTCCTTGCCTGGAAGACCCGTGTCCGGATGGGCTGCCCATTCCTCCAACGGGGCAGGCAGCCACCCCTTCAAAGCGGACGCTTGGCAGACAATCACCGGCAGCCCGGAAAAAGGTTCCCGCAAGTTGCAGCCGGTGTCCGCCTTGGCCCACAAGGTGACGGTCTTTCCCCGGTGTTCCAGTTGGAACCGGCAGACCCGCTGGGAAAAGTCCTCCCTGTGGAAGAGCTTTTGAAACACCCAGAACACCAGATAGGCCCCTCCGGTAAAGAGGAACAGCAGGGGCAGGGACAGGTTGAGGTAGATGGTGTGGCCCACCAAAGCCACGTTCTGGGTGCCCACCCATTGGATCAGGAACAGGAAGAACCCCGCCAGCGCCAGAGAGAACAGCCAAAAACACAGGGCGGTTTTTAGAAAGCCCCGTCGGGACAAGGGGCAAAAAGCTGCCGCTGTCACCAGGGCTGCGGAGGCACCTCCCCAAAGCAGGGAACCCCACCAGGGCAGAGGGTACAGGCAGGCCAGGGCGCACAGTCCACCCACAAAAGCCCCCAGGACCATCCTCCAAGGGCCAGCCCGCAGCTGCAGCACCTGTTGCGTGCACCACAGCAGGAAAAAGTCCACATACAGGTTGACGATCACCAACACATCGGCATAAACGGTCACCGGCATCCCCCCGTTTCCCCTTTATTATAGTCCAGGCCATGAGCAAGACCTGTCGGTTTGTGGGCGTGTTTTTACATGGACAACCTTGCCTGCAGCACAAGCGCCAAAAAAAGCAAGGGAAAAGGGAGAAAGGGCACAGAATTCTAAAAATAAGAAAAATTCTTATTTTAGTGTTGCCATTCTTGGAAAAAAGCGGTAAAATAGGGCTGACCCCAAGGAAAAGGCTTTCTTTGGGAAAACTATTCAAAAATGTGGCAGGCCAAGCACCTGCGGAAGATACAAAGGAGCGTGAACGGGATGATCTTAAACAAACGGAAAATCGTGTTGGTGGGCACAGGCATGGTGGGCATGAGCTTTGCTTATTCGGCTTTGAATCAGGCGGTGTGCGACGAGCTTGTGCTGGTGGATATTGACAAGAGCCGTGCCGAAGGGGAGGCCATGGACTTGAATCACGGGGTGGCCTTTGCACCTTCCAGCATGAAGATTTACGCCGGGGAGTACAGCGACTGCGCTGACGCCGATATCGTGGTCATCTGCGCTGGTGTGAGCCAAAAGCCCGGCGAGTCACGGTTGGATCTTTTAAAGCGGAACACGGCAGTGTTCCAGTCCATCATCGGGCCCATCACCCATTCCGGGTTTTCAGGGATCTTCCTGGTGGCCACCAACCCGGTGGACATTATGACCCGGGTCACCTACGAGCTCTCCGGCTTTAATTCCAACCGGGTGTTCGGCACTGGAACTACCTTGGATACAGCCCGGCTGCGGTACCTGCTGGGAGATTACTTCACGGTTGACCCCCGCAATGTCCACGCCTACGTCATCGGGGAACATGGCGACAGTGAGTTTGTCCCCTGGAGCCAGGCCATGGTGGCCACCAAGTCGGTAATGGACATTTGCGAGCATTCCAATGGAAAATTCTGCTTGGATGAGATGCAGAAGATCAGTGTGGAGGTGCGGGACGCCGCCCAGAAGATCATCCAGGCCAAGCGGGCCACCTATTACGGCATTGGTATGGCTTTGGTGCGGATCGTCCGGGCAGTGCTCTCCAATGAGAACAGCGTGCTGACGGTTTCCGCCCGGCTGCGGGGCGAGTACGGCCAGCGGGATGTCTTTGCGGGGGTGCCCTGCATCGTCAACCGCAACGGCGTGGACCGTGTGTTGGAACTTTCCCTCACCGAAGAGGAGCGCCAGCACTTTGGGGATTCCTGCGGGATCCTCCAGGAGAACTACCAGGGCTTGGAGCTGTAAGGAGAAGTGGCGGGCCAGTTTTTTCAACGGTGCCTGACATGGAAGGTCCTTCAGGAAGCCAGGAGGTGAAATGTCTTTTTGCCGCCTGGCTTCCTGTTCCAGCAGTTTGTGAACTGTGCCGGGGATGTACCTTTAGGAAGGGAATGGGTGAGAGAGGATGTCTTGGATACTTGTTGCAGCGGGAGGCGCTTTGGGCGCCGCAGGCCGATACGGCCTGAGCCTGCTGCCCTGGAAGCACGCGTTTCCCCTGTTGACGCTGCTCACCAACTTTTTGGGAGCCGTGGCCATCGGGTTTATCAGCGGGATGTTTTCCCAAAAGCTGCTGGGTGACCGTGGGAAACTCTTTTTGCAAACCGGTGTCTGCGGGGGATTCACCACGTTTTCCACCTTTTCCCTGGAAACGGTGAATCTTTTCCAGAACGGCAAATACCTGTTGGGCGGCGCCTATGTGGTGCTCAGCGTGATCCTCTGCTTGGCAGGGGTGCTGTTGGGCCAAGCGTTGAGCCGAGTTGTTGGAAAAGCGTAAGAGAGCGCAAAAGAAGGGGGCTGTTGCAGTTTGCAACAGCCCCTTTTTCGTGTAACCGTGACAATGGAAAAGCCTCAAACAAGAACAGCTCAGTGGTGAATCGGGTGTTGGTGCTTTAAAGCTCCCGATGAGAGAAAAAACAGCCAGTGCACAATGCTCTGGCTGTCTTTTTTAAGGTTGCCACTCCCAAAGGCCTAAATGGCCTTTGGCGGGCTGAGGTGTGTCCAAAGGTTCCACTTGTTCTAAAATCCAGGCAAAACGCCCTGGAGCGTATTCGCCGCAAAGCTTTTCCACTGGCTGGGTGTCAATCCATTGCAGAAAGGCTGCATCCATGGGGACACAGTCCTTGAGCACACAGCGGCACACGACCATTCCTTGGTGAAGTGCCCGCTCAGGGAGCAAGGACAACAGCCGTTCCATCTGGGGGTCCGCTGTGTTGATCTTGGCAAGGGAAGCGTGAATAGCCAGTTCTCCCCGATAGCTTGTCTGCCAGCTTCTGGTTTCGATGGATTTCACGCCCGCGGCAATTAAAGAAGCCCAGGGTTCCTTGAGGGAGAGGACCTTCACAGCTCCTTGCCCAAGGCGCGGATGTCAGCGATCAGTTGTTCCACGGCCTCGTCCCGGGTGGCCCAGCTGGTGCACAGGCGGATGGCGGTGTGGTCTTCGTCCACCTTCGCCCAGGTGGAATAGACGTACTTTTCTTTCAGGCGATCCAGCAGCCGGTTGGGGAAGATGGGAAATTGCTGGTTGGTGGGGGACTCGGCAAAGAAGGGGAACCCGGCTTCCCGGCAGGCTGCGGCAATGCGGTAGGCCTGCTCGTTGGCGCTGCGGCAGATGTCGTAGTACAGGTCGTCCTCAAACAGGGTGAGGAACTGGATCCCCAAAAGCCGGCCCTTTGCCAGCATCCCGCCGTTCTGCTTGATGGAATAGCGG
>CAJFMJ010000065.1:5495-16445 GCA_904391645.1 uncultured Neglectibacter sp.
GAAATCCGGCTTCAGCTGGGGATTGGCAATGACCACAGCCTCTCCAAAGAGGGCGCCGCACTTGGTGCCGCCGATGTAAAAGACGTCGCACAGCCGGGCCAGGTCTGCCATGGAAACGTCGCTGCCCCGGGCGGTGAGGCCGTAACCCAGCCGGGCGCCGTCCAGGAACAGGTACAGGCCGTGTTCCCGGCAGGTGTGGCTCAGGGCTTCCAGCTCGGCCAGGGTGTACAAAGCACCGTTTTCGGTGGGGTGGGAGATGTACACCATCTTGGGCTGCACCAGATGCTCCCGGGCCTCGTCGGTCCAGTGGGCGGTGACAGCCTGTTCCACCTGGTCAGCAGTGAGCTTGCCTTCCGGCCCGCAGGCCTGGGCCAGCACCTTGTGGCCGGTGGCCTCCACGGCGCCGGTTTCGTGGCCATTGATGTGGCCCGTCACCGGGGCAATGACGCCCTGATGGGAGCGCAGGGAGGCACGGATCACGGTGAAGTTGGCCTGGGTGCCGCCTACCAGGAAGTGGACGTCCACATCATACCGGCCGCACTCCCGGCGGATCAGGGTGCGGGCTTGTTCGCAGTACTCGTCCTCGCCGTAGCCAATGGTTTGTTCCAGGTTTGTTTCCTGCATTTTTTCCAGGATATGTGGGTGTGCCCCTTCCGTATAGTCGCAGTTGAAATAGAGCATGGGTGTTCCTCCCTGTCTTTTATGATTTAAAAGGTAAAATTGGTTTTTCTATTATAACACCTCCTTTTTGAAATGTAAATCATCACCAAGCCCCTTTCTCTTGGAAAAGAGGCATCTTTACCTGCCCTGGGAAGCCCATTTCCGGCAGATGGGCAAACCCGGGCTTTTTTGCCTTTCCCTGTTGACAAATCTGCGGGAATCGTGTATAATCTCAATGCTGTAAAGAAAACCGCTTTACAGAAAGGACAAAAAACCCCGAACAGGGGCTGAAATCACAGAGGCAAGGAGGGCGGCACCATGGCCAAGGATTTGCGCATCAGCTTTTTGTTGGACTTTTACGGGGATATGCTTACAGATACCCAGCGGGAAGTGGTGGACGCCTATTATAATGAAGACTTGTCTTTGGCAGAGATCGCCCAGGACCGGGATATCACCCGCCAGGGCGTGCGGGACGCGCTTGCCCGGCGTTTCCAGGAGATCCAAAAGACCTTGACGCTGATCTGCGACTGTGCCCTGAACATTCAGGATCTCAACGAGCAAAACGGCCAAGTGGCCGGCATTGATGAAAACGTGGGCAAGATCTTGGAATGTGCCCAGGAGATCTCGGTAGAGGCGTAACGCCTATTTTTGAGGACAAGGCCCGAAAGCGGGCGTGCGACAGAGGAAATTTTATCCAGGAGGGAAAGCCAGTGGCATTTGAGGGTTTGGCGGATAAGCTGAGCAATTCTTTTAAAAAGCTGCGCAGCAAGGGCAAGCTCACCGAAGCGGACGTGAAGGAAGCCATGCGGGAAGTGCGTCTGGCCCTGCTGGAAGCCGACGTCAACTACAAGGTGGCCAAGGAGTTCACCAAAAAGGTGACCGACCGGGCCGTGGGCAGCGAGGTGATGGAAAGCCTCACCCCCGCCCAGATGGTCATCAAGATCGTCAACGAAGAGCTGACCAGCCTTATGGGCGGCACGGAAGAGCGGCTGAAAATGCCGGCCCACCCTCCTGCCATCATCATGATGTGCGGCCTGCAGGGTGCTGGTAAAACCACCCACGCCGCCAAGTTGGCCTACCAGTTGAAGTCCCAGGGCCATCGGCCGCTGCTGGTGGCAGGGGATATTTACCGTCCCGCCGCTATCAAGCAGTTGCAGGTGGTGGGGGAAAAGGCCGGGGCGCCTGTTTTTGAGAAAGGCACCCAGGATCCGGTGCTCACCGCGAAAGAGGCGGTGCGCCACGCCAAGGACTACGGCAACGACTATGTGATCATCGATACCGCCGGCCGGTTGCAGATCGACGAGCAGCTGATGGAGGAGCTCCGCCGCATCAAAGAAGCGGTGCAGCCCACGGACATTTTGCTGGTGGTGGACGCCATGACCGGCCAGGAAGCCGTGAACGTGGCCAAGACCTTCGATGATTTGCTGGATATCACCGGCGTGATCCTGACCAAGCTGGACGGCGACACCCGAGGCGGTGCGGCCCTTTCCGTGAAAGCGGTGACGGGCAAGCCCATCAAGTTTGCGGGTACTGGCGAAAAGCTGGCAGACTTGGAAGTGTTCCACCCGGACCGGATGGCCAGCCGTATTTTGGGCATGGGCGACGTGCTGACCCTGATCGAGGACGCCCAGACGAAGCTGGATGAAAAGGCTGCCCAAAAGACCGCCCAGCGGCTGATGCAAAATAAGATGGATTTAAACGACCTGTTGGAGCAGTTCCAGCAGGTGAAGAAAATGGGTCCCATCAAGGGGATCCTCTCCAAGCTTCCCGGCGTGGGGAATAAATTGGACGACGTGGACATTGACGACCGGGTGATGGACCGGAGCGCGGCCATTATCCTCTCCATGACGCCCTATGAGCGCTCTCATCCCGATTGTTTGAACGCCTCCCGGAAAAAGCGGATTGCTGCCGGGTGCGGCATGAAGGTGGAGGACGTGAACCGGCTGTTGAACCAGTTCCGTCAGACCCAAAAGCTGCTCAAACAGTTTGGAGGCCTGGGCAAGGGCAAGCGCAGAAGGATGCCCAACCTGCCCATGTAAGCACAACGGATATTGCCGGGGCCTGCCCCGTGAACAATATTGCCTGGAATGCCAGGCGCATAGAAGAAATCCCAATCAATTATCACTTTGGAGGAATGAATCATGGCAGTAAAAATCAGACTGAGAAGAATGGGCGCTAAGAAATCTCCTTTCTACCGCATTGTTGTGGCAGATTCCCGCTTCCCCCGGGATGGCCGCTTCATCGAGGAGATCGGCTACTACAACCCCATGGAAGAGCCCAGCGTGGTGAAGGTTGACCCTGAGAAGGCTAAGAAGTGGATGGAAAACGGCGCTCAGCCCACCGATACTGTGAAGGCTCTGTTCAAGAAGCACGGCGTGATCTAAACTGCACGCTTACGCCTTGAAAGGAGTTGGCACTATGGAGGCATTACTGAAAGCCATCGCTTCCGGCCTGGTTGAAAAGCCGGAGGAGATCGTGGTCACCAGCGAGGAGCAGGAAAACGGCACCACCGTTTACCATCTCCACGTGGCGGAAGACGACATGGGCCGGGTCATCGGCAAGCAGGGCCGCATCGCCAAGGCGATCCGCGTGGTCATGCGTGCTGCCGCCACCCGGAACGACAAGAAGATCATGGTCGAAATCGACTAAACAGAAAGGGCGCAAGCCCTTTTTTGTTTATCTGGAAAAACCGGAGGGAAACGATGAAAAAACAATTTCTGGAAGCCGGCAAGATCGTGCGGACCCATGGGGTGCGGGGAGAGTTGGTGTTGGAGTGCTGGACCGATTCCCCGGAGTTCCTGGCGGGGGTCAAACACCTCTATTTTGACGCAGGCAAAACCGATGCAGGCCTGATGGCTTCCCGGGTCCACAAAGGGCGGCTGCTGATCACCCTGCAGGGGGTCACCACCGTGGAGCAAGGGGACGCCCTGCGGGGCAAAGTGCTCTACCTGGACCGGGAAGATGTAAAGCTGGAAGAGGGCCAGGTGTTCCTCCAGGACCTGATCGGGTTAAAGGCTGTGGACGGCACCACCGGCAAGGAGTATGGGGAACTGCGGGAAGTGCTGCCCACCGGCGCCAACGACGTGTACCGCATTGTGGACAAGTCCGGGAAGGAATACCTGTTCCCGGCGGTGAAGCACATGATCCAGCGGATCAGCGTGGAAGAGGGCGTCATCGAGCTGCTGCCCATTCCGGGCATCTTTGACGAAGAGGGGGAGGAAGCCTAAATGCGGGTGGACATTTTGACCTTGTTCCCTGAGATGTTCCCGCCGGTGCTGGACCACAGCATCGTGGGGCGGGCCCGGAAAAAGGGGCTTTTGCAGGTGTGCTGCCACCAGCTGCGGGATTTTTCCCCGGATATCCGGGGGCGTGTGGACGACACCGTGTTCGGCGGCGGCAAGGGGATGCTCCTCATGGCAGAGCCCTTTGCCAGGGGCATCGACAGGATCCGGGAACATTTGGGGTGGCAGCCGCATATCCTATATATGTCCCCCCGGGGCAAGGTGCTTTCCCAGGAGGACGCGAAACGCCTGGCAAAAGAACCGGGCCTTTTGCTGTTGTGTGGCCATTACGAAGGGTTGGACCAGCGGCTGTTGGACGAATATGGCGTAGAGGAGATCTCCGTGGGGGATTATGTCCTCACTGGCGGGGAGCTGCCCGCCATGATCCTCACCGACGCCGTCAGCCGGATGCTCCCCGGAGTGTTGTCGGAAGAAGCCTGCTTTACCGAGGAGAGCCACTATTCGGGGCTGTTGGAATACCCCCAGTACACCCGCCCGGAGGTGTGGCGTGGCCGCCCTGTGCCGGAGGTGCTGCTTTCAGGGCACCATGGGAACATCGCCAAATGGAGGCGTGCCCAAGCGTTGGCTGTGACCAAAAGCAACCGCCCGGACTTGTGGGAGCGGGTAAAGCTTACAAAGGAAGACCACAAGCTTCTGCAAACACTGGAGGAAACGCCGGATTTTTAGAGAGATGTATATCTTGGGGCAAATGATCCTATGATGAAGGTGTCCTTCCTACACAGCATATGGTGGCCGAATTTTTTTCACGGCGACACAATGAGCAAAAAGTTTTCCACATTGCCTACAAGATGCACAAACAACCGGCGAAAAATGCGGCGAGAAGCTGTTCAGGAATCCAAAAATCGGGAATCCAGGTTGACGGCGGCAGGAAATATGCTATAATGAAAACAAATTCCAAATACTTTGCGTCCGTTAGACCTTTTTTGCGGTGGCAGAAAAACCCTTTTATAAATTTTGTAGGAGAGTGAATTTGCATGTGTGCTAAAGAAGTATTGGTCCAGAATCAGGTAGGCCTCCATGCCCGTCCGGCTACATTCTTCATCCAGAAGGCAAACGAGTTCAAGTCTTCCATCTGGGTTGAGAAGGAGGAGAGAAGGGTCAATGCAAAGAGCCTTCTCGGCGTTCTGAGCCTTGGCATTGTGGGTGGCGTCACCATCCGGATCATTGCCGACGGCGCCGATGAGGAGCAGGCTGTGGAAGCCCTGGTGGAACTGGTCAATTCTGGTTTTGCCGAGTAAGGGGTTCCCTTTCATACAGGCAGATGAAAGCTGAAAGGCACCGCTAAAAAGCGGTGCTTTTTTCGTAAGGACAAGTTTTGGATGGTGGTACGATGGAGCAGGATCAAAAGAAAAAAGAACTGCGCCGCAAGGCCATGAAACTCCCCTTGAGCCCGGGCGTGTACCTGATGCATGACAAAAGCGGGCAGATCATTTACATTGGCAAGGCCAAGGCCCTGAAGAACCGGGTGAGCCAATATTTCGGCTCGGAGAAGAACCACGACAACAAGGTGCGGCGCATGGTGGCCAATGTGGACTGGTTTGAGTATATCGTCACCGACAGCGAGTTTGAAGCCCTGGTACTGGAAAGCAGCCTGATCAAGCAGAACCAGCCCAAATACAACATCCTGTTGAAGGATGACAAGGGCTACAGCTATATCCGCGTCAGCCCCGGCCCTTGGCCCCGGATCACCGAGGTGAAAAAGGTGGAGGACGATGGCGCCAAGTATATTGGCCCCTATATGAGCTCCTGGTCCATCAAGGAAACCATCGATTCCGCCCGGAAGATCTTTAAGCTGCCGGACTGCAACCGGAAATTCCCCCAGGACTTTGGCAAAGGACGGCCCTGCTTGAACTACTATATCAAACAGTGCTGTGCCCCTTGCCGGGGGAAGGTCAGCGAGGCGGAGTATAACGAGGCTTTCCAGGAGGCCCTGGACTTTATCAAAGGGGGAAGTTCCACCTCGGTGAAGACCTTGACGGAAAAAATGGAGCAGGCTGCGGAAAACCTGGAATTTGAGTTGGCCGCCCGGCTTCGGGACCGGCTCAATGCCATTGGCATGATGCGGGCCCGCCAGAAGGTGGTGGCCAGCCGTGTGGAGGAACAGGATGTGTTCGCCCTGGCCCAAGGGGACACCCATACCGCTTTTGAGGTGTTCCGGTTTACCGGGAACAAGCTCAGTGACCGGGAGAGCTTCCTGACCGAGGGCTTGGCGCCGGACCCGGAAGCCCGCTCAGAGTTCCTGCGGCAGTATTACGCCATCCGGGACCGGGTGCCGCCCTTGGTGGTGCTGGATGGGGAGGTGGAGGACGAGGAGCTGCTCACCCAGTGGCTTTCCCAGCGCCGGGGAAAGGCGGTGAAGATCCTGATCCCTCAGCGGGGGGACCAGTACCAGTTGGTGCAGATGTGCCGGAAAAATGCCGCAGAGCACATTGCCCGGCAGGCTGGCACCTCCGGTCGGGACGCCTCTGCCCTGGATGAGCTGCGCCGGCTCTTGGGCCTGGAAAAGGTCCCGGCCTATATTGAAAGCTACGACATTTCCAACTTGGCAGGCGGGGAGAACGTGGCTGGTATGGTGGTCTTTGAGAATGGCCGGCCTTTAAAGTCTGCCTACCGGAAGTTCAAAATCAAGACCGTCACCGGCCAGGACGACTACGGCTCCATGCGGGAAGTGATCCGCCGGCGGTTCGAGGAGTACAAAGCCTGCCAACGGAAGGGCGAAGAGGACGGCTTCGGCAGGATGCCCGACCTCATCCTCCTGGACGGCGGCAAGGGCCATGTGGCGGCGGTGCAGCCCATCCTGGATGAGATGGGGTTTGACGTGCCCCTGTTCGGCATGGTGAAGGATGACAAGCACCGCACCCGGGCCATTGCCCTCACCGGTGGGGAGATCGCCATCAGTTCCCACCGCCGTGCCTTCACGTTGGTCAGCTCCATCCAGGAGGAAGTCCACCGCTATGCCATCGGTTACCACCGGCAGCAGCGGAAAAAGACAGCGGTTTCCTCTGTCTTGACCTCCATCCCGGGGATCGGGGAAACCCGGGCCAAAGCTTTGATGAAGCATTTTAAAACCGTTACAGCCATCAGCGAGGCAGACCTGGCAGAGTTGGAAGGCGCCCCGGGGATGACCAAGCCTGCTGCCCGCCGTGTGTGGGAGCATTTCCATCCGGAAGTGGGGGAAGAAGGCGGAAATTCCGGGGAAATTCCGCCAAATAGTTGACAGATGAGCCTTTTAATGGGATAATAAGGCGGATATAACTATCTTAGTATAGGAAAACAGCGGAGTGGGAGAGCTGCCATGCGGATCATTACAGGAACACACAGGGGGAAAAAGCTCCTTACATTGGAGGGGGAACAAGTGCGGCCCACCACGGACCGGGTCAAAGAGTCCCTCTTTAATATCCTCCAGTTCCAGTTGGAAGGCAGGCGGTTTTTAGACCTGTTCGCCGGCTCCGGGCAGATTGGCCTGGAAGCGTTGAGCCGGGGTGCGGCCCACTGCGTGTTTGTGGACGCCGCCAAGGAGTCTGTGCGGGTGGTGGAGAAAAATATCCAGTCCACAGGTCTGGGGGACCGGGCCAAGGTGGTCAACCTGGACTTTGCCGCCTATCTGCGCACCTGCCGGGAGCGGTTTGACATCGCCTTTTTAGATCCGCCATACCGTACGGGCCTGTTGGAACGGGCTCTGCCTTTGGTGGCGGAGCATATAGCCCCCGGCGGGGTGATCCTCTGTGAGCATCCCAAAGACGAGCCCCTCCCGGAGGAGGCCGGGCCTTTCCGAAAGCATAAAAGCTATCGCTATGGAAAGATCATGCTCACCGCCTACCGCCAGCCTGTGGAGGAAGAGGAGGACGGGGAGGCGTGATGCCTCCGGCGATAACCTGTGGAGGAGTGAGATACCATGAAACTTGCCATTTATCCCGGCAGCTTTGACCCCGTCACGTTGGGGCATTTGGATATCATTGTGCGGGCCAGCAAGATCTTTGACAAACTGATCGTGGCGGTGCCGGTGAACCCGGCCAAACACGCCAGCTTCACGGTGGAAGAGCGCATGGAGCTTTTGCACCGGGCCACCCAGGCAGAGGGTTTGCAGAATGTGGAGATCGACAAGGTGGAAGGCCTTTTGGCTGACTACGCAAAACAGCGGCAAGCCATGGTGCTGATCAAGGGCCTGCGGGCTTTGTCCGACTTTGAATACGAGTTCCAGCAAGCGCTGACCAATAAAAAGCTCAATCCCGAGTTGGAAACCATGTTTTTGGCCACCAGCGCGGAAAATATGTTCTTGAGTTCCAGCATGGTCAAGCAGGTGGCAGGCTTTGGCGGGGATATCTCCCCCTTTGTACCGGCCTGTATCTTGAAGACTATCCAGGAACGACTGTGCAGAGTGTGACAGATTGCTTTTTCCGGGAACGGCTTCCCGTGCCCGTGGAATAGGATGCGATCCCCGTTGGGGGAAGGCAAAGCGTAAGAGAAGAAAGGAATGGGTTCACCATGAGCAACAATCAGGCTACCATTGAGGATCTCATCGACGAGATGTATGACGTGCTGGACAAGGGTTGGAAAATGCCCCTTTCCGCTGGGAAAGTGTTTGTGGATGGGGAAGAGGTGCGTCAGATCCTGGATGAAATTAAGGAAGAGATCCCCTCGGAGGTGCGCAAGGCGAAAGCCATTGTGGCGGACCGGTCCCAGATCATCAGCGAAGCCCAGCGGGAAGCGGAAACCATCATCCGCGTGGCAGAGGAAAAGGCCAAGGCGATGGTCATGCAGGACGAGATTGTCCGCCAGGCCCAGCAAAAGGCCAATGAACTGATCGCCCAGGCCCAGCAGAAGTTTAAAGAGATGCGCAAGGCCAGCAACGACTATGTGGACGACCTGATGCGCCGCACCGATGAATCCCTCTCCGAGAACCTGGCGGAGTTGCGGAAGACCCGGCAGAGTATTAAAACCTCTCAGCGAAACTCCCAAATCTGAGAATAGATATTTGTGGATAATAAATAAAAATAATTGACCAAGCGAGTTCCCCTCACTAGATGTAGTGAGGGGAATTTTTGTTCCCACAGGATGGGGTCGAACAAAGCTTCGAACCCAGGGAATTCCTGGCTTTTCCAGGATTTCCGGGTTGCTTTTGAGGGGGGAATGTTCTATAATAAATGGCATCAGGTGGGTGAAAGTGGGGCAAAGTTCCACGATGTGGGGGAAAAGTGGTGCCAAGTGCATCCCATTCCCCCGAAAAAGTGTTTCATCCCCTGAGGTGGAAAGGGAAAGGCGCTTATGTTGACTGGTGAGTATCAACATAATATGGACTTAAAGGGCCGGGTGACCGTGCCCTCCAAGTTCCGTGAAGACCTGGGCGACAAGTTTTATGTGTGCAAGGGTCTTGACGGCTGTCTTTTCCTGCTCTCCCAAGCCCAGTGGGACAAGCTGGTGGAAAAAGTGTCTGCCATCCCTTTGGCCCAGGGCAAGGGCATCCAGCGTTACTTCTTTTCCGGCGCCGCCGAGGTGGAGCCTGATAAGCAAGGGCGCATCCTGATCCCCCAGAACCTGCGGGAACACGCCGGCCTGGAAAAAGACGTGACCGTCATCGGCGCGGCAGTCCGGGCGGAGATTTGGGATACAGCCCGCTGGAACGCCTACAACGAGAGCCAGACCGACGAGGCCATTGAGGCCTCCATGAACCTGCTGGACTTTTAAAGGCAGGTGCGGATATGGAATTTCACCACAAACCGGTATTATTTGAGGAAACAATCGAATCTCTGGCCATCCGGCCGGAGGGATCGTATATCGACGGCACCATGGGAGGGGGCGGCCACTCGGAGGCCATCCTGAAGCGGCTGACTACAGGACGCCTTCTCTCCATCGACCAGGACCCGGACGCCATGAAGGCGGCTGGAGAGCGGTTGGCAGGGTATCCCCAGTCCATCCGCGTCCAGGGGAATTTCGCCCAGATGGGGGAGATTGCCCGGGCGCAGGGGATGGATCAGGTAGACGGAGTGCTCATGGACATTGGCGTGTCCTCCTATCAGCTGGACACACCGGAACGGGGCTTCTCCTACCACCACGACGCGCCTCTGGATATGCGCATGAGCCAGCAGGGCGCTTCGGCCAAGGACCTGGTCAACACCCTCAGCGAGGCAGAGCTTGCTGACATCATCTTCCGCTACGGCGAGGATAAAAGTGCCCGGCGGATCGCCCAGGGCATTGTGCGGGCCCGGGAACAGGCCCCCATTGAAACCACCGCTCAGCTGGCGGAGATCGTCAAGGAGTCGGTTCCCGCTGCAGTGCGCAGGGCGGAGGGCCATCCGGCCCGGAAGACCTTCCAGGCGCTTCGGATCGCAGTCAACGGCGAGTTGGACCGCCTGCGGGAAGGCTTGGAGGCAGGGTTTGAACTTCTAAAGCCCGGTGGCCGTCTGGCGGTGATTACCTTCCACTCCCTGGAAGATCGGATCGTCAAGCAGCAGATGCAGCAGTGGTGTCAAGGCTGCATTTGCCCCAAGGACTTCCCCGTGTGTGTTTGCGGTCGGAAGCCCCAGGGGAAACTGGTGTACAAAAAAGGGCTGGCCCCTTCCCCCAAAGAGGTGGAGGAGAACCCCCGGGCCCGCAGCGCACGGTTGCGGGTGATTGAAAAGCTCCCCCAGGAGTAGCCTGGGAGCGCTGGCATTGAGAAAAGAAAGGAACACGCTCTATGTCCAGATTTACTTCAGAAGCATACGATTTTTCCCTGTTTGAGGAACGCAGTGTAGTGGAAGACATCCCTCAGTGGGACAACGCCCAGCGTGTGGCGGAGCCCCAGGAGGAAACCCACCAAAAAACCCGTGAAAACGTGGTGGAGCTGCCTCAGCGGGAGCTGGAAAAGAACCGGAAGCCCCGGATGCACCCCCTGCGGAGGGCCGCAGCGGTGTTGTGTTTTGGCGTGATCTTTGCCACTGTCATCACGGTGGTGTACAACCAGGTGCAGCTCACCGAGCTGACGGATCAGATCAACACCACCACCCAG
>CAJFMJ010000066.1 GCA_904391645.1 uncultured Neglectibacter sp.
GGGTGGCCCCCAGCTCCGGGAGCTTTTGGGCCACGATGGTGAAGTACTGGAGCATCCGGTCATACTCCTCCTCCAGGGTGGAGATGTGGTGGTGGGCCTCCAGGTAGTCGTTGGCCTCTTTGCGCACAGCGGCGGTGCGCTCTTTGGGCAGGGACTGGTAGACCTCCCAGTTGAACAGCTTTTGGGCGGGCTGGGTGAACTCCCAATCGCCGCTGGGGGGATAGACCAGGGTCCAGCCCAGGTCGAAGAAAATGCCTTTTACAGGTTGACGCAACAGTTCCATGAGGCAAGCTCCTTTTCACAAGATCCGCCGGAAAAAAAGGTCCGGCTGCATGGGATTATTTTCCCACGGCAGCCGGATTTTGTCAAATACCGTTTTTTGCGCCCGATTATTGGAACTGAGAGTTATACAGGGAGGCGTAGAATCCCTTGCGGGCCATCAGGTCGTTGTGGGTGCCCTGCTCCACAATGTCGCCGTCCCGCACCACCAGGATGCGGTCTGCGTTTTGGATGGTGGACAGCCGGTGGGCGATGACAAAGCAGGTCTTATCCTTCATCAGCTCCCGCATGGCCGCCTGGATCTGGATCTCCGTGCGGGTGTCCACGTTGGAAGTGGCCTCGTCCAAGATCAGCATTTTGGCGTCCAGCAGCATGGCCCGGGCAATGGTCAAAAGCTGTTTCTGGCCCTGGGAGATGTTCATGCCGTTTTCATCCAGCTGGGTGTCGTAGCCCTTGGGCAGGCCCATGATGTACCGGTGGATGTGGGCGGCTTTGGCAGCCCGCTGCACGTCCTCCAGCTTGGCATCCTTTTTGCCGTAGGCCAGGTTTTCAAAGATGGTGCCCGAGAACAACCAGGTGTCCTGCAGCACCATGGCGTAGGACAGACGCAGGCTCTTCCGGGTGATCTTCTGGATATCCCGGCCGTCCAAAGTGATGGCGCCGGAATCCGGGTCGTAAAAGCGCATCAGCAAGTTGATCAGCGTAGTTTTGCCGGCGCCGGTGGGGCCCACGATGGCGGTGAGGCTCCCCTTGGGGGCCTGGAAGCTCAGGTCGTGGATGATGGTCTTACCGGGGTCGTAGCCGAACTTCACGTGCTCCATGGCCACGTCGCCTTCCACCTTGTCCAGGGAAACAGCGTCAATGGCGTCGGCGGGCTCGGCCTCCTCGTCGATCAGGCGGAACACACGCTCGGCAGCGGCGCAGGCGGACTGCAGCTCGCTGATGATGTTGGCCACTTCGTTGATGGGGCCGGAGAACCGCCGGGAGTACAGCACGAAGGAGGACAGGTTGCCGATGGTCAAATGGCCAAACAGGAACAGGATGGCGCCAAAGATGCTCACAAAGGACAGGGACAGGTTGTTGATGAAGTTCACAGAGGGGCCTGTCATGCCGCCGAAGTAGTCGGCGTTGTAGTAGGCGTCCACCGCGGCGTTGTTTTTCTCGTCAAAGCGGGAAATCATGGTTTCCTCTTGATGGTAGGCCTTGGTGGTTTTCTGGCCGGTGATGATCTCCTCCACAAAGCCGTTGAGCTCGCCCAGCCGGACCGAGCGCATATGGAACAAGGGGCGCACCTTTTTGGTCATGTACCGAGTGAACAGGATGGACATGGGGATGGTGATGACGAACACCAGCACCAGCACCGGGGAGATGACCACCATCATGATGAAGGAACCCACCACGGTGATCACGCTGGCGGCGATTTGCAGCAGGTCGTTGGAGAGGGAGGCATTCACCGTGTCGATGTCATAGGAAATGCGGCTGATGATGTCGCCGGTCTGATGGCCGTCGAAATAGCGCACAGGCAGCTGGGTGAGCCGGTCAAACACCTGCTGGCGCATTTGGAACACGATCTTCTGGCTCAGCTGGATCATCAGGATGGACAAAACGTAGGACAACAGGGAAGACACCGCATAGAAAATGATCATCAGCAGGCAGTAGAAAAACACCCGGGGGAAGTTGGCGCTGCCCGGGTCGATGCCGATGGCGTCGATGGCTTCACCGGAAAGCATGGGCCCCAACAGTGCCAGCAGGTTGCTGGTGACCGTCAGCAGGACAGCCGCCAAGGCCATCCACTTGTGGGCCCAGATGTAGGTCCAAAGGCGCAGCAGCACCTTTTTTCTGTCTTTGGGCTTTTCAATAGGCCCTCTCGGTCCTCTGGGCATTTAGACCACCTCCTTTTCCATGTCCAGCTCATCGGCCATTGTTTCCTCCACAGAGGGATTGGGCTGGCCGGAGGGAGCTGCTCCCGAGGATGGGGCCCCGTCTTCCTCGTCATCCGAGGCTTTGTACCCCATCTGGGACTGGGCGATCTCCTGGTACACCTGGCAGGTCTTCAGCAGGTGCTCGTGGTCGCCGTAACCCAGCTCTTTGCCCTCTTCCAACACCAGGATATGGTTGGCGTGGAGGATGGAACTGACACGTTGGGCGATGATGACAGTGGTGATGCCCTGATACTCTTCCCGCAGGGCTTTCCGCAAAGCGGCGTCGGTGCGGTAGTCCAGGGCGGAGGAGGAGTCATCCAGGATGAGGATCTCCGGGGAACCGGCCAGGGCACGGGCCACCAATACACGCTGTTTCTGCCCGCCGCTGAGGTTGGTGCCCTTGGCGGTGAGCATATGCTGCAGGCCGTCGGGCAGGGAGGAGATGAACTCCCAGGCCTGGGCGGCTTTGGCAGCCTTTTCGATCTCTTCGGGAGGCAGGTGCCGGCCGAAGTCGATGTTTTCATAGATGGTGTCGGCAAAGAGCACGTCGTTCTGGAACACCACGCCGAACTTCTGGTGGAGCTCATCCAGGGGGATGGAGGAAAGCTTCCGACCGCCAATTTGGATCAGGCCGGAGTCGGCGTCGTACAGGCGCATCAGCAGGGCCATCAAGGTGGACTTGCCACAGCCGGTGGCACCGATGATGCCCAGGGTTTCCCCGGGCTTTAACCGGAAGCTGATGTCCTCCACGCTGGGCTCGGTTTTGCTGTAAGAGAAGGACACGTGGTCAAACACCACATGGTAGGGGGATTCCACCGGCTCTTCCGGGGTGACATGGAGGTCTTCGGGGGTTTCCAGCACCTCTTGGATACGGGCGCCGGAAGCAACACCCTTGGAGCACATGACGAAAATACGGGTGACGGCCATCATGGCGTTCAAGATGATGGTGAAGTAGCTCAAGAAGGCGATGATGTTGCCCGCGGAGCTGACGCCTGCGTTCACACGGAAGGCACCCACCACAATCACCAGGGTGAGGCCGCCGTTTAAGAACAGGTTCATCATGGGGTTGGTCAGGGCCATGGTAATGCCGGCCTTTTTCTCCCGGCGCACCACTTCCTGGTTGACAGAGGCAAAACGCTCTTTCTCATAGTCGGTTTTCGAGAGGGCCTTGATCACACGGATGCCGGAGATATTCTCCCGCACGGTGCGGACCATGGTGTCAATCCCCTGCTGCAGGGAAACATACAGGGGGATGCCTTTCTTGGACACCTTAAACACCAAAATGGACAGGAAGGGCAGTGTGCACACCAACACCAAGGTGAGCACCGGGTCCAGGGTGAGGGTGATGAGGATGCCGCCCACCAGGAGGATGGGGGCCCGCACGCCCATGCGTTGGATCATGCCGATCATCTGATGGACGTTGTAGGTGTCGCTGGTCAAGCGGGACTCCAAAGAGGGGATGGAGTACCGGTCGATTTGGGAGCAGGACAGGTACGAGATCTTTTTGAACAGATCGTGGCGCAGCGCTTGGGTGGTGTGCTGGGCTACCCAGGCAGCCATGCGGTTGGCCAAAATGTTTGTCACCAAAGAGAGTATCGAGGCCAAAATCATGGCACCGCCCCAAACCAAAATGAGGTTCAAGCTCCGCAGGGGGACGATGTCGTCGATCAAATACGACAAGATCCAGGGCAGCAGCAGTTCCATCATGGCGCCGATGAACTTGACAAACATCCCCAGGCACATCCTGGGGACAAAGGGTTTGATGTAGTGCAGGATCACTTTCATGGAGGACATCCTTTCACAGCTTTTCCCGGCATCCACAGGCCGGTTACCTTCATTCTTTCACGCTTTATAAGTTTAGCACAAATTAGTTGACTGTGCAACTATCAAATAGAGATTTTCACATTTTCAAAACGAAAGGTAGCTTTTTTAAAAGCATTTTCACAAGAGAAAATTCCCTCTGCCAGGGTGCAAAAAAGAGGCTGCCGCAGGGTTGCAGCAGCCTCAAAAGGCCCTTTGACAGGGTCATCCTAACACCAGCACTATTAGATAGAGCACGGCCAGCAAAATGGGGCTAAGTACCCAGCTGATGGGCATCAGAGCCAGGTACAGGTCCGAGGGCTCCGGGTCCTGCACAGACAGGAAGTGCTCCAAATAGAAGAAGGCCATGGGGAAGGCGATCTGCAGACACAGCACTCCGCCCAACAGGGTGAACAGGGCAAACATCCCCCAGTGTACCTCCCGGTGTTCCGGGACCTTGTCCCCGGCGGCCAGGGCCACCAGGTCGTTTAGGGGCGGCTGGAAGTCCTCCCAGGTTTCTGTGCCAGTGACGATGGTGATGTCCCATCCGTCGTCCAGGACATTGCCCCCTTCGTCCCAAAAGCTGCCCCCCCAGCTGTCCTGGTAGTAGGCGTCCAGCAGGACGTTTCCTGCGCTGTCGGTGACGGTCACCGGGAGCACCTGGGCTTCTTCCGTTTCCAGTGTGTCCTCCCCGAAGGAGTCGGTGATCTGGCAGGTCAGGGTGGTTTCCTCCCCCAGGGTGACTTGGTAGCTCCCCTCAAACTGGGGGGAGAAGTCAAAAGCAAAGGTGGTGGTCTGCCCTTGGGGCGTCATGGTGACGGTGCCCGTCTGGTGATAGAGCCGGCCGGCAAACAACGTGGACTCCCCCTGCTGTTTGGCGGCGAACACTTCCCCGTCGATGCGGCACTCCACCCGGAAGCTCATCACCAGGTACAGGACCAGGAACAGCACAAACACGCCGCCCATGGCGATCATGCAGCCAATCTGTAATTTCGTGCGTTTTTCCTCCATACATACTCCTCCTTTTTCCAAAAAGCCCAGGGCTTCGCCTTGTTCAGCGGGTGGGAGGCTGTGCCCCTTCCAGCACCCGGCGTTCCAAGTCCAGCAGAAAGCGTTTGGCCTCCAGCCCCCCGCCATAGCCGGTGAGGCTGCCCGTTGCCCCCACTACCCGGTGGCAGGGCACCACAATGGACAGGGGGTTGCGGTGGTTGGCCATGCCCACGGCACGACAGGCCTTGGGGTTGCCAATGGCCTGGGCGATCTCCCCGTAGCTGCGGGTTTCCCCATAGGGGATGGCCTGCAAGGCCTGCCACACCTGCAGCTGGAAAGGCGTCCCGTGGGGGGCCAGGGGCAGGGAAAACTCCCGCCGCTGCCCGGCAAAGTATTCCGCAAGCTGCCGGGCAGCCTCCTCCAGCAGGGGCGTGGAGCCTTCCTGGCCTTGGGAAGACCGTTTCCCAAAGTACAGGCCCGTCAGCGCCTGGCCCTCCTGGGTGAGGGTCAATGACCCAACTGGGGATGAGATGGTGAGAAAGTATTCCATGGCACAGCGCCTCCCTTTGACACAAGTATAACAAAATCGGGGGAATTTGCAAGATGAAAACTGTGGGGATTTTCAAGGTTGCAGGGAAGGGGCAGTTTCCCTATAATACTGTAATAAAGGAAAAGGAGGGCTGCCCATGTTTTACGCAGACTTGCACATTCACTCCCGCTACGCCCGGGCCACCAGCCGGGACTGCGACCTGCCCCACCTGGACCTGTGGGCCAGGAAAAAGGGGATTGGCCTGGTGGGCACCGGGGACTTCACCCATCCCGTCTGGCGCCGGGAGCTTTGGGAGCAGCTGACCCCAGCAGAGGAGGGGGTATACCAATTAAAAGAGGAGTTCCGCCTGCCCTGGGAAGGCCCGGGGGAAAGCCCCCGGTTCCTGGTGACTGGGGAGATCAGCTCCATCTACCGGCAGGGAGGGAAAACCCGGAAGGTCCACAACCTGCTGCTGCTCCCCAGCCTGGAAGCGGCGGAGAAGCTTTCACGGCGGCTGGAGCTGGTGGGGAACCTCCACTCCGACGGGCGGCCCATTTTGGGGCTTTCCAGCCACGACCTGCTGGAGATCACCCTGGAGGTGTGCCCCCAGGCCATGTGCATCCCCGCCCACATCTGGACGCCCCACTTCTCCCTGTTGGGGGCGTTTTCCGGGTTCGACTCCGTGGAGGAGTGCTTTGGGGACTTGACCCCCTACATCCACGCGGTGGAAACAGGGCTTTCCTCCGACCCGCCCATGAATTGGAGTGTCCCTCTTCTGGACGGGCTGCAGCTGGTGTCCCACTCGGACGCCCACTCCCCCCAAAAGCTGGGCCGGGAGGCCAACCTGCTGGAAACCGGATTTTCCTACCCGGAAGTGAAGGCCGCCCTGGAAACGGGGGAGGGCCTTTGGGGCACGGTGGAGTTTTTCCCGGAAGAGGGCAAGTACCACCTGGACGGCCACCGGGCCTGCGGGGTGCGGCTCTCCCCCCAGGAAACCCGGGCGCTTCAGGGGAAGTGCCCAGTGTGCGGGAAGCGCCTGACCGTCGGGGTGGAACACCGGGTGGAGGACTTGGCCTGCCGCCAGCCGGGCTCCTCCCGGGAGAACCGGAAGCCCTTTGCGAAGTTGGTGCCCTTGGCCACGGTGCTCTCCACCTGCCTGGGCCGGGGGGAACAGACCAAGACGGTGCAGGCTGCTTATGAACGGCTGCTTTCCCAGCTGGGGACGGAGTTTTCCGTTTTGCGGGAAGCGCCTGTAGAAACTATCGCCGCTGTGGCTGGGGAACCGGTGGCCCGGGGGATTTCCCTGCTGCGCCAAGGAAAAGCCGCTTGGCAGCCCGGCTTTGACGGGGTGTACGGCACCCTGTCCCTGGAGCCGGAAGAGCCCCTTCCCCGGTGAAAAGGGTCAAGCGCTCCCCTGGGGAACCGGGCAAAAAGAAAAAGCTGCCAAAAGGCAGCTTTTTCGAGGAGGAAGAATGAAGTTTATTAAAAAATGGAAACTTGTTTTCTCAACTTACAAGACAGAGTATACCCGCCGGTTGTGACCAAGGTGTGAACGGGTGGAAAACACTTTTTGAAAACTCATTCTTTCCACAGTAGGCCCTGTTCTTCCGGGTGGCGCTCAAACCATTGTGCGGCGTACCAGCAGCTGGTTTTGGCCTGCAGGCCCTGGGCTTTCAGCTCATCCACCGCGGCCCGCACCAGCTTGCCGGCCACGCCCTGGCCCCGCAGGCTTTCATCCACAAAGGTGTGGTTGATGTCCGCCACACCTTCTGCCACCGTGGGGAAGGTGATCTCTGCCACCAGCTTGCCGGTTTCATCCTGGGCGAAAATGCGCCCTTCGCTCTTTTGAAATTCCATAGGAGTGCCCCTTTCCAGCCTCCCGGGGAGGCGTTTTCTTTTAGGCTACCCTATTTTCCCCCAAATGTCAAAGGGAATTGCATGGGGAAGAATTTCCTGGTACAATGGGAGCAGAAAAATCTGGAAAGGATGTGCGCTTCATGAAATGGATGATCGCTTCGGATATTCACGGCTCGGCGTTTTATTGTGAACAAATGCTTTCGGCTTTCCTGCGGGAGGGCGCGGACCGGATCCTGCTGTTGGGGGATCTGCTCTACCACGGTCCCCGCAACGACCTGCCCCAGGGGTATGCCCCCAAAGAGGTGATCGCCCAGCTTTCCCAGCTGAAAGAGCGGGTGTTCTGTGTCCGGGGCAACTGTGAAGCCGAGGTGGACCAGATGGTGCTGCCCTTCCCGGTGATGGCGGATTACTGCCTGCTGGAGCAGGGGGGCCACGTGATCTTTGCCACCCATGGCCACCACTACAACCTGGACAACCCGCCCCTGCTGAAGGCGGGGGATGTGCTGCTCCACGGCCACACCCATGTGCCTGCCAAGGACAGCTCCCTGGGCTTTTGGTATTTGAACCCCGGCAGCGTGGCCATCCCCAAGGAAGGCAGCGTCCACAGCTATATGACCCTGGAAAATGGGGTGTTCACCTGGAAAGACTTGGAGGGCGTGGAGTACGACCAGCTGGTTCTGTGACAGAAAAAGGAGGCCTGGCCATGAAAAAGAAACCTGTCCCCAACCTTTCCTCGGAAGAGGCCCGGTGCCGCCGGCTTTTGGGAGAGGCGTTGGGATTTTTGCTGCCGGGGACCAAAGCCCAGCAAGGGGCAGAGTCCCTGTGGGAGCGCTTTGGCGGGTTTGAAGGGGTGTTCTTGGCGCCCCAGGAGGAGCTTGCCCTGGTGGTGGGGGAAGAGGCTGCCCGCTACCTGTATCTCACCATGGACCTGGCCCGGGCCTACTTGGAAAACAGTGCCAGCGACTTAAAGCGTGTGTACGACACCCAGTCGGCCGTGGATCTGTTCCGTCCCAAGTTCCTGGGGCGCTCCACCGAGGCCGTGGGCCTGATGCTCCTGGACGGACGGGGCCGCCTGTTGTACAACGACATCCTGGCAGAGGGCTCCATCAGCTCGGTGCCCATTTATATCCGCCGGCTGTTGCAGCTGTGCATCTCCTACGACGCCCAAAACGTGATGCTGGCCCACAACCATCCCAGCGGGAACGCAGCGGCCTCCCGGAATGACATCGTGGCCACCCGCCAGGTGGAGATGGCCCTGGAGAGCGTGGACGCCACCTTGAACGACCACATCATCTTTGCCGGGGAAGACACCCTCTCCTTTGCCAAGAGCGGCTGGCTGGCCGCGGTGAAACAGGAAGTCCATGCCCGGCGCCAAGAGGAGCTGAACGCTGCCCGGGAACAGGAGCGTTCGGTTTTGAAACGGAGCTGGGAAGACCTGCTGTAACTGCCGGCAGATTGCAAACTCCCTCTGGGAAGGCTTCCCGGAGGGAGTTTTTTCACGGGGCCTGGGCGCTGGGATCCTTTCTAAAAGAAGTTGCCTTGCCCAAGGCTATTTCCTTTGAAAACTGGCAAGGATAAAAGGGGAGCTGTCCAGTTGACAAACCTGCGGCGGCGGTGTATCATTATGTCGAATATTTGTTCGCAAAGCTTTTTGCGGGAACTTGGAAAAGGGGGAATCGATATGGCGCAAGGGCAAATGGACAAGTTCCAGCTGGTGTCCAGCTACCGGCCCACCGGCGACCAGCCCCAGGCCATTGAGAAGCTGGTGGCAGGGCTGAACTCCGGCATGAAAGAGCAGACTCTTTTGGGCGTCACCGGTTCGGGCAAGACCTTCACCATGGCGAACGTCATTGCCCAAGTGAACCGCCCCACCTTGGTGCTGGCCCATAACAAGACCCTGGCAGCCCAGCTGTGCTCGGAGTTCCGGGAGTTTTTCCCCAACAATGCGGTGGAGTACTTTGTGTCCTACTACGATTACTACCAGCCCGAGGCCTACATCCCCCAGACGGACACTTATATAGAAAAGGATTCCGCCATCAACGACGAGATCGACAAGCTGCGCCACAGCGCCACCAGTGCCCTGTCTGAGCGGCGGGACGTGATCATTGTGGCGTCGGTGTCCTGCATCTACAGCTTGGGCGACCCCATCGATTATCGCACCATGGTGATCTCCCTGCGCCCCGGGCAGGAGCGCGACCGGGATGAGCT
>CAJFMJ010000067.1 GCA_904391645.1 uncultured Neglectibacter sp.
AATCAAAACCTGGGAACCCTATGAGGGCACCGTGTGGAAGGCAAAAGTGCCCAACTCTCTTTTCGGTACATACAACCCCTATACAACCTACGTATACGGCGATTGGTATTTTGCCGGACGAAGCAAGCATACTGGCTGCGTGTATCTGAATCACAAGGCGATGTACGAGGCCAGCAGCTTGGAGGAGTGCATCCAAGGGAACGTGTACGAATGCTCCTGGGATCCGGAATCCAGCATTTACAAATGGTACGCCCAACAAGACGGGGACACCACGGTGCTGTATGCCAACTTCCAGGGGAAAAATCCCAATGAGGAAACGGTGGAGATCAACGTCCGCCGGGAGTGCTTTATGCCGTCCAAAACCGGCGTGGGATACATCACCGTCAGCGGCTTCCACATCACTAAGGCCGCCACAACCTGGGCGCCCCCCGCTGCCTATCAGGACGGCATGATCGGCCCCCACTGGTCCAAGGGCTGGATCATCGAAGACTGCGAAATCAGCAACAGCAAGTGCGCGGGAATTTCGTTGGGCAAGTACCTGGACCCTGAAAACGACCACTACTTCACGGTCAAACACGTAAAGAGCCCCACCCAGATGGAACGGGACGCCGTGTGCCGTGGCCAGTATCACGGCTGGCTCAAGGAGAATGTGGGCAGCCACATCATCCGCCGGTGCAACATCCATCACTGCGAGCAAGGCGGTATTATCGGCCGTATGGGTGGAGTGTTCTCGGTGATTGAGGACAACCACATCCACCACATCAACAACATGATGGAACTGGGTGGCGCTGAGATCGCTGGCATCAAGCTTCATGCCGCAATTGATGTTATCTTCCGGCGCAATTACATCCACCACTGCACCATGGGCATTTGGTGCGACTGGGAAGCCCAGGGAACACGCATCACCCAAAACCTGTTCCACGACAATCAGCTTCCCCCCTATGCCAAGCAGCTGAAGGGCGGCATGATGAGCCAAGACCTCTTTGTAGAGGTGGGACACGGGCCCACTCTCATTGACAATAACATTTTGCTGTCCGAAGCCTCCTTGCGGATGGCCACCCAGGGTGTGGCTATGGTCCACAACTTGATCTGTGGTGCTCTCACCTGCGTGGGTGATGGGACAGGTCCTCGGTACACCCCGTATCACATTCCGCACCGCACTGAGGTGATGGGCTTCATGACCATCCTTCATGGGGACGACCGGTTTTACAACAACATCTTTGTGCAGAAATGGCCTGCTGCTCCTATGACCATTCCCCACGACAGTGATGACGGCCAAGACCAGGAAAACCGGGAAGTGGGCACCCATGTACTGAACGGCTACCCCACTTACGAAGAATGGATTGGGCAGTTCGATATGGACACAGATACTCCTGACATGGGCAAGCTTGCTCCTGCTCATGAAGGCCATCTGCCGGTGTGGTCCCAGGGTAACGTCTACTTAAACGGCGCCCAAGCTTGGGAACATGAACAGGCTGGCCTGGTAGACAACACCCATCCCATCACAGTAGAGGTGGAAGAGCGGGATGGCAGGCCAGTGCTCATCACCAACGTATACCAGGTGATCGACCAGTTCCGCTGCTCCATGGTAAACACCCAGGTCTTGGGAAAGGCCTTTGAGCCGGAAGAAAGCTATGAGAATCCCGACGGAACCCCCATCACCTTTGATCGGGATTACTTGGGGAATCATCGTGGTGCCGACGTTCTTCCCGGGCCTTTTGCAAGCCCATTGGATACCCAAACAAACCTTTGGTAAAAAAGCCAGTATGTACTCCGGAAGAAGTGGCTGTCTATGAAGATAACGTCACCGTCCGGTTTCTTCGATAACGCAAAAAAGGAAGCCTATCCCCTTACAATTTGGGGAAGGCTTCCTTTGTTTTACCGTGTATTTCCGTTCAGGACAGGGATCAGATCCAACGCATGGTGGCCATCTTGTCCTCGAAGGTGATGGCACGCTTCAGCACGTCGCAAGCCTTCACCAGGCCCTCGTTCTTGCTCATCAGGCCGTCCTCATGCTCGATGGAGAGCACGTAGTCGTAGCCCACCAGACGCAGCTGGCTGACGAAATCCTTCCAGAACAGCTCGTCGTGGCCATAGCCGATGGAACGGAAGATCCAGGAACGATGCAGCTCGTCGTTGTAGGGACGGGCATCCAGGGTGCCGTCGATGGGCGCGTTGATGGGGTCGATCTTGGTGTCCTTGGCATGGACATGGAAGATGGCCTCGCCGCCTAGGGCACGGATCACATGAATGGGATCCATCCCCTGCCAAATCAAGTGGCTGGGATCCAGGTTGGCACCGATTTCGGGGCCGACCGCTTCACGGAGCTTTTTCAGGGTGTAGGTATTGTGGACACAGAAGCCCTGGTGCATCTCCAGAGCGATCTTATTGACACCGTGTGCTTTGGCAAAGGCCACAAAGTCCTTCCAGTAAGGGATGAGCACTTCGTTCCACTGCCAGTCCAAAATTTCCAGGTACTCCGGAGGCCATGCGCACACCACCCAGTTGGGGTTCTTGCTCTCGGGGCAGTCGCCGGGGCAGCCAGAGAAGCAGTTGATCTGATGCAGGCCCAGCTTCTCAGCCATCAGCACAGCGTTGTGCATATCGTCATCAAACTGCTTGGCCATCTCCTTGTTGGGATGGATGGGGTTGCCGTGGCAGCTGAGGGCGCTGATCTCCAGGCCGGAATCCTCGATGGTCTTCACAAACTCCTGGAACTTTGCCTCGTCGTTGAGCAACACCTCAGGGTCGCAGTGATCTTTGCCGGGATAACCGCCGCAGCCGATCTCCACCATCTGGACGCCCAAAGATTTAAAATAGGCCAGAGCCTCCGGCAATGGGGTCTCGCCGATCACATTGGTAAGTACACCTAATTTCAATTCAAACACTCCTTCGCTAAAGCATCTGAGGCCGGGGCAGCCTCTGCCCAAAACCTGTGGTAAGGCAGCCTCTTCCTTTTCATTATAGATACTTCCAGAAAAAAATTCAATCCCAAAAACAGGATTTTTTCTCCCGTATGAAGGGCCATTTCTTGGAGAAAGGCCTCCCAAAAATCGTCCATTTGCCAGCTTACTCCCCCTGCTCCTTAGAAAAAGCCTTGAGCAGCAGGTATTCCATAGAGTCCTCCAAGGCTTTCCAGCTGGCGGCCACCACGTCCCCGGAAACGCCCACTGTGGTGAAGGTACCTTCCCCGTCGCTGGAAGTGATCAAAACACGCACGCCGGCAGCAGTGGCGTTTTTGCTATCCAGCACCCGCACCTTGTAGTCGCTCAACTTCACCTGGGACAACACGGGATAAAAGATTTCCAAAGCCTTGCGCAGAGCCTGGTCCAAGGCATTGACGGGGCCGTTCCCTTCGGCAGCCATCAGTTGGATCTCCCCGCCCACCCGGACTTTGACCGTGGCACTGGCGCCCCGGTCGCTGCCGTCGCTGTAGTCGGTGTAAATGTGGTAATACAGCAGTTCAAAAAAGGGCGGGAACGGTTTTAAGCGTTTGCGCACCAGCAGCTCGAAGGAAGCATCCGCCCCTTCAAACTGGTAACCTTCCGACTCCAGCTCTTTCAGCTCTTGGAGCAAGGTACGGGCCTCTTGGGAATCCAGCCTCAGCTTTGGGAAGATCCCCTTCACCTTTTCCAAAACCACTGCCCTGCCGGACATCTCCGAGGCAGGGAACCGGCGGGCATTCCCCACCAGGTAGGGGTCTACGTGTTCGAAAGACCGGGGAGTTTTCAACACCCCGGCAGCGTGCATCCCCGCTTTGTGGGCAAAGGCGTTCTCCCCCACATAGGGCATCCAGGCGGGCAAGTCCACATTGGCAATGGATGCCAGCTCTCGGACCCGATGGGTCAGGTGCATCATCTCTTCCTGGGGGATACAGGGGATCCCCAGCTTCAGCTGCAAATCCGGGATAATGGCAGACAGGTTGGCGTTGCCACAGCGCTCCCCAAAGCCCAGCAACGTTCCCTGGACCTGGGAAGCCCCTGCCTGCACAGCTACAATGGAGTTGGCGGTGGCCATGCCGCAGTCCTCGTGAAAGTGGACCGCCACAGGCACCGGGAGCTTCGTCACCACTTCCTTGACGACCTTCTCCACCTCATGGGGGAAAGCGCCGCCGTTGGTATCGCAAAGGCACACCATATCCGCACCGCCCCGGACAGCAGCCCGCACCGCCTCCATGGCAAAGGCTTTGTCATCCTTCCAGCCGTCAAAGAAATGCTCTGCATCGAAGATCACTTCCCGGCCATGGGATTTTAAAAACCGGCAGCTTTCCTCAATCATTTGAAAATTTTCCTGGTAAGTGGTTTCCAACACCCGGTCCACATGGAACTTCCAGCACTTGCCGAAAACACAGCAAACCGGCGTCCCCGCAGCCAAAATGGCAGCCAAGTTGGAGTCTTCCGACACAGGGATATTCTTCCGTCGGGTGCTCCCAAAGGAAACCAGTTTGGCCTGTTTCAGGGCAAGCCCCCCTGCCCGGTGGAAAAACTCCGCGTCCTTTGGGTTGGAGCCGGGGTTCCCCGCCTCTACATACTGGACGCCCACTTGGTCCAACAGGCGCACTGCTTGCAGCTTGTCTTCCAGGGAAAAGGCGATCCCCGTACCCTGGGCGCCATCCCGCAGGGTGGAGTCGAAAATCGTTACCGGTCCCATGTTTTATCCTTCTTCCACCACAGAATTTTCCTCAGCTGCAACGCCATCAGACAGAACTTCTCCATCTTTCAAGCGCTGGAACAGAGCCATACAGTCGTCGTAGTACTCCAGATCTTTCTCATCCTTCTCGATGGAACTGCCTTCCGCGGCACGCAGAGAAACCCGCAGCCTGCCATACAGCTCCTGTAAGATGTCTGAATCGTACAGATCGCCCTCCGTTGTCTGGGGGACAAACTCGTCAAAGGCCTTGACTTCCTCCCAGGAAACCATGGCGTTTTCAAAATCGTCGGCCCCCTGGGGCATGGCAGTCCCATCGTTATACTGGAAAAAGCCCTCCAGATTGTCCGAAGATGCCAACGCCTCAAATCCATCCTCATCGTGGAGGTAGATAATGGACTGGTTCTCATTTGCATCCGCGATGAAACGGACCAAAGAAGCCTCCTGCTGGGTGTAGTCGCTGGTGTCCTGAGAGAACACGTAGTTGGAAACCCGGACCACCACTTTGCCGTCGCCGTTGCGGTCGTCTGCATAGGGGGTGATGCACTCTTCCAGCTGGGTTAGGCCGTTTTCAGGCATGGAGTAAGAGGTGAGCAGTGCGATGGTGTAGTCGGGATCCACTTTCGTTGCAATGGAGTAAACAAAATTCCCCACCAGGGCTACAGCGATGATCCCGATGAGCAGGTGGAACTTGTGGTAATACCACCAGTTTTTCCGCTTGTCTTTGGCGGTGACCAGTTTGATCTCGTTTGCATGAATCGTATCTTCCCCTGCGTTGTGCAGGTACCGTTCTCTTGCCATATTGCGCGCTCCTTTAAAAAACTTGGTGCCGCGGCAGAACCCTTTCCGCCGCGGGTGCTCCTCCCAATCCCCTTGCTCCCTGCCGGCTTTTCCCCAAAGGGCGCTATCCGCCCAACACCGCTTTTGATCAGCCAGGCAATTACAGATATTCTACCATACCGCCCTGTGATTTTCAAGACTGGCCCGCCCTTTGTCCCGCATTGCCTGGGACGATACTTTTTTTATATAGAACTGGATATGCAAGAAGTATTGGACAAGGTTTTCCGAAAGGGATACACTTACCTTATCAAAGGACGAAAGGATGGAGCGACAGGATGGAATACACGAAACTTGGCAATTCCGACTTGACGGTTTCCCGCATCTGTATGGGGTGCATGGGCTTTGGGGACCCCCACACAGGGCAGCACAGCTGGACCATTGACGAGGAGCACTCCCGGGAGGTCCTGCAGCAGGCTTTGGAACTGGGGATCAACTTTTTCGACACAGCCATCGGATATCAAAACGGCACCAGCGAAGCCTATCTGGGCCGGGCGCTGCGGGACTTCGCCAAACGGGAAGACGTGGTGGTGGCCACCAAATTCCCCGGCCGCTCCCCAGAGGAGATCGCGGCAGGCGTAACGGGACAGCAGCACGTGGAAAACTTTCTGGACAGGAGCTTGCAACACCTGGGCATGGACTATGTGGACCTGTACATCTATCATATGTGGGACTACACCACCCCGCTGTACGAGATCATGGAGGGGCTCTCCAAAGCAGTGAAGGCAGGCAAGGCGCGGTATGTGGGCATTTCCAACTGCTATGCGTACCAGCTGGCAAAGGCCAACGCCCTGGCCCAGCGAGGGGGCTTTCCTGAATTTGTATCCATCCAGGGGCACTACAACCTGATCTTCCGGGAAGAGGAGCGGGAAATGGCCAAGCTCTGTGCAGAGGACAACATTGCCATGACACCCTACAGCTCTCTGGCTGGAGGCAGGCTCTCCAAACACCCTGGGGAGAGCTCCAAGCGGCTCCAGGAGGACAGCTATGCAAAATTCAAGTATGATGCCACAGCCCAACAGGACGGGGTGATCCTCCAGCGGGTGGCACAACTGGCCGAACGCCGGGGAGTCACCATGACGGAGATCTCTCTTGCCTGGCTGCTGCAAAAGGTCACCGCACCGGTGGTGGGCGCCACCAAGCCGCACCACATCCAAGGGGCGGCCAAGGCGGTGGACCTGCACCTCACCCCGGAGGAAACCGCCTATTTAGAGGAGCCCTATGTCCCCCACAAGCTGGTGGGTGTGATGGCCCAGAATACGCCCCTGTCCGCCGGGGCCGAACAAGTGTGGACTGTGAAATAAAGGAGGAATTTTTGTGCTGGATTTGAAAGCCACCGACCCGGAATTTGCAGAACGGTTTGAACATTTCGCTTTTGAAGAAGTCCCTACGGAACCCGGCCAGCAGTTGGAAGATTGCACTAGGCACCTGGCAATCTTAGCCACCCTGCTGGGATGTCAAGGCATCGATGCCTTCCGGGAAGAACTGCCCGCTGCTTTGGAGGCTGGCGTTACACCGGTCATGGTAAAAGAGGTGGTTTACCAGGCGGTGGACTATTTGGGCATGGGACGGGTGCTGCCCTTCCTCACTGCCACCAATGAACTGCTGAAAAGCCGCGGAGTCCCGCTGCCCCTGGAGGGCCAAGCCACCACGACCCTGGAAGACCGTCTGGAAAAAGGGGCACAGACTCAAGCCGCGATTTTCGGCCCCCAAATGCTGGAAGCCTGGAAAGCAGGGCATATAAACCGCTGGCTGGCGGCCAACTGTTTTGGCGATTACTACACCCGCACAGGTTTGGATCTCAAACAGCGGGAAATGGTCACCTTTTGCTACTTGGCAGCCCAGGGAGGCTGCGAACCCCAATTGACGGCACACGCCAAAGGCAACATGAACCTGGGAAACTCTAAAGAATTCCTGGTGAAAGTGGTTTCCCAATGCCTTCCCTACATCGGCTACCCTCGCAGCTTGAACGCCATCAACTGCATCAACAAAGCAGCGGAAAAATAAAGTTTCTAAAAAAAAAGAGCAGGGCACTCCCTTTGGAAAGTGCACTGCTCTTTTGATCAATCAGGAAAGTTTGGGGCGGGAAATGGTTGACATCCCGCCCCAAACTGATTACACTGATGAAATAGTAGAATGTATCTAGGAGATTTCAGGGAAACGGAGGCAATGGTCATGGCAAAACAGGCAACACGGCTGAATCATTTCCAGGAGGGAATCTTTTCTGCCATTGAGCGGAAAGTGGTAGCATATCAAAAGCAAGGACGGGAGATTTTCAATCTCTCCGTGGGCACCCCCGATTTCCACCCGCCCCAGCAGGTGATGGACGTACTCTCCCAAGAGTCCCTCGTCCCGAAAAACTACCGCTATACCCTGCGGGACTACCCGGAACTGCGCCAGGCGGTAGCTGACTATTACCAGCGCCGCTACCAGGCACAGGTGGATCCTGACACGGAAGTGCTGGCTGTCCACGGCACCCAGGA
Organism: uncultured Neglectibacter sp.; assembly: GCA_904391645.1. GTDB lineage: Bacteria > Bacillota > Clostridia > Oscillospirales > Acutalibacteraceae > Acutalibacter. The sequence goes on from CAJFMJ010000067.1 coordinate 7,968, forward strand.
GGGTATGGGACATCTGGGGATGGCCCTTTGCAACCCCGGGGATGTGGTACTGCTGCCCAACCCCGGCTACCCCGTCTTTGAAGCAGGCGCCTATTTTGGGGAAGCACAGTTGGAATTTTACCCCATGACCCGGGAAAACCGCTTCCTGCCCCAGCTGGACAAGATCCCGGCAGAAACTTGGGCACGGACCAAGTACATTGTCACCTCCTACCCTTCTAACCCTACTGGCGCCATTGCTCCCCGCTCCTTCTATCAGGAGCTGATCCAATACGCCAAGCAGTACGGCTTTTTCATCATCAACGACAACGCCTATTCGGACATCGTGTTCTCGGAAGAGAGCGGCTTCTCCTTCCTGTCCCTCCCAGGGGCCAAAGAGGTGGGCGCCGAATTTTTCTCCCTGAGCAAATCCTTTAATTTGACCGGCGCACGGCTGTCCTTCTTTGTGGGCAACCGGGAGCTGGTATCCGCTCTGAACCTGATGCGCTCCCAGCTGGACTTTGGCGTGTTCCTGCCCTTACAGCGGGTAGCCATCCAGGCGTTGAACACTCCCAGGGAATACACGTTGGCCCAGTGCGAGGAATATCGCAAGCGCCGGGATGCCCTGTGCGGCGGTCTTCGGGAAGCCGGTTGGCCGGTGGAGGACAGCCAGGGCACCATGTTTGTCTTTGCAAAGCTGCCTCCCCGCTGGGAAAACAACTCTGCGGGATTTTGCGAAGCTCTCGTGGACGCCTGCGGGGTGGTGTGCACCCCTGGCGCTGCCTTTGGCTCGCTGGGCGAGGGGTATGTCCGGTTTGCCCTGGTACGTCCCCCCGAAGAGCTGGCGGCCATCGCCCGCCGCATTGGAGAATGTGGGATTTTAAAATAAGAACCTTACATACCATAAGGAAAGGGACTGCTGCAGGATGCAACAGCCCCTTTTTTGACAAACCAGCGCTTTATACCCGTTTTATTCTTCATCGAAAAGGGCTTTCCCCTCCCCACCCCACAGGCCAAGGAGCTCTTCCCGTACTTTGGCAAGCTGAACGCTGCTAGCTGGCAGCCTCTCCCCACTTTTCAGGCAAACCTCTTTGCCACAAATCCCGGCGACATGGTCCAGGTTCACAAAGCAGCCACGCTCAATATACTGAAACCGGGGGTCATCCAAAGCCTGGAACACCTGGCTCAGAGAACGGCTGTCCCGCAGGGAAGTTCCCCCCACCGCCGCGATATAGGTAGCCCGGTCCACCCGATGGACATACTGGATGTCCGGATAAGCCACCCGGGCCACATCGTGGTAATAGGTCACCAACAGATAGTAGGGCTGCTGGGTTTCCGCCTCCAAGGCTGCATGGGAAAGCGCCTCTGGCAATGCAGTATCCAGTGCCCGGCGGTCTACATAGCGGGATACCTTCAGTTGGGCGCTTTCCGCAGTAAAGGCCAGGCTGCTGCAGGAAGTCACCACCAACACCACCGCCTGCCCAAGCTTTTTCCGAAGCCTGTAGGCCAGCCCCAATTCCCTTGCATCCGGCTGTTCCATATCCAAAAGGAACACGTCATACAAGTCCCCATCCTCCACGTTGTCCACCAGTGCCTGGAGGGAATGGTACGTATCTGCTAAAAGT
>CAJFMJ010000068.1 GCA_904391645.1 uncultured Neglectibacter sp.
CAGCAGCCCGGTTTGCCTCCCGTGTGTCCGATGTGGTGGTTACCCGGCCAGGCGCCCAGACTTCCATCCCTTCCCCGGAGGAGCTGGAGGCCCTGGGTGACTCTTCCCATGGATAAGCTTCCCATGGAAAAGCCCTTCTTTCCCTGGTTTTGGGAGAGAAGGGCTTTTTGCTACAGGGGGCCATCCGTTGAAAAGTGCCAGATTCCATCAGAAAGGTGTGGAAGTTTTTGGGAATCTCCTTTATAATAAACGGGTAAGGTTGTTTTTGATAGGTAAAGGAGGAGCAATTTGCTTATGGAACCGTATGAATTGGAACATCAAGCGGCACTTCGCAGTTTTGCGCCAGAGTGCATGGTCTTGTTGAAGTCCGATGGGAGCTTCCCGTTGGAAAGCCCCTGCAAGGTGGCCTTGTATGGCAGCGGCGCCCGGGAAACCATCAAGGGAGGTACAGGCTCTGGGGATGTGAATGTGCGCCACTATGTCACTGTGGAGGAAGGCCTCCAGAATGCTGGGTTCACCGTCACCACCTCGCCCTGGATGGACGCCTATGAGGAGATCCGTGTCCAGGCCCATAAAGAGTTTGTGGCGGGAATTAAACAGCAGGCAAAAGCCATGGGCGTTCCAGCGTTGGTGCTTGGCATGGGCGCTGTGATGCCCGAGCCGGAGTATGAGCTGCCCCTTTCCGGCGAGGGAGAAGCGGCGGTCTATGTGGTGGGCCGCATTTCCGGGGAGGGCTCGGACCGCAAGCCTGCCCCTGGCGATTTCCAGCTGACAGAAACAGAGGTCCGTGATATCCTGGCCTGCCGGGAGAAGTATGAGAAATTCCTGCTGGTGCTCAATGTGGGCGGCGTGGTGGACCTGTCCCCGGTGATGGAAGTGGAGAATATCCTGCTGCTTTCCCAGACGGGTATGACCATCGGGGATTCCTTTGCCGATGTGCTGCTGGGCAAAGCCTATCCCTCCGGGAAACTGGCTTCCACCTGGGCCAAGTGGGAAGAGTATTGCTCCGTGGGGGAGTTTGCCCAGCTGGACGATACCCGCTATAACGAGGGTATCTACGTGGGCTACCGCTATTTTGACTCGGTGGGCAAAGAGCCTTTGTTCCCCTTTGGCTTTGGGCTGGGCTATACCACCTTTGAGGTGGGTCAGCCCCAGGTGGAGGTGGCGGGCACCCAGGTGCGTGTCACCGTCCCCGTGAAGAACACAGGCGCTGCCCTGGGCAAAGAGGTGGTGCAGCTGTACGTATCCTTGCCCAGCGGCAAGCTGGACCAGCCCTACCAGGTGCTGGCGGCTTTTGAAAAGACAGGCCAGCTGGCTCCCGGCCAGGAGGAAGCCCTCACCCTCGCCTTCGCTTTGGAGAGCCTTGCCTCCTTTGACGAATCCACCGCCGCTTCCATCTTGGAGGCCGGCGACTATCTGCTGCGCCTGGGCACTTCCAGCCGGGATACCCAGCTGTGCGGTGTGGTCCGCCTGGAGGGGGAGGTCACGGTGCGGCAGCTGTCCCATGTGGGAGGCAAGCCGGACTTTGTAGATTGGAAACCGGAAAACCCCTTCCGTGGGCAGGAGGACCTGGCGGGCGTGCCGGTGTTCCCTGTGAAGCCAGAAGCCTACCAGCCCAAGCCCATCCCTGCCCAGCCGGAAATCTCCCAGGAGATCCGCCGGCTGGTTGCGTCCCTCTCCGATGAAGAGCTGGCCTATGTGTGTTTGGGCGGCTTCCGGGACCAAGGCAGCGACAGTGTCATTGGCAGCGCAGGGATCCACGTGGTGGGCGCTGCTGGGGAAACCACCGGCCGCTTCCAAGAAAAGGGGCTGCCGGTGCTGGTCATGGCTGACGGCCCCGCAGGGCTGCGCCTGAGTCGGGATTACGGACAGGATGAAAACGGCGTCTATCCTCTGGGGGATACCATGCCCCCCGGATTTGCCGATTTTATGGAGGAGGATGCCCTGGAGGGCCTGGGGGCCGGGGAAGCTTTGCCGGAGCGTCACAGGCAGGTGCTCCATCAGTATTGCTCCGCCCTTCCCATCGGCACCGCTTTGGCCCAAAGCTGGAACCTGGCCTTGTGCGAAGCCTGCGGCGACTTGGTGGGCCAGGAGATGGAGCGCTTTGGGGTACACCTGTGGCTGGCCCCTGCCTTGAATATCCACCGCAGCCCCCTGTGCGGCCGGAACTTTGAGTACTATTCCGAAGATCCCCTGATCGCCGGGAAGGTTACCGCTGCCATCACCCAAGGTGTGCAGAAGCACCCCGGGCGGGGGACCACCATCAAGCACTACTGCTGCAACAGCCAGGAAACCAACCGGATGCTGTCCAACTCCATCCTCAGCGAGCGGGCCCTGCGGGATATTTACCTGAAGGGCTTCCAGATCGCTGTGGAGGAGAGCCAGCCCCACGCCCTGATGACCTCCTACAACCTGGTCAACGGGGAGCACACCTCCCAGCGCCGGGATCTGATCATGACCGTGCTGCGCCAGGAGTGGGGTTTCCAGGGCATGGTGATGACCGATTGGGTCATAGCCTCCTTGGCAGGGGCCATGCATACCAAGCACCCGGTGGCCTGCGCTGCCGGTTCCATCCAGGCCGGCAACGATATCCATATGCCCGGCAGCCCTCTGGACCATCAAAACCTGATGGATGCCTTGCACAACCCCCAGGCTGCCTATCCCATCACCCGGAAGGATCTGGAGGAGTGCGCCCAGCGGGTGACCGATCTGGTGAAAAAATTGGTGGGGTGACCCCCCTGTTGGGAGAGAGCCGGTTAAAAGGGCCGGCTTTCTCCCTTTGTTTTTGAAAGGCTTTGCTTCGTTGCCTCAGGGCAGAAGGTGTGGTATACTGATATGGATTTGTAAGGGAGGTAGTGTGATGTTGCAAGTAGCACGGATTTTTGGAAATGATATGGTCCTCCAGCAGGGGAAAGTGCTCCCTGTTTGGGGGACGGCAGCCCCTGGTGCCCAGGTGACAGTGACGGTCCAGGGGAAGTCGGCTTCTGCCACTGCTGGGGAAGACGGCGCTTGGATTGCCCAGTGCGGGCCGCTCCGGGTGTCCTTCCAGGAAACCATGGTGGTTTCTTCCCAGGGGGAAACCAAGACATATACCGGCGTCCAGGTGGGGGAAGTCTGGCTGGCTGGGGGCCAGTCCAACATGGAGTTCTATATGCGCCACGACCGGGACATGAAAGAGGAGGCCCCCGGCTGTGAGAACAGCGCTATCCGCTTTTTTGATTATCCCGAGGTGTCCTACCCAGAGCAGATTGACGAGGCCCCCTATGACAAAGCCTACGCCTTCTGGCGCCGGTGCAACCCGGAAAACCTGGAGTACTTCTCTGCAGTGGCCTACTATTTTGCCAAGTAGCTCCAGAGAAGCCAAGGGGTGCCGGTGGGCATTGTGGGCTGTAACTGGGGCGGCACGGCGGCCTGTTCCTGGATGGACGAAGCCCACATCCAGGCGGGCGGTGGACAAGCGTACCTGGACGAGTATGCCAAAGCGGTGGAGGGCCTGGACCTGGAAGCCTATGACAAGCAGTTCCGGGAAAACCCCCGCAATTTCCGCACCGACATTTTGGCCGACCCCTTTAACGATTTAATGATGTTCGGTACCAAGCCGGAGGAGATGGGGGAGAAACTGAAAGAGCTGGGCATTGAGCCGCCCACAGGCCCCATGGTGCCTGTGATGGGGCCAAAGAACGAGCATTGTCCCGGCGCCCTGTACCGGGCCATGCTGTCCCAGGTGGCTCCCTATGGCCTGCGGGGTGTGATCTATTACCAGGGCGAGTCCGACGGCGATGCCCACCCGGACTGTTACCGCACCCTGTTCCCGGCGTTGATCCAGAACTGGCGGGATCTGTGGGAGGAAGAGCTGCCCTTCTTCTTTGTGCAGTTGGCGCCCCTGGATCACTGGATGATGTGCAAGGGCACGCCCTACGCCATTGTCCGGGAGGCCCAGCAGCACACAGCGGATACGGTTCCCCACACGGGGATGGCCTCCATTGGTGACGTGGGTATGGCGTTTGACATCCACCCCAAGAAGAAGCAGCCGGTGGGTTACCGGCTGGCCCTGTTGGCAGAGAACCGCGTCTATGGGGAGAACGTCCTGTGCGACGCTCCCCGCCTGGCTGGGGGAGAGTTGGAACAGGGCAAGCTGACCCTGCAATTTGACCACGCCGGGGAGGGCTTGGAACTGCGTTCCCTCCTACCCGATGGCATCCAGGCTGACCCCGCAAGGCTGGGAGGCCTGCAGGTGTTCCAGAACGGCCAAGAGCTGCCGGCGGACCAGCTTTCTGCCAAGGCCCAGGGGGACCGGGTCGTCCTGGAAGGGGAAGCCATCCAGGCAGGAGTGCCCACCCAGGTGTGCCTGGCCACCACGGGCTGGTATGCCATGAACCTGTGCAATTCCGCCGGGATTCCTGCCGTGCCCGCAAAACTTTCCCTGTAACCAACATTTGTCCTATATAAGCCCGTAAAAACAGGCTGCCTGACCCACGAAAGGGTGCAGGCAGCTTGTTTTGTGTGAGGGTTATTCCAGGGTAAAAGTCAGCCCGTCCTGGGAAAAGTGGACACACATTCTCCGTTCCCCGTAAAAATCCCGGATGCAGGAAAAGGCATCCCGGGTCATAGCAGGGGTGAGGCAGCAGGCGCCGGGAGGCTCAATGCAGGCGGTGGTTCCGTCTTTGTATGCCAGGTGATAGCGGGTGTTTTTCACCTTCAGCAGGTGGTTGAGCTGGATCAGGTCCCCAAATTCAATGTTGGCCATGGCACTCTTCCTCTTCCACATAAAAGACGATTTTCGTCAGGTATTCGCTTTCGTCGCCGGTGGTGATGTAATCGTTGATGCAGAACTCGTAGGAGTCGGAGGACACCGCCAACCCCTGCTCCCGGCAGAAGGCCAGCAGCTTTTCGTAAGATGCCCCGATGGACAGGTAATCCCCCCGGTGGTAAATGGCGGCACACCGCCCCGCCGGGAGCAGCTGGATGTTGCTTGCCCGTCCGGTTTTTTCCGTGGGGAGGAAGACCAGGTCCGCCTGGGTGTAATCCCCCCGGAGGATCCTCTCCAGCGGGACCCGCACCCCGCTTTGAAAGAAAATGGGCAGCGACTCTTGGAACGCCTGGGCAAAGCACTGTTTGGTGGCAATGCTGATCTCCCGTAGGGTGAAAGGCGGTTCCACTGGCCGGGTGAGCACATATTGCTCTTCCATTTCCTCCACCCTGGGACCCTCTTGGTGGAGGTTAGCCCCTTCCAGTTGGGCGCAGCGCTGGGAAAGCCTGCTGCGCACCAGGCGGAGCTCCTCCATTTGCCGGTCGATGACCCCCAGCTGGCTTTTTAACACCTTCAGGCTGCTCTGGGTGGTGTAATGGCTCAAAAGCTCTTTGATCTTCTGCAAAGAGAGCCCACTCTTTTTCAAGATCAAAATGGTGTCCAGCTCGTCCAGTTGGCTGGCGCTGTAGTAACGGTAGCCGTTTGACGGATCCACATAGGCTGGGTGGAATACCCCAGTCTTGTCGTAAAAGATCAGCGTCTGTTTGGAAATGTTCTGATAGCGGGAAAGTTCCCCAATGGAGAAAAGATTTTCCATAAAACCACCTTGACTCTATAGTTACTATATCCTTTATTATACTCTTGAAAGCGGAGAATACAAGGAGGTTTTAGTGTGCGTACGATCATTCGCTGGAAGGCAAAGCTTTTCCAGGGGCTTTCTGTGAAAAATATTTTGTGGATCCTCGTGGGGGCGGCTATCTGCACGTTTGGCATCCACAACGTCCACCAGCAGGTGGGCATCACCGAGGGCGGCGTCATCGGCGGGATGCTGCTTTTGGAGCATTGGTTGAGGATCTCGCCGGCTTACATCACCCCGGTGCTGGACATTGCCTGTTACCTGTTGGCCTTGAAATATCTGGGGGCTGGGTTTATCCGCACTTCCATCCTCTCCACGTTGAGCGTGTCCCTGTTCTACAAGCTTTGGGAGCAATTCCCGCCTATGCTGCCGGACCTTTCCGGGCATCCCTTGGTGGCGGCTGTGCTGGGGGCTTTGTTTGTGGGGATTGGTGTGGGGATCATCGTCCGGCAGGGCGGGTCCAGCGGCGGGGACGACGCCCTGGCCTTGGTCATCTCCAAGGTGTCCAAGTGCCGCCTTTCCTTTGCCTACCTGTTCACCGATCTGACGGTGCTGGTGCTGTCGCTGAGCTATATCCCGGTGAGCCGCATCGCCTTCTCGCTGGTCACTGTGACCATTTCCTCTTTCCTGATCGACAAGGCGCAGGACTTCCGGTTCCCCTTCCCTCAAAAGGCATGACCCTCCCGGAGAAAATACCGGGTTCCCCCTTGTCAAACCAGTGGGAACGTGGTATCATAGTTTCGCGACGGCTGGCCGTTGCCGAGAGGGGACGTTGCGGTCCCTGGTTTGGACCATTAGCTCAGTTGGTTAGAGCAGCCGGCTCATAACCGGTCGGTCCGGGGTTCGAGTCCCTGATGGTCCACCAAGCAAATTTTAAACAAAGCCCCCAGGATGGAATGCAGTCCTGGGGGCTTTGCCGTTTGGCAGGGAGGCCCTCCAAAAGGCCCCTTGTCCTGGGAGTGGCTTTCAGGTATAATCATACTATCTACCCCCGGGAATGTGCGCCGGTAGGGCAGGGCCATGTTTGGCCTTGGAGAGTAGGAAAGGAGGGAGGCCGATGCTCCCCGTGCTTGTTTGGGTTGTCCTGTTCCTGTTAGTTGGGCTGTTGGTTTACAGGTGCCTGGTGGCTTGTGGAGTGGAGCTTCCCTTGCCTGGGAAGAGGGCCGCTCATTTTCAAAGCGAAGAGGAGCAAGTGCCTTCCTGCCGGGCCGCGGCGACTTGGAAAGTCTTTTTGGCTGCTTGGGGGTTCCGCTTGGGGCTTTTGGCCGTGGGTTTGTTCGCCGCCATGGTCCTCACAAGTGGGGAAAGTACTTTCCAGGATTGTTTTCAACGGCTTTGCCAGCGTTGGGATGGCTACCACTATGTGCAGCTGGTGGAAAAAGGCTATACCGGCTATCGAGAGAACGGCCAGCACCTGTTTTTGGTGTTTTTCCCTGGTTTCGTCTGGGCTACCCGTTTGCTGCGCTTGGTGATTCCCAACACCTTGTTAGCCGGCGTTACCCTCTCCACCCTGTGTGCAGCAGGGGGTAGCTGTTACGTGTATCAGTTGGCAGCCCAGTGCTATAATCCCCGGGTGGCAAAAGACACCCTGCTTTTCCTGTCTTTGTTTCCCTTTTCCTTCTTTTCGGGGACGATGATGACGGAGGGCCTGTTCCTGCTTACCACCGCCGGCGCCTGCTATTACGCCCTGCGGGGGAGGTGGTTCTTGTTCGGGCTGTTGGGGGTGGGGGCTGCCCTCACCCGGATGACCGGTGTGCTGGTGGTCCTTGTGGGGGCGATGGAGCTGCTGGAGCGGGAAAAACCCTTGAAGGCTCCCGTGGGAAAGTCCTTGTGCAGGTGCTGGAAAGGTATTTTGGTGAGGCTGCCCTTTGTGCTGATGCCCCTTTTGGGCACCGGCTGTTACTTGCTGCTCAACCAGGTGGTGGACGGCGCCCCCTTTGCCTTTGTCACCCACCAGGAGCATTGGTACCAAGGGTTCCAGTGGATGCCCCATGTGGTGGAATACGTGTTCCGTAACTTTGTGGGGAACCTGGGGAATTCCTTTGGATGGTCCACCTGGTTTCCGGCGCTGGCGCTGTTTGGGGCGTTTTTGACCCTGCTGTTTTGGGCTGCCTGTAAAAAATGCCACCGGGCCAGCTTGCTGGTGTATGGCGGGGCGTACTTTGTGGCCACGTACTCTCTTTCCTGGCTGCTCAGTGCTGGGCGGTACCTTTCCTGCTGCTTTGTGTTGTTTTTGTTTTTGGCAAAGTTCACGGAAAAACGGCCGGCTTTCCGGGATGGCATCCTGGGCGGCGAGGCAGTGCTTTTGGGCATCACTCTCTGCGGGTATCTCAACGGTGCTCAAATTATGTAAACAAAACGGATGGATGGAAACGGGTCTCGCTTGTGGCGGCCCGCTTTTATTTTTGAGAAGGTGGTTTTCCACAAATGCTTGCCGGCAAAGGCTGACTAGGGTATAATAAGCAAAGTTTATGGATGCAACACACAGGGGGATCGCGGAATGAAACGGCTAGTCATCGGGATATTGGCCCATGTGGACTCGGGGAAGACCACCTTGAGCGAGGCCATGCTGTACCAGGCAGGGGCACTGCGGAAACTGGGAAGGGTGGACCACCGGGATGCGTTCCTGGATACGGATGCCTTGGAGCGTGCTAGGGGCATCACCATTTTTTCCAAGCAGGCGGTCTTAAAGCTGCCCCACGCCCAGTTTACTTTGCTGGATACCCCGGGGCACGTGGACTTTTCCGCCGAGGCCGAGCGTGCTTTGCAGGTGATGGACTATGCCATCTTGGTGGTCAGCGGCACAGACGGTGTCCAGAGCCACACGGAAACTCTGTGGCGGCTGCTGGAGCGCTACCATGTGCCGGTGTTTTTGTTTTTGAATAAAATGGATCTGGCCGGTGCAGACCGGGCTGCCCGCATGGAAGAGCTGCGCCGCCGGTTTGGGTCTGGATGTGTGGATCTGGAGGACCCCCAAGCGGAAGAGGATCTGGCCCTGTGCAACGAGGAGCTTTTGGAAACGGTCACCCAGGGGGAAAGCCCCACCGACGCCCAGTTGGCAGCTGCAGTTTCCCGGCGGGAGCTGTTCCCCTGCCTGTTTGGTGCAGCCTTGAAACTGGAGGGGGTGGAGCCCCTGCTGGCCGCCTTGGAGCGGTTTACCCAGCCCTTGCCCCAGCAGCCGGAGTTTGGCGCCCGGGTCTTTAAAATCACCCGGGACGATTCCGGTGCCCGCCTGACCTGGCTGAAGGTCACCGGCGGGGAGCTGAAGGTCAAGGAGGAGCTTTCCTCCCGTCCCGACGCCCGGAAGGAGTGGGCAGCCAAAGCGGATCAGCTGCGGCTGTACAGCGGGGCCAAATTTCAGCTGGTGGAAACTGCCTTGCCAGGGGATGTGGTGGCAGTCACAGGCCTGGAAGATTCTTACCCCGGGGAGGGCTTGGGAGCGGAACCAGATGGGGTTTCCCCGGCCCTGGAGCCGGTCCTCCGCTACCGGGTGCTGCTGCCCCAGGGGTGCGACGTCCACACGGCCCTGCGCCAGCTGCGGGAACTGGAACAGGAGGACCCCCAGCTTCACGTGGTGTGGGACGAGCGCCTGGGCCAAGTG
>CAJFMJ010000069.1 GCA_904391645.1 uncultured Neglectibacter sp.
TCCTTGCAGAGCCCTGCCTTGGGAAGCCCCTTGCCCCGAAAACTGGCAAAAACATTGATAATCTTTTATTTATCTTGCAGGTTTTCTGTTTTTCAGGTACAATGATTTTAAATAGGCCCCCGTCCCTTTATGGGCGCGGGGCTTTTAGAACGAAAGGCTGGAATGAAGCTATGGAGTTTCCTAAACATCCTTTCCGCACCCATGGCGGAGCGCCGGTGCCCCATCACAAAAATACCTGGGACACCCCCACGGCCACCATGCCGCCTCCGGAAAAGGTCATTTTACCCATGCAGCAGCACATTGGCGCCCCCTGTATCCCCACGGTGAAAAAGGGTGATCACGTCTATGTGGGCACTGTGGTAGGCGACAACGAAGCGTATATGAGCGTCCCGGTCCACTCCTCTGTGTCCGGCACGGTGACGGACATCACCACGGTGATGCTCACCGGCGGGCAGATGACCCAAGCCGTGGTGGTGGAGTCGGACGGGGCCATGGAAAAAGACCCGGGGATCCATCCCCCCGCGCCCATCACCACCAAGGAAGAACTGGCCAACGCGGCCAGGGCTGCCGGCCTGGTGGGCCTGGGCGGCGCTGGGTTCCCCGCCCACGTGAAGCTCAACGTCCCCGAGGGCAAGCAGATCGACACCCTGCTGGTGAACGTGGCGGAATGCGAGCCCTACGTCACCTCCGACCACCGGGAGGCCCTGGAAAACGGCCACAACGTGCTGGAGGGCGTGTACAAGGTAAAAGAGATCCTGGGCGTGCAGCGGGTGATCATCGCTGTGGAGGACAACAAGCCCGACGTGATCCAGAAGCTCACCGAAATCGCCGACGACCCCAAGCGGGACCCCCGGGACGAAGTGCGGGTGCTGGCCCTGAAGAGCCGCTATCCCCAGGGCGCTGAAAAAGTGCTGGTGCAGGCCTGCACCGGCCGGAAGGTCCCCGAGGGCAAACTTCCCGCAGACGTGGGATGCCTGGTGATGAACATAGGCTCTATTTCGTTTTTGGCAAGCTATATGCGCACCGGGATGCCCCTGACTTTGAAGCGGGTCACCATTGACGGCTCGGCCATTGCCCATCCCCAAAACGTCATTGTGCCGGTGGGCACGCCTATCAAAGACGTGGTGGCGTTCTGCGGCGGGTACAAGTCGGAACCCAAAAAGCTGATCATGGGCGGCCCCATGATGGGTGTGGCTATCACCAGCGATGAACTGCCCATTTTAAAGCAGAACAACGCCATCCTGGCCTTTGATGAGCGGGAAGCCACCCTGCGGCAGCCCACCGCCTGCATCCGCTGCGGACGGTGTGTGGCCGCCTGCCCCATGAACCTGATGCCCACCAAGCTGGAACAGGCCACAGAGCGCAAAGACGTGGAGGGTCTGAAGGCCCTGAACGTGATGGCCTGCATGGAATGCGGCTGCTGTGCCTTCTCCTGCCCGGCAGGGCGGCGGCTGGTGCAGGCCATCCGCCTGGGAAAAAGCTATGTGCGCAAGGCCGGAAGTGGAGGTAAGAAATAAATGGAAAAACTCATGGTATCTTCCTCCCCCCATTTTAACGGCGGGAGGACCACCCAGAACATTATGCTGGACGTGATCATCGCCCTTTGCCCCGCCATGATCGCCTCGGTGATCTTATTTGGCTTCCGGGCGGCGGTGGTCATCCTCACCTGCGTGGCCTCCTGTATCCTCAGCGAGTACCTGTCCCGCCGGGTGATGAAGCGCCCCCAGACCGTGGGGGACTTGAGCTGCGTGGTGACAGGCATCCTGCTGGCGCTGAACCTGCCGGTGACCATCAACCCTCTCATCGCTGTGTTTGGCAGCGTGGCGGCCATTGTGGTGGTCAAGCAGATGTTCGGCGGCATCGGCCAGAACTTTGTAAACCCGGCGCTGACTGCCCGGATCATCCTGTTAAACTCCTTCCCCTCCCGGATGACCCACTGGGTGCAGCCCTTTGACTACGCCGCCACTGCCGACGCGGTGACCACGGCCACCCCCCTGGGCATCCTGAAAGAGGGCGGCGGGGAACTGCCCTCCTACCTGGACCTGTTTTTGGGCAACACCGGTGGCTGCCTGGGCGAAACCTGCGCCCTGGCCATCTTGCTGGGCGGCATCTATCTCATCGTCCGGCGGGTGATTTCCCCCGTCATCCCGGTGACCTACCTGGCCACGGTGGCGGTGCTCTCCATGATGATGGGCCGCGACCCCCTGTTTGACCTGCTCTCCGGCGGGTTGCTGCTGGGCGCCTTCTTCATGGCAACCGACTACACAACCAGCCCCCTGTACTTCTGGGGCCGGATCGTCTTCGCCTTTGGCTGCGGGCTGATCACCATGCTCATCCGGGAGTTTGGCTCTCTGCCGGAAGGCGTTTCCTACTCCATCATTCTGATGAACATCCTCACCCCGCTGATCGAGCGGGCCATCAAGCCCCGGCCCTTCGGCTCCCTGCCCAAGGCCAAGAAAGGGGGCGCCAAAGGATGAAACTGGACGCCAAAAGCATCCTGCGCCCCACAGCGGTGCTGTTTATCATCTGCGTGGTGGTTTCCGCCGCCCTGGCGGGCACCAACCTGCTCACCCGGGACCGCATTGCCCAGCTGGAAGCGGAAAACGCTGAGGCCTCCCGGAAGATCGTCCTGCCCCAGGCGGATACCTTCGAGTCCCAGGAGGACGGTGCTTACTACACGGGCCTTGCCGGCGGGGAGCTGGCCGGCTATGTGTTTGAAACCGGCGCCAGCGGCTACGGCGGCACGGTCAGCGTCATGACCGGCATCGACGTGGAGGGCAACATCACCGGCGTGGTGATCCTTTCCCACGACGAAACCCCCGGCCTGGGCGCCAACGCCACCAAGTCCAGCTTCTTGGACCAGTACTTACAACCCGCCCCGGAAGGCGGCCTCTCTGTGGTGAAGTACCAGACCCCCTCCGATGGCCAGATCGAGGCCATGACCGGCGCCACGGTCACCTCCACCGCTGTCACCAATGCGGTGAACCAGGCCATTGAACAATATTACGCTGTGAAAGGAGGCGCGTGACCGTGGAAAAGAAATACCCCTCCCTGTGGCAGGAATTCACCAAGGGCATCATTAAGGAAAACCCGGTGCTGCGCCTGGTGCTGGGCTGCTGCGCTACCCTGGCTGTCACCACCGCCGCCTCCAACGCCATCGGCATGGGCGCCGCCACCACCTTTGTGCTGGTGTGCTCCAACGTGGTGATCTCCCTGCTGCGCAAGGTCATCCCCGACAAGGTGCGCATCCCCGCCTTCATCACCATTGTGGCGGGCTTCGTCACCATTGTGCAGCTGTTTATCCAGGCTTTCTCCCCCGCTTTGGACGAGGCCTTGGGCGTGTTCCTGCCCCTGATCGTTGTAAACTGCATCATCTTGGGCCGGGCGGAGATGTTCGCCAGCAAGAACAAGGTGCTCCCCTCCCTGCTGGACGGCTTGGGCATGGGCGTGGGCTTTACCGCCACCTTGCTTGCCATGGGCATCATCCGGGAGCTGCTGGGCGCCGGCACCGTGTTCGGGCTGCCTGTGCTCTCCGGGTTCATGGAGCCCATCATCATCTTCCTGCTGCCTCCCGGAGGCTTCTTCGTGTTCGGGATGCTCATTGCCCTGGCTGGCAAGCTCTCGAAAGAGGGCAAGGCGCCGGAAGCCACCGGCTGCCAGAACTGCCCCATGGCTGCTTCCTGCCAGAAGCTTCAGGAAAAGGATAATGGAAAGGAGGCTGCCCACTGATGGACGGACAGACGATCAAATCGTTGGTGGCCATTTTCCTGGCGGCCATTTTGACAGAAAACTATGTGCTCAACAAGTTCCTGGGCATTTGCCCCTTCCTGGGTGTTTCCAAAAAGCTGGACACTGCCGTGGGCATGAGCTGCGCCGTGACCGTGGTGATGGTCATTGCCACCGCGGTGACCTGGCCCCTGTACACGTTCCTGCTGGTGCCTAACGGCCTGGCCTACTTGCAGACCATTGTGTTCATCCTGGTGATTGCCGCCCTGGTGCAGCTGCTGGAAACGGCCCTGCGGAAATATATGCCGCCCCTGTACAACGCCCTGGGCATCTACCTGCCCTTGATCACCACCAACTGCGCTGTGCTGGGCGTGACCATGCTGGTGCTGGAAAAGGGCGCCGAAGACCCCACCTTTGGGTATCTCCAGTCCCTGGTGAACTCCTTTGGCTCGGGCATTGGCTTTTTGGTGGCCATGGTGCTGTTTGCCGGTGTGCGGGAGCGTCTGGAAAACTGTGACATCCCCGAAACCTTTAAAGGGCTGCCCATCACCCTGGTGGCAGCCAGCCTGGTAGCCGTGAGCTTTTTGGGCTTCAACGGCGTTGTGGACAATCTGCTGTAAGGAGGGACTGCTGTGGAAATTCTCACCCCCATCTTGATTGTGGGCATCATCGGCCTGCTGGCAGGCGTGATCCTGGCGGTGGCCTCCATTGTCATGGCAGTGCCCAAGGACGAAAAAGCCGAAGCCCTGGAGGAGATCCTCCCCGGCGCCAACTGCGGCGCCTGTGGCTTCTCCGGCTGCTCGGGCTACGCGGCGGCCATGGCCAAGGGCGAAGCCAAGCCCGGCCTGTGCTCCCCCGGCGGGGCGGACGTGGCCAAAAAGTGCGCCCAGCTGCTGGGCGGCGGCGACGTGGAAATGGAGTACAAAACCGCCCTGGTCCACTGCCTGGGCAGCTACGACAACACCACCGACAAGATGGTGTACGACGGCATCCCCAGTTGTTCGGCAGCGGCCTTCCTCATGGGGGGCATCACCTCCTGCCGGTACGGCTGCATGGGCCTGGGCGACTGCCAGCGGGCCTGTGAATACGGCGCCATCACCATCTGCAACGGCCTGGCCCGGGTGGACCCCGCAAAGTGCAAGGGCTGCTCCCAGTGCGTGGCGGCCTGCCCCAAGGGGATCATCTCCCTGGTGCCTTTGAAGAAACAGACTGTGGTGAAGTGCTCCAACTGCGACAAGGCCAAGGACACCATGAAGGTGTGCAACATCGGGTGCATTGGCTGCGGCAAGTGCAGCCGCACCTGTGAGTTCGGCGCAATTACCGTGGAAAACGGCGTGGCCAAGGTGGACCCCCAAACGTGCACCGCCTGCGGCAAGTGTGTGGAAGCTTGCCCCCGTCACGTCATCACCATGCTGTAACAAAACAATCCGTTGAAAAAAGGCTGTCCCCACTGGGACAGCCTTTTTTTCACCCCTTCCCCCCAACCCTGTGGAAAACCTCCCCTGGTTCCCAACAGAAAAGGCCTGCTGCACAGGGCAGCAGGCCTTTTTCACGCCTCCCCTCCCTGGGGACGGGGCGGCTTATTCCACAGTCAGGGTAAAGTTGAAGTCGAATGTCGGGTCGTTGAGCTGGTACTGGGGCAGCAGCTGGGGCCCGCAGGAATTGGAGCCCACGCCGCTCATCTTGTAGTCGATGCACAGCACGGTTTCGCCGCACTTCTCCAGTTCATAGCTGTGGCGCTTCTCGGTGAGCTCCTCCTGGGTGTAGGAGGACACGTTGAAGGAGAAGGGCTCCTCTGCCGCCGCCGTGAGGGCATAGACGCCGTCGGTGAGGGTGACGTACCGGCAGCCGCAGTGAGAGGAGTTCTCCTGGGGCATCAGGTAGTTTTCAAACATGGCGTCCACGCTCTGGGCGTAAACACCCAGCCGGGAGGCGCGGTGCTTATCCAGGTAGCTCTCATAGGGGCCGTAGGCAAAGTACTCCACCCCGCCAAACTCCTGGGGCAGGAACAGCCGCAGGCCAAACCGGGGCATAAAGGGGAACCGGGTATCCCGCTCACAATGGAGGGACACATCCACACGGCCGGCAGGGTCCACGGTCCACACAGCCTGGACGTCCACAAACTTGGCAATGGACACCGCCGCAATGCCCAAATGGCAGGAAACAGCGTTGCCCTGCTGCTCCACGGAGTACACCCGCACGGTGGGCCGATGGTAGCCGGCCTCCCGCCACTTGGGGGCCACCAACTGGTCGTTGTCCGTGGGGGCGCGCCAGGTGTTCCACTCCATGGGACGGGTGAGCAGGTTGCGGTTCTTGTACACCATCTGGGAGAACAGGCCCGTTTCGTTGTCAAAGACGTAGCGGAAGTGCTCCCCGGTGAAGACCACCACATCGTGGCCAGCCTCCACCTCCAAGGCGCCTTCCTCGGCAGGGGGATCCAGGAAGAAGGGCTCTTCCGAGAGGATCAGCTGGTCAAAGCCCAGGGGATAGCCCGCTTCAAAGAAGGGGGTGGCCTCCTTGGCCTCATAGAAGAAGCTCACGGTGACGATGCCTCCCTGGGGCAGCTGGGGCAGGTTGACCTCCCCTTCCCCGTGGGGGGCGATGGAAGGCATCTCCAGGCTGCCGCCGAACAGGGCTTCCCCGTCCTGCTCCACCTGGTAGGAGAGGGCCACCACGTCCTGGGCATTGGTGAAGTCCAGGTAGTTGTGGAGGCGGAAGGTGCTGCCCTCCACCTGCTGGGCCCGCAGGGGACGGATCACATTCTTATATTCCAGCAGGCCGGTGGAAGGGGTACGGTCGGGATACACCAGGCCGTCCATGCAGAAGTTACTGTCGTGGAGGAATTCCCCAAAGTCGCCGCCATAGCGGTAGATGGGCCGGTTATCCGGGGTGGTGCCGCCGTACACAGCGTGGTCGCACCACTCCCACACAAAGCCGCCCACAAAGCCCGGGTACTTCATGATCTGCTGCTGGTAATCTTCCGCGTCCCCGGGGCCGTTGCCCATGGCGTGGATGTACTCGCACTGGATGAAGGGCATCTTCCGGCCGGGGAACAGCTTGTGCACCTGGCCCTCCGCGAAGAACTGGTCCACCTCCTGGGTGGGGGCGTACATCCGGCTGTACAGGTCCAGCATGGAGAAGTCCGGGGTGGTGTCCTTTTTATAGGGGGCGATGTTCTCATAGTGGAGCAGCCGGGAGGGGTCATACTCCTTCACCCAGCGGCCGGCGATCTCCAGGTTTTCGCCCCAGCCGCTTTCGTTGCCCATGGACCAGATCACCACAGCGGCGTTGTTCTTGTCCCGCACCACGCTGCGCTGGATGCGGTCCAGCACGGCCTTCTGGAACTGGGGGTCGATCATGGCTTGAGAGCCGCAGCCGTCGTCGTCAAAGTAGCCCAGCTGGGACACGGTGCCGTGGCTTTCCAAGTCCGCCTCGGCAATGGCGTACAGGCCGTACTGGGAACACAGCTGCAAAAACCAGGGGGCGTTGGGATAGTGGCTGGTGCGGATGGCGTTGACGTTGTGGCGCTTCATCAGGATCAGGTCCTTCTTGGCCTGCTCCCGGGAGATGGCGTAGCCGGTGACCGGGTCGCTGTCGTGGCGGTTGACGCCCCGGAACTTGATGGCCACCCCGTTGAGGTACACCACCCCGTCCTGGACCTCAATCTTCCGCAGGCCCACCTTCTGGGGAATGACCTCCCCCTGGGTCTGCAGGGTGAGGGTGTACTGGGCGGGGGTTTCCGCGTTCCACAGCACTGGGTTGTCCAGCTCAAACACCAAAGGCTCCCCCTGGGCACACTGGGCCTTGCCCACCTGTTCCCCGCTGGGGGAGAGGAGGGTGGCCTCCACCTGGGGCTGGCCGGAAAGCTCCAGCTCCACCGTGACGGTGGCGTGGGAGAAGTCCGGGGAGAAGCTCTCTTTTACAAAGTAATCCCGGATGTGCTCCTGGGGCCGCAGCAACAGGTACACGTCCCGGAAAATGCCGCTCATGCGCAGCTTGTCCTGGTCCTCCAGGTAGGTGCCGTCGCACCACTGGAGCACCAGCACCGCCAGGGTGTTGTCCCCGGGGGTGAGGAAGTCGCCAATCTCAAACTCGGAGGTGGCATGGGACACCTGGCTGTATCCCACAAACTCCCCGTTGACCCACAGGTAGAAGCAGGAATCCACCCCTTCAAAGTTCAGGTACACCCGCTGGCTTTCCAGGGTATCCGCTGCCACGTCCAGGTGGCGGACATACAGCCCGCAGGGGTTTTCCTCGGGAACATAGGGCGGGTCAAAGGGGATGGGGTAACGGATGTTGGTGTACTGGTGACCGCCATAGCCGTGGTTCTGCCAGCAGGAGGGCACGGGGATGGAGCCCATCTCCTCCTCGTCGAAAGAAAGCCCCTCTTCCGGGTCTACAGCCTCTTTATAGGAATCGAAATACTGAAAGGCCCAGGTGCCGTTTAAAGACACCACCCGGGAAGAACGGCCGTTTTCGGCCTCCTTCTCATCGCCGTAGGGGATATAATAGCTGCGGTTGGGGCAAGTCCCCACATGGAGGGTCCCCGGGTCTTCGTGAAAATGATGGGGTTTCAGGTTCATACAACTCTTCCTTTCTGCTCCCCTGGAAATGTTTGCTTTTTCCAGGAAGAAACGGTATACTTTTCATAAAAAGCTTACAATGATTTCCCCCCTCCGTCAATGATTATTTTGCGGGAAAGGGGAAAGATTTTGCTCATCTTTTTCACAATGGAAGGAGTGGTCCCATGGGCGTTGGAGCCATTGCGGCCGGGTTGTTTTTTGGTGTGGTCTGCCTGGCGGCGGGACGGAAGTTTTCCGGGTCTTCAAAGGGACAGGCCCGTTTTGCCCTGTGGGCAAGCCTGTTGTTTTTGGGGGCGTTTGTCTTTCGGATTGTGCTGGGGTACACCTCCGAAGGGTTCACCACCGACACGGACACCTTTAAATCCTGGGCGGCCTTGGCAAATTCCGTGGGATTTGGCCAAATCTACCACCAGGACATCTTTTTAGACTATCCTCCCGGCTACCTGTACGTACTGGCGTTTCTGGACAAGCTGCGCCTGCTCTTTGGACTGCCCATGGAAAGCCCCACCTACACGCTCCTCATCAAAATGCCCTCCATCCTGGCGGACATGGCCTGCGCCGGCGGGGTGCTGTATCTCAGCCGCAAGTGCCTGGGGGACTACCCGGCGCTGTTCCTCTCCGGGTGTTACCTGTTCTGCCCGGCGGTGTACTTGAACTCCGCCCAGTGGGGCCAGGCAGACTCCTTCTGCACGGCCCTGGTGCTGGGGTCGGTGCTGCTGCTGTACCGGGAGCGGTACGTCCCTGCGGCGCTGCTGTTTGGAGCCTCCATCGCCTGCAAGCCCCAG
>CAJFMJ010000070.1 GCA_904391645.1 uncultured Neglectibacter sp.
GAAGAAGCTGCTGGCCACCGGCAATGGCCGGTGCAACTTGACCAACCTGGATGCCACCCCCGGCCACTACCACGGGGATGTGGCCTTGGCTGCCCCGTTGCTGGAATCCTTCCCTCCCGCCAGGATCCTGGAAGAATTTGAGCGCATGGGCCTTTTGTGCCAGGCAGACAGCGAGGGCCGTGTCTACCCCCGGAACCTTCAGGCGGCTGCGGTGCTGCAGGCTTTGCGGGCTGGTTGTGAAGAGTTGGGTGTGGTGCTGCGATGTGAGGCAGGGGTTTCCACCTTGGGCCGGGAGAAGGGTGGTTTCCGCCTGGAAACCGCCGGAGGTACCCTCTTTGCCGCCCAGGTGATCCTCAGCTGCGGGGGGAAAGCTTCCCCTAAGCATTCCTGGGAAGAGGGCGGCTATGGCCTGGCAAAAAGCCTGGGCCACAGTGTCACCTCTTTGCGGCCGTCCCTGGTGCCTTTGAAAAGCTCCAAAAAGTGTTTGCGGGCTTTAAAGGGGATGCGGGTGCGTGCCAAGGCCTCCCTCTATGTGGGGGATGCTTTGCTCTACCAGGAGAGCGGCGAGGTGCTCTTTGGAGAGGGCACCCTGTCAGGGATCTGTGTGTTCAATCTGTCTGCTCACCTGGGGACAGCCCAACAGGCCCAAGTGTCCTTAGACTTGCTGGAGGAAATGCCCTACCGGGATGTGTTGGCCTATTTGGAAAGCCAGGGGAAACACCACCCCACCTACCCTGCCTGGGAGCTGTTCGCCGGGGTGCTGAATCTGCGGGTGGGGGAAGAGCTGACCAAAGAGCTGGGTTTTCCCCGAGAGGCGGCGTTGGGGGCGCTCAACCGGCAGAAGCTGCGGAAAGCGGCGTCGCTGTGCAAGGATTGGCGGTTTCCTGTCCTGGGCACAGCAGGCTGGGAGAGCGCCCAGGTTACCGGGGGCGGTGTGCCCTTGGGGGAGGTGGACCCCCTGACCATGGAATCGAAAAAAGCCCCGGGCCTGTACTTGGCCGGGGAATTGCTGAATTTGGACGGCGACTGCGGGGGATACAACCTACACTGGGCCTGGGCCACAGGCCTGGCAGCCGGGCAGGCCGCCGGGAAAAGGAAGGGAAAAGGGAAATGCTGAAGATCACAGGGTTGAAATTGCCCTTGGGGTTCCGTGAAGAGAACCTGCGCCGGGCCGCCGCCCAAAAGCTCCGGGTGCCGGAGGGGGAGATCGTGAGCCTGCGTTTGGCAAAAAAGTCGGTGGACGCCCGGAAAAAGGGAGATGTCCACTTTGTCTGCGCAGTGGAGGTGGAGATCAGCGGCGACGAGAACAAGCTGCTCTCCCGCCGTCGGGACAACGCCGTCCAAAAAGCCCAGCCCTACCAGTACCAGATGCCCCGCTGCGGGAAGCTCCCCCAGCGGCCGGTGGTGGTGGGCTTTGGCCCTGCGGGGATGTTTGCGGCGCTGCTTCTGGCCCAGTGCGGCCAGGCCCCTATTGTCCTGGAGCGTGGAAAGGCCGTGGAGGAGCGGGAGCGGGACATCCAGCGCTTTTGGAAAGAGCGGGTGCTGAATCCCAACTCCAACGTGCAGTTTGGGGAGGGGGGAGCCGGCACCTTCTCCGACGGCAAGCTGACCACCGGCACGGGGGACGATCGGATCCGCAAGGTGCTGGAGGAGCTGTACAAAGCAGGTGCTCCGGAGGAGATCCTCTATGAGGCAAAGCCCCATATCGGCACGGACCGGCTGCCGGGGGTGGTGCGGTCTATCCGGGAGCAGGTGATCGCCTTGGGTGGGGAGGTCCGTTTTTCCACCCAGGCGGTGGGGTTTGTGGTGAAGGACGGGCAGCTCTCCGCCCTGCGTCTGCGTACCCCCTCGGGGGAGGAAGTGCTGGAGTGTTCCCAGGTGATCTTGGCGGTGGGCCACAGCGCCCGGGACACCTTTGAAACCCTGTATAGCATGGGGCTTCCCATGGAGGCCAAGGCGTTCTCTGTGGGCGCCCGCATTGAGCATCCTGCCGCTGTCATTGACCAGGCCCAGTACGGGAAGTTCGCGGGGCACCCCGCTTTGGGTGCGGCGGATTACAAGCTTTCCTGCCATTTGGAAAGCGGCAGGGGCGTTTACACCTTTTGTATGTGCCCTGGCGGGTATGTCACCGGGGCGGCCTCGGAGGAAGGGGGCGTGGTGACCAACGGCATGAGCCCCTGGGCCCGGGACGGCCAAAACAGCAACGCGGCCTTGTTGGTGGGGGTCACCCCGGCAGACTACGGTGCGGAAGGCCCCCTGGCAGGCATCGCTTTCCAGCGGAGGATCGAGCAGGCTGCCTTCCAGGCCGCGGGAGGGGAGTATTCTGCCCCAGCCCAGCGGGTGGCGGATCTTTTGATGGGGCGGCCCTCCACGGACTTGGGCCCGGTGCACCCCACCTATGAACCCGGTGTAGTGCCTGGGGATTTGACCCAGTGTTTGCCCGCCTTTGTGGTGGAATCCATGCGGGAAGCCCTGCCGGTCTTGGGGCGGCGGCTGCGGGGGTTTGACAGCGGCGATGCGCTGCTCACTGCCCCGGAAGCCCGGAGTTCTTCCCCTGTGCGGGTGCTGCGGGACCAGGACTGCCAGTCGCCCCTGGCCCGGGGCCTGTATCCCTGCGGGGAGGGCGCAGGGTATGCAGGAGGCATTGTTTCCGCCGCGGTGGACGGCCTGCGCTGCGCGGAAGCGGTTCTGCGGCAAGCCCAATGATCTTCACGAAAAAAGGAGGAGCTTAAGCTCCTCCTTTTTTTATGATTTAATGGGCAGTGTACACCGTTTCTCCACCCTTGATGGTTTCCACCACCTGGATATCCCGCAGTTCATCCGGCGGGCAGGAGAGGGGATTGCGGTCCAAAACCACCAGGTCGGCCCGCTTGCCAGGGGCCAAGGTACCCTTTTCCCTCTCTTCGAACAGGGCGTAGGCCGCGTTTTTCGTGATGGCCTGGAGCGCCTCCCAAGGGGTCAGCCGTTGGTTTTCCCCCAGCACTTTGCCAGCCTTGGTGCGGCGGCAGACAGCACACCAAAGGGTTTCCATCATGTTGGGAGGGATCACGGGGGAATCCTGATGGAAGTCGAACACCACATTGTTTTCCATGGCTGTTTTTGTGGGGCTGATCTGGCTTGCCCGCTCCCAGCCGAAGTTCTTTACATGGATGTCCCCCCAGTGGTACACGTGGGCCACGAAGAAGGAGGCGATCATCCCCAGATCCCGCAGCCGGGGCACTTGGTCCGGCCGCAGCAGCTGGGCGTGGATCATCACCGGACGGATGGGGTTGCCGTACTCCTGGTAAGCCTTTTCATAGCAGCGGAGAAGCTGTTCCGCTGCCGCGTCCCCGTTGCAGTGGGTGACGATCTGTACCTGTTCCCGCTGGGCCTTTTCCAAAAAGCCCAGCACCTCTTGATCTTGATACACGGGATATCCCCGGTAGTCCGGCTCCCCTTCCAAATAGGGATGGGTCATCCAGGCGGTGCGGCCTTGGGGCGAACCGTCCAAAAACAGCTTGTACCCGGCAATTTTCAGCCGGTTGCGATAGTGCCCCAAAAAGTCCCGGTGTTCCTCCAAAAGGGCGGCGCTGTCCTTGATGTCGATGTAGGCCGCCACGTCCCCCCGCAGCAGCCCTTGGGAAGCGGCTGCCTGCAACAGGTCCCATTCCGGCTGCCGGGTCAGACCCTCGTGGATGGTGGTGATCCCCTGGGAGAAGTACACCTCCTGGGCCCGCTGCAAGTTTTTCAGCCCCTCCGACTGGTCCCGGGGGATGCGGGAGCCCATGTTGGTGAAGGCAGCCTCTTCCAAGTAGCCGTTGGGGTTGCCGTCGGGAAGCCGGCCGATTTTTCCCCCTTCTGGGTCAGGGGTGTTTGCCGTGATGCCCAGCTTTTGCATCCCCAGGGAGTTGACTGCCCCCATATGCCCGGAGGCGTGGGTCACCATGGCGGGACAATCCGGGAGGAAGGCGTCCAAAACTGCCGCCGTGGGATGGCAACCCTCTTGCAGCTGGTTTTGGTCGTACCCAAAGCCAATGACCCACTCCCCTGTAGGGATCTGCCACCGCTCCCGAAAGGCCTTCAGCCGCTGGCCCACTTCCTGAAGGCTGTTGCACCCGTCCAGTTGGCACAGGCCCAAGGTCTGGGCCAGGGCGGTGATGTGGCTGTGGCCGTCCACAAAGGCGGGGAGCAGCGCCCGGCCTTCCAAGTTGACCCGGGTGGCCCCTTGGGCTAAGGGCACCACTTCATCCAGGTTCCCCAGGGCCAGAATGCGTCCCTCTTCCACCAACAGGCTTTCCACTGGTTTTTGTTCTTCCATGGACAGGATCGCCCCGCCAAAATACAAAGTTTTCATAAAGTCACTCCCCGTTTTGCAGATACTTCCAGTTTCCCCCAGTATGGCACAGTTATGCCCCAAAAGCAAGAGGGTTCCCTTTCCCAGGAAGCTGGTTTCCCCGCCTTGCATATTTGTCTAAAAAATGATAAAATAGTTGTTCAAGAAACAAGTGAGGAGCGATTGCCAGTGAACATCAAAAAATGGGAGGTTGCCCCCCTGGATAAAGAGCGGGCTGCCCAGTTGGCGGAGCGGTATTCCCTCCCGTTTTTTCTGGCCATGCTGTTGGAGATCCGCGGCGTGGACCAGGAGGAGGAGATCCGCGACCTGCTTTCCGGCGGGCAGCTCTCCGACCCTTTTTTGATGAAGGACATGGACAAGGCCGTGGAGCGTATCCGCCGGGCCATTGATGACTTCGAGAAAATTGCTGTTTACGGCGACTACGATGCCGACGGCGTCACAGCCACCTCCATCCTGTTCACCTATCTGGAGGCAGTGGGCGCCGATGTGATTTACTATATCCCCCAGCGGGAAGGGGAAGGCTACGGGATGAACCTCCACGCCGTGGAAACCCTTCACCAAGAGGGCGTTACCCTGATCATCACGGTGGACAACGGAATCGCTTCTGTAAACGAAGTGGAGCGGGCGGCCCAGCTGGGGATAGACGTGGTTGTCACCGACCACCACCGCCCCCAGGAACGCATCCCCAGTGCCTACGCGGTGGTGGATGCCTACCAGTCCGATGACCACGGCCCCTACAAGGACCTTTCCGGGGCAGGGGTTGCTTTAAAGCTGGTCATGGCCCTGGAGGACGGGGATGCCGATGCCGTGCTGGAAGAGTATGCCGACCTGGCTGCCCTGGGCACGGTGGCCGATGTGGTGCCTGTGCTGGGGGAGAACCGGACCATTGTAAAAGCGGGCTTGTCCATCCTCACCCGGGGAGGCCGGGCCGGGGTGGACGCCCTGATGGAGCAAAGCGGTATGGGGGGGAAGGCCACCACCGCCACCAGCCTGGCCTTTACCGTGATCCCCCGGATCAACGCCACCGGCCGGATGGGCGTCCCGGAGCGGGCAGTGCGGCTGTTGACCTGTGAAACCCAGGAGGAGGCCGAACCCCTTTCCGCGGAGATCTGCGAGGACAATAACCACCGCCGGGAAGTGGAGGCCCAGATTGCCAAAGAGGCCATGGAGAAGATCGAGCAAGATCCCGCTCTGCTGTACAGCCGGGTGATCGTGGTGGATGGGAAGGATTGGCACCATGGTGTCATCGGCATTGTGGCCTCCCGGATCACCGAGCGGTTCGGCAAACCCTGCATGGTCATCTCCACCGACGGGCAAATGGCCAAGGGCAGCGGCCGCAGCGTGGAGGGCTTCTCACTGTTCGAAGCCATTTGTGCCTGCGGCGACCTGATGGAGCGTTACGGCGGACACCCCATGGCGGCGGGCATCACCCTCCCTGCGGAGAACGTGCCTTTGTTCCGGGAGCGGATCAACCAGTACGCTGCCCAGGTCTGCCGGGAGATGCCTGCCCCGATCCTGCGGGTGGACTGCAGGCTGAACCCCTCGGCATTGACCCCGGAAATGCCCCAGAGCCTCCAGCCCATGGAACCCTACGGCAGTGGCAATCCCCAGCCCCTGTTCGGGCTTTACGGCATGGAGCTGAAACAGATCATCCCGGTGGGAGGGGGCAACCATTTGCGGTTGGTGTGCGCTAAGCGGGGCGCCACCCTCACCTGTATGAAATTCAGCACCCGTCCGGAGGAGTTCCCCTTTGCTCCCGGGGAGGTGCTGGACCTGGCCGTCACCCTGGAAGCCAAAGAGTTCCGAGGGGAGCCTCAGCTCACTGTCAGCGTCCGGGAGGCGAAGCTTTCCGGTTTGAATATGGAGGAATGTGTCCACACCTACCGGCTGTACGAGAGCATCCGGCGAGGGGAATCCCTCACCCCGGCAGAGGGGGAGGAGGTCCTTCCCACCCGCCAGGACTTGGCTGGGCTGTATCGGAAACTGGTTTCGTACCAAGGCGCCGCTTTTGGGGTGCAGGCCCTGTTGGGCAGCTTGCCGGGGATGAACCTGGGCAAACTGCTGTTGGGGCTGGATATGCTGCAGGAGCGGCGGTTAGTTGCCCTGATGGGCGGGGAGGAGCGGCGTTCGGCCCAGATCCTGCCCACCCAGGGGAAGGTGGATATTTTCGCTTCGCCGGTGTACCAGCAGGCGAAAGCCCTGGTGAAGTAAGAGGTAAGCACTAAAGGAGGGAAGCGCCATGGCATTGGTGGTGCAGATCAGCAGCTTTGAAGAGCTGCAAGAGATCATCGAGAACAGCGGCAAAGAATACGACCGGGAGCAGATCGAGGCTGCCTACCGCTTGGCGGAGGAAAAGCACCGGGAGCAAAAACGCAGCTCTGGAGAGCCCTATATCATCCATCCCCTGTCGGTGGCGGCCATCCTGGTGGGCCTTGGCATGGACTCCGAGTCTGTCATGGCGGGGCTGCTCCACGACGTGGTGGAGGATACCGACTGCACCATTGAGGAGATCCAAAAGCAGTTTGGCCGTGAGGTGGCCCTGCTCATTGACGGGGTGACCAAGCTGGGCAAGATCCCCTACTCCTCCCGGGAGGAGCAGCAGGCGGAGAACCTGCGGAAAATGCTCATGGCCATGGCGGAGGATATCCGGGTAATCATCATCAAGTTTGCCGACCGGATGCACAATCTTTCCACACTGGAGTATATGTCCCCCCAAAAGCAGCGGGACAAGGCGGTGGAGTGCCTGGAGGTGTACGCCCCCATTGCCCACCGGCTTGGTATCCGCACAGTCAAGGAGTACATGGAGGATGTCTCCTTGAAATACCTGGATCCCCAGGCCTATCAGGAGATTGAGGAGGACCTGGCCTCCCGAAGCAGCAGCAGCAAGCAGTTTATTGAGGAAACCAAGGCCATGATCCGCAGCCGGGTGGAGATCTCCATTCCCGACGTCTACATCGAGGGCCGGGTGAAAAGCGTCTATGGCATTTACCGAAAGATGTTTGTCCAAGGCAAGGCCTTTGACGAGATTTACGATGTGTTCGCCGTGCGGGTCATTGTGGACACCATTGAGGACTGCTACAATGTGCTGGGGATTGTCCACGACATGTTCCAGCCCCTGCCAAACCGGTTTAAGGACTACATTTCCATGCCAAAGCCCAACATGTACCAGTCTCTGCACACCACGGTGATCACCAAGGCGGGGGTTCCCTTCGAGGTGCAGATCCGCACCTGGGAGATGCACCACACCGCCGAGTACGGCATTGCCGCCCACTGGAAGTACAAGCTGGGCATGTCCGCCAAGGAATCGGACAGCGCCGCTCTGGATGACCGGCTGGCCTGGATTCGCCAGATGCTGGAAAACCAGGCGGAAAGTGAGGACGTCACCGACCTGGTTCACTCCATCAAAAGCGACCTGATTCCCGAGGAGGTGTTCGTGTTCACCCCCAGGGGAGACGTAATCAACCTGCCCTTAGGCTCCACGGTGATCGACTTTGCCTATGCCATTCACAGCGAGGTGGGCAACCGGATGATCGGCGCCAAGGTGGATAAACGGATTGTCCCCTTGGATTACAAGGTAAAGACCGGCGAAATCATTGAGGTCCTCACCACCAAGGAGGCGGGCAAAGGCCCCAACCGGGACTGGCTCACCCTGGTCCGCACCAGCGAGGCCCGAAACAAGATTCGCGCCTGGTTCAAAAAGGAAAAACGGGACGAGAATATCATCGAGGGCAAGGCGGAGCTGGAGCGGGAGTTCAAGCGCAGCAACATCCGCTTGACTCCCGAGCTGATGGACTATATGATCGAAAGCGTGGGAAAGCGCCACAACTGCTCTACCGAGGATGACTTCTACGCCGCCATCGGCTATGGGGGTATCCAACTGTGGAAGGTGCTGCCCCGCATCAAGGAGGAGGCTCAGCGCCAGCAGAAAAGCGCCTTTCCCGACCAGCAGCCGGAGCTGCCGCCTCCTGTGGTGGCCGAGCCCAAGGGGCGGGTGGCCAGCGGCGTGCTGGTGGACGGCATGGACAACTGCCTGATTAAGTTTTCCCGGTGCTGCAACCCTCTGCCTGGGGACGAGATTATCGGCTTTATCACCCGGGGATTCGGCGTTTCCATCCACAAGCGCAGCTGCTCCAACGTGCCCCGGGACCTGACCCAGTGTCCAGAGCCGGAGCGGTGGGTCAACGCTCACTGGGCAGGTGACGTGAAGGACGACTTTAAATCCACCCTGCACATTTTGGCCGTGGACCGGGCTGGCCTGCTGGCGGATGTGACCCAGCAGCTCTCCAACATGAAGATCTTCATTCACGCCCTCAACTCCCGGCAGGAGCGGGGCAGCGGCAACGCCTTTATCTCCGCCACCATCTCCATCAACGGCCTGCCGCAGCTGCAAAATATCATCGAACGGCTGAGCAAGATTTCCGGCGTGATCTCCATTGACCGGAGCTGACCTGCCGTTTAGAAAGAGGTGCCTATGGAGCTATTTCTCAGCGGTCCTGCCTTCCGCTATGAATGTGAAAATTTGTGCCGCCTGTTTTTCCCTTACAGCCCCGTCAAGGTGGAGCTGTGGGAGCAGCCCCTTCCTCCCAGCCCGGCAGAAGGTCCCTGGGCCTGGACCAGCATTGAGAAGGGGGAGAACGCATATCAATATAGGGT
>CAJFMJ010000071.1 GCA_904391645.1 uncultured Neglectibacter sp.
AAGTGATTTCTTCAGAAACTTGCTTTTCTTCATAATTTCAACCCTCTTAAATTTTAGATTCTCACGAGGCTTTTTCCCCATGAGTTGAAGTTATCTATATAATAATCTTTGTCTTTGAAAAATGCAAGCCTTTTTTTCAAGTTTTTCCTCAAATCTTCCCTGTTTTGTGGAAAATCAGAAAATGCTTGGAAATGGCGGTTTTAAGCCATTTTCTGGCACTTTCCCTTGTGCACTCTTATAACGAATTGGAGAAATATCCATATTTTCGCTTTACAACGCCAACCTTTTTTGGAGGTTTTGTCTTTCGGTTCAAAAACCGCTTTCATCCTTTGTGCACTGCATGGAAAATATTTATCATTTTTTCACTTTCTGTTGTAATACTTGTCCAATGAGGATCATTTTTTCTTTTTTCTTACAGGATGCTGCTTCACTTTTTTCAGTTTTTTTCTGTTCCTGTTTTTATGAAAAAGCTCTTTGACCTGGGAAGCGCTTCCCCTTTACAGGCTTGTCTTCCTCCTGTAGAAAACCAAGGCCCTGGAGTCCCAGGGCCCTTCCCGTCTATCTGCCCCACAAAGCCCTGCCCAGTTCCCCCACCGCGTTGGTGGACAGGCATCGGCCGTGTTCCTCACAATATGCGTAAAGCACCGGGCTGGCTCCCAGCCACAACCCAAAAGGCGCCAGCGTCCGCCGCACCGGGAACCTCTCCCGCAAGGTGCCGCACACCCGCAGGTAGTAGAACCCCCGGTACAAACAGAGCGATGCCTCCAGCTTGGGAAAGCTTCCATACAGGGCCGCTGCAGCACCGCACAAGGCGGTTGCACCCCGGAACCGGAACACCAGGGGCTGGGCGGGCCGCTTCAACCGCAATGCCGCCACCCCCCATGGTTTTTTATTCCATTCTATGGGAACAGCTTGCCTGTGGTGTGCTTCCCAGGGGTTATCCCTGCCCCCCTTGGAGCAGGACCATGGCCTCCCCGGGACGTTCTGCCCCAAACACCGCCGTGCCGGCCACCAGCACGTCCGCACCGGCCTCCCGGCACTGGGGGGCTGTTTCCAGGGTAACGCCGCCATCCACTTCCACCAGGATGTGGGGGAACCGCTGCTTCAGCTCCCGGATCTTCTTCAAAGGCTCGGGCATCAGCTTTTGGCCGCCGAAGCCGGGCTCCACGGTCATCACCGTCACGCTGTGGAGCCGCTCCCCGTAGGGGTACAGCTCTTCAATGGGCGTGCCCGGCCGCAGGGCCAGGCCCGGTTTGGCGCCGCTTTCCACAATGGCGTCGATCACCTTGCCGGGGTCATCCTGGCTTTCAATGTGGAACGTGATCCAATCTGCCCCCGCCTTCCGAAACGAGTCAATATAGGGCAGGGGGTGGACCAGCATCAGGTGCACGTCGAACACTTGGCCGCCCTTGGGGCGCAGCGCCTGCACCACCTGGGGGCCCATGCTCAGGTTCGGGACAAAACAGCCGTCCATGATGTCAATGTGGAGGATCTCCGCTTCCCGGACCCGCTCCAGCTCTTTTCCCAAGGCGGAAAAGTCCGCCGCCAACAACGAGGGAGCAATGTAAGCCATCACCGTATCCCCTTTCTTTTCTTCCAATGGGAGTTGTCTGTTTTCCGAAAACTTGTCTGCTTCCATTGTACACGAAACAGGGCTTTTTTTCAACGGCCAACCAGGGATTTCCCCAACATAGGCCTTCTGTCCAAAAAAATGGGAAACCCCAAAGGGTTTCCCATACAGGTTCCAGCAGAAAGGACGCTTTTTAATACAGCCATTGGACAGCCCCCTGGGCCAGGATGGTGAACAGGGGGATGGTGAGGATGGACAGCACGGTGCTCACTGCAACGGTTTTGGAGGCCAAGGGGGAGTCGCACTTGTACTGCACGGCAAAAAGCACCGTGTTGGCCGCCACCGGGCAAGCCGCCTGGATCACGCTGGTGACCAGCAGTTCCGGCTCGGGGCGGATGAGCAGCAGCAACAGCAGGAAGAGTCCTGGCGCGGCCAGCAGCCGCAGGGCCGCCATTTTGTACACCGCCTTGTCCGACACAAAGGAGTAGATGTCCACTTTGGCCACATAGCTGCCGATGATCAGCATGGCCAAGGGGGTGTTCAGCCCGGCGAAGAACCCCACCGGCTCGGAGATCACCGGGGGCAGGTGCAGGTCTAAAAAGTAGATGGGCAATGCAAACACCAGCCCAACGATCCCCGGGTTGAACAGCAGCACCTTCCAGCTCATCTTCTGGCCGCCGCTCATCATCCGGAAGCCGTAGGTCCAGCAGAAGATGTTGAACACCACAATGAAGAAAGACCCATACATCACGCCTTTGCTGCCCACGATCCCCTCCACCAGGGGCAGGCCCATAAACCCGGCGTTGCTGAAGTCCACCGCAAAGCGTAGCACCTTTTTCCGCTCCACAGGCTCTTTGCGGAAAAAGCACAGGCTCAGCCCAATGCTCAGGGCAATGGCCAGGGCTGAGGTCCCCACAGAGAGCAGCAGTTCCTGGGCGGTAAGGCTGTCCTCCGAGGTGAGGAAGGAATTGACGATCAAACAGGGGGTGACGATCTGGATCAGCAGGGAGGTGATCTCTGAAGCGCCCCACTCTGTGAGCATCCCCCGCTTGGTCACCAGGTACCCCACCACGATCATGATGAGCATGACCATCACTTTGCTTACCACGGTCAGTATCGCATCCACTGGAAACTCCTCTCTCCCTCAAACAGTTTTCTATCGGCTTGGGTATACTATATATAGTATACGTTTCTTAAAACAGGCCGTCTGGGTCGTTGTCGTCCGGTTTCTCCTCCTGGGGGGCGCCTTCCGCGTCACGGCCCTTTTTCCGGTACTCCTTGGCAAACACCGCCACCAGCACCACCAGGATCACACCGGTGATCACCTTAAACACAATGCCCCAGGTCCCGGCAAACAGATTCTGATCCGGCAGGAGCTTGTCCGCCATCAGCCAGCCGCCCAGCAGGATAAAATAGCCCCCTGCCACATAGAACACCTTGTTCTCCTTGGAGAGGGAGAAAATCAAAATCAGACCGGCGGCCACCATGGCCAGCGAAAAAATCACATCCATAAACGTTCCTCCTTGTCCGGTACAATCTCTGCCCCATTATACTGGAAAGCGCCCCAAATTACAAGGCCGCGCCCCCATCCTGAGAAAAACCTGCGAGAGTGCCAAAAATAAAAAACACGGGGAACGCTCTTTCGCACATCCCACAAAAAAAGCCGCCGTCCTTCCCGGTGGCCACGGCGGCAACAAAAAAAGGAAGGGCAGGCGCCCTTCCCTTGCTTCTTTATGAGAGGATGTAAATGACCATTTCCCGGCGGCCGATCTGGCTGCACTCTTCAATGGTGTTGTAGCACAGGTCCGCAATGATGTCCCCGGCCATACAGGCCCCGCCGGTGTCACCCGCCACCCCGTAGCCGTACACCACGCTGCCGTCCGGAGAGGTGATGTACATTTTCGTACCGTAGGGGATGATGTTGGGGTTCACCGCGATCACGCCGTACACAGCGTCCCACCCCAGGGAGGTGGTGCCGCCCGGAACGGAATAGGCGGTACAGGTGCCGCTCATCACAGAGCTGTAGGAAACGGTGTTGCCGTACAGATCCACAAAGGTGCCAGCGGAAACCCCGGTGCCGTTGCCGCCCACGCTGGGCTGCTCTTTCACCGCCGTGCCCCGAAGGATCACTTCATCCACAGGCTCTTTGGTCACCTTTTCAGAGGCGGCCTCCCGGCTCTCCTCTTCCCCATCCACAAAGGTCACTTCATAGGTGACTTCCTTTTCCCCGGCCACGCCCTGGGTCTTCACCTGGGTTTCGCCTTCATAGAGGGAATCGGTGTCCTGGTACTTGGTTTCAAAGGGAACCTCTTCGGTCTTGACCTCTTCCTTCACTTCCACCCGGTGGACGGTGATCTCCATACCTTCGGTCACCTTTGTTTTGCCTTCCGGCTCCACCCGGTCGTCTTCGTCCAATTCCACCTGGAACTTCTTCAAAACATCCTCCACGGTCTGAGCGGAGGTTTCCACCTCGCGGGTTTCCCCGTCGGCGGTGATGCGCACTTTCATCATCCGGGTCACCCGGATGTGCATTTTATCAAACAGGGGTTCGTACTTGTCGTAGTTCAGGGAATCCTCTTCCCCCACCGTGACGCCGGCTTCTTTCAGGGCGTCCTCCACGGTGCCGCCAATCCGGGTGACGGTGGTCTGTTTGCCGTCAGCCAAAACCACCACTTGGCAGGCCCGGCGGATCTCCACCTGGGTGTCGCCTTCCACCACGGTTTCCCGGGCGGGGGTGATCTCGTCAGCGTCCTTCAGGACAATGCTGTTTTCCAGCAGGACTTGCTCGACGGTGTCCCCCCGGTATGCCACCAGGAGGCTCTCTTTCCCCGCTTCGCGGACCGTGAGGTTCACGCCGCGGCGCACCACAACGGTGGTGGTGCCTTCCACCCGCTCGGCCACGTCCAAGGGGCCCAGGGGCTCCAGGCCCATTTCTTCGGCCTGTTCCAGGATCTCATCCAGATCCGTGCTGCTCATGTTGAATGTATAAGACTGGTCGCCGTCAATCACATTGGCGGAAACCGTGTTGGCCATCACAGTGGCAAACGAAGAGATACTGAGCGCCAGGACAAGGATCAGCGCCGCCACTCCACGGATCGCCAGAAGGCGGGGCGCTTTCTTCATGTGTCTGCCGTGCATATCCATACTCCTTTCACTGCCTCTATTAGCAGTTCCAGGGGTTAGTATAGTAAAATTTCAACGAGGTGTCAAAATTTTTTTCGGTATGGTTTTGTATAGTTTTACTAAATCTGAATGATTCATTCCTTAACATAACCTTTTTAAAAACCGCAAATTTCCGATTTTTCGCGGTTTTCTGTTCAATTATGGAAACTGGCGCCTGTGCAAAATGTATCAAAAACGGAAAGGGGACAGCCTCCTGCCGCCCCTAAAATGAAAAATTTCTGTATGTTTATCCGTTTTAAAAATGTTCTCCCCTGGTGATTCCTGGATTTTTTGTAAACCACGTGTATAAAACCACAAGACTTCATACAGTTCCCCACCCTGAAAAAATGCCCAAACGGCGGGGTTTTTCGGCCTTTTTTGCCAACGCCCCCCACAAGAGGGGAACGGTTGCTTCCCGAAAGCGAACGTGTGTTCTAATTTTTGCATGAACATACAGCTTTCCCAGTTTCGACACGAAAAAAAACCAAAAAGAAAGCCGCTTCCCTATTTTCCCCAAAGAAATGGGGCCCCAGTGGGGATAACCGCCTAAAAGGGGCATTTTTTGACAGCCAGCGCCGCCTCTTGGGTCCGCTTTTTTCCTTTTTAGAAGGGCACCACGTCCCCCACAAAACGGCCCACAAACACCACCAGGGCAATCTGGATCAGGAAGCAGGCTACCAGCAGGAGGGCTGCCACAGCCTTCCGTTTGGTAAGCCGGAATACCGATTGCCAATATTTGGACATCAGCCAAACTTCCGACGCAAAAAATAGGATGGACAAAGGGTTTTGCCGCAACACCAGCGCCATATTAGACAAGGCATAGCTGATGAGGACATAGTTGATGGACTCCACCGCCACTTCCAGCCATTTGTTTACCGTTTGCTTCACAGGGCATCCCTCCTCTTTCCCTCTCCTGGTTTCCCTTATATATTAGTATACCAGACCCCCGCAAAAAGGGGAAGTGGGAAAAGACCAGCAGAGGAAAAGAAAAACCCCGGAGCGTTGCCGCTCCAGGGTTTGGAAAGCAGGTTGAAAGACAGTTTAGCGCTTGCTGAACTGCGGAGCCCGACGGGCAGCCTTGAGGCCGTACTTCTTACGTTCCTTCATACGAGGATCGCGGGTGAGGAAGCCAGCCTTCTTCAGCATGGAACGCAGGTTCTCAGAATCGTACTGGAGCAGGGCGCGGGCCACGCCGTGGCGGATGGCGCCGGCCTGTCCGGTGACGCCGCCGCCGGACACGCGGCAGACGATGTCAAACTTCTCGTCGGTGCCGGTGAGGGCCAGGGGCTGACGGACGATATATTTCAAGGTGTCCAGGCCAAAGTAATCATCGATATCGCGGTCGTTGATGGTGACCTTGCCGGTGCCCTGGTACAGGCGCACACGGGCCACACTGCTCTTGCGGCGGCCGGTGCCGTAGAAATAAGGTGCAGATTCGTACATCGTTTAACTCCTCCTTACAGGTTCCACTCGACGGGTTTCTGGGCAGTGTGCTTGTGCTCGCTGCCGGCGTAAGCCCGCAGGCGGGTCATCGCAGTGCGGCCGATGGAGTTAGAGGGAATCATGCCCTTCACGGCAAGCTCCATAGCCAGCTCGGGCTTGGTTCTCATCAGGGTATCGTACCGGGTGGCCTTCAGATGGCCGATGTACCCGGTGTGGCGGTAGTAATACTTCTTCTCCGCCTTGCCGCCGGTGAGGACGGCATCCTTGCAGTTGATGATGATGACATGGTCGCCGCAATCCACATGGGGGGCGAAGGTGACCTTGTGCTTGCCACGCAGCAGCACAGCTGCCTGAGCAGCCACACGGCCCAGGGGCTTGCCAGCGGCGTCGATGACATACCATTTGCGGTCGATCTGACCGGCTTTCGGCATTGTGGTTGACATTTGCTTTACCTCCAAGCTTTGTAACGTGTATTTCCAATATGGGCTTCACAATTTTCTGGCGTGCCGTATTACCGGCGCGGCGGCCCCTCTCAGAGCCGCTTATAGATGATAGCACAGGTTTTTTCCGGTGTCAACAGGTTTTTCCCGTTTTTTTAATTGGCTTTTTATATGCTCTTGTTTTCTTTTGTTTTTATAGGGTTTTCTCGTTTTTTCTCATTTGCTATTTTTTATTATTTCCCACCCTTCGAAGTCCCGCAAGGCCCGCTATTCCGCCATTTTCTCCCTTTTCTTTTGGGACACCTTGGGACGCCTCCCCAGCGGACTTCTATAAAATCAGCTGCAAACCGGCGTGGGCTTTCCGCGGAGCGGGAAACCGCTTCCGTTTCCCTTCTGCTGGTTTCTGGGGTTGACGGGAAGGCCTTTCCCCTATACTATATATAATAGAAATGAGGCAAAGGAGATTTACCATGGACAAGCTCACCGGCCGGGTGCGGGCCGCTGTACAAAAATACGATATGATCCAGGAGGGCGACCGCATTGCTGTGGGGGTGTCCGGGGGCAAGGACAGCCTGTTTTTACTGTGCGCCCTGGCGGAGCTTTCCCAGTACTACCCAAAGCACTTCACCGTGACTGCCGTCACCGCTGACCCCTGTTTCGGGGGCGTGCCCGGGGACTACTCCCAGATTCAGGCGCTGTGTGACCGGCTCTCTGTGCCCTATATTATTAGAAAGACCTATTTGGGCCCATTGATCTTTGAGGAACGCCAGGAGGAGAACCCCTGCTCCCTGTGCGCCCGGATGCGCCGGGGGATCCTCCACAACCTGTGTGTAGAGGAGGGCATCTCCAAGCTGGCCCTGGGACACCACTTTGACGACGCCGTGCAGACCTTCTTCATGAACCTGTTTTACGGGGGGAAACTGGGGTGCTTTTCCCCGGTGACCTACCTTTCCCGGAAGGATATCACCGTGATCCGGCCGCTGATTCTCTGCGAGGAGCGGGAGATCCGGGGGGCTGCCCGGCGGCTGGAGCTGCCAGTGGTGAAAAGCAACTGCCCTGTGGACGGGGTCACCGCCCGGAAAGACACGGAAGAGCTGGTGAAAAATCTGGAAAAACAGTTCCCCCACCTGCGGACAAAGGTGCTGGGAGCCATGCAACGGGCCGGTTTGGACGGGTGGTAACCACCAGATTTAGTGGTTATCTGTCAAAATAACCCTACATTTTCCAATCTCAAAGATTCTTGAAATTTTTTGAAAAAAAGGGTTGCATTTTCCAGAATGCTGTGGTAATATATACGAGTCGTCAGGAACGACGGCAAACAAAAGAAAAGTTGGTGTTGATTGCCGCGAGGGTCCACCCGTTCCCATCCCGAACACGGAAGTTAAGCTCGCCGGCGCCGAAGATACTTGGCTGGTAACGGCCCGGAAAAATAGGTTTTCGCCAACACTGAAAGCAGTCGCCCAATAGGGCGGCTGTTTTTTCGTTATCCCGGTTTTTCTGCCAGGCGGGGCCAACAGCGTTTCTGAAACCGCTTTTACAAAGCTGCCCCCTCTGCTGAGGCCTTCCCTCCCGGCTCCACGGGGTTGCACTGCCCGCTGGCGGCCTCAGGCACTGGGGCGTGGAATAGGCCCAGGGCTGAGGCACGAAAGGGTAAGCCGCCGCTTTTGCCCGCCTTTTGTCCGGGCTTTTGCCAGGGTTCAAAGCCCTCTAAAATTTTTTTGAAAAAATTTTAAAAAAGGGGTTGCAATTTTCGGAAAGCTGTGGTATCATTATGAAGCCGTCGAGAGAGGCGGCAAAAAAACAAATAGTTGGTGTTGATTGCCGCGAGGGTCCACCCGTTCCCATCCCGAACACGGAAGTTAAGCTCGCCGGCGCCGAAGATACTTGGCTGG
>CAJFMJ010000072.1 GCA_904391645.1 uncultured Neglectibacter sp.
CAGAATGGTTTTAACAGAAGGTTTCATGGCAGTTCTCCCCCTTTTGGGATCTAGTTTATCAAACCACAGGCGTTATTGCAAGGCTTCCCCGGCGGCCTTTTCCACGGCAAGGGCTTGCTTGTACCGGGCGATATACCGGCCAAAGCCCTCCTGATCTTCCAGGCTGGGAGAAACCTGCTCCCCGGCAGCCCCGGCAAACACATGGTTCTCCAGGAAGTCCGGCAGTGTTTCCTCTCCCTGCCGGTCCTTCCGGTAAGCCGCCAGCAGGGCCATGCCCCAGGGGCCGCCCTCCCCGGCGGTTTCCATCACGGCAACAGGTACCCCCAGGGCCCCGGCCAAAAGCTTCTGCCCCACGCCCTTGGTCTTAAACAGGCCTCCGTGGCCGTAAAGCTTTTCCACGGTGACACCCTCTTTCCACAGCAGGTCCATACCGATGCTCAGGGTGGCCATGGCGGCGTACAGCTGGGCGCGCATGAAATTCCCCAGGGTCAGCTTTGCCTCGGGGGAACGGACAAACAGGGGCCTCCCCTCTTCCAGGCCGGTGACCGGCTCCCCGGAATAGCAGTTAAAGCTCACCAGGCCGCCGCAGTCTGGCTCCCCGGACAATGCCTGCCGGTAGAGCAGCTCATACAGCTGAGATTTGGACAGCTTGGCCCCGGCAGCCTCCAGCAGCTGACCAAACATCCCCACCCAGGCGTCCAGGTCCGAGGTACAGGTGTTCACGTGAACCATGGCCACCGGACGGCCGTCAGGGGTGGTCACCAGGTCGATCTCCGGGTACACCTTGGAAAGGGGCCGCTCCAGCACCACCATGGCAAACACCGAGGTTCCCGCGGACACATTGCCGGTGCGCACCCCCACCGAGTTGGTGGCCGCCATACCAGTGCCTGCGTCCCCCTCAGGCGGGCACAGAAGGGCACCGGGCTCCAGGGTGCCGGTGGGATCCAGCAGCTTGGCGCCCTCCGGGGTGAGGCTGCCCCCGTCCTCCCCGGCGCAGAGCACCTGGGGCAGGATGTCCGACAGCTTCCAGGGGATCCCTTTCTCCTCCAAGAGGGTGTCAAACTGCCCCCTCATCCCCTGGTGGAACTGCATGGTGCCGCTGTCAATGGGGAACATCCCGGAGGCCTCCCCCACACCCAGCACTTTTTTGCCTGTGAGCTTCCAGTGGATGTACCCCGCCAAAGTGGTCAGGTAGGCGATCTGCCCCACGTGGGGCTCCCCCCGGCGGATGGCCCGCCACAGGTGGGCAATGCTCCAACGCTGGGGGATGTTGAACCCAAACAGCGCCGTCAGCTCCCCGGCCTCCTCCTCGGTGATGGTGTTGCGCCAGGTGCGGAACTCGCAGAGCTGGTTGCCCTCCTGGTCAAAGGGCAGGTAGCCGTGCATCATGCCGGAAACCCCCAAAGCCCCCAGGCGTTTCAAAGGCTCCCCGCAGAGCTCCTGGACCTGGGCCGCCATTTGGGCAAAGGCCTCTTGGATGCCCCGCCAGGCCTCCTCCAAGGGGTAGGTCCACACCCCGTTTTCAAAGCGGTTCTCCCAATCGAAAGCGCCGGAGGCAAGGGGCGCCCGGTCCGGGCCGATGAGCACTGCCTTGATCCGGGTGGAGCCCAGCTCGATCCCCAAAACGGTTTCCCCCTGGCGCACCGCTTGTTTTATCTGTTCCCTGTTCATGGTTGCAACAACCTCCCGTGATGAAATGGTACGTACATTTTAGCACATCTTTCCAGGTTTTGCACCTATTTTTCAAAAAATCCCTCCCCTTGGA
Organism: uncultured Neglectibacter sp.; assembly: GCA_904391645.1. GTDB lineage: Bacteria > Bacillota > Clostridia > Oscillospirales > Acutalibacteraceae > Acutalibacter. The sequence continues at coordinate 1,766 of CAJFMJ010000072.1, forward strand.
AGGGGGTTCACGCCTTGTGGAAGAGGAGATAATCTGCTATAATAAAAAGCAAATGCGAGGACAGGCGCGGAAATCGCGTCTGTTTTTTCTGAGAGAATCTTTGGGTATTGGGGGAATTTGGGACTATGGGCAACACCATTGGCTTTGACAACGAGCAATATCTCCGCACGCAGTCGGAGAAGATCCGGGAGCGCATCAACCTGTTTGGAGGCAAGCTCTATTTGGAGTTTGGCGGCAAACTGTTTGACGACTACCACGCATCCCGGGTGCTGCCGGGCTTTTTGCCGGACAGCAAGGTGAAGATGCTGCAGCAAATGAAGGACCAGGCGGAGATCGTCATCGTCATCAACGCCGGCGACATTGAGAAAAACAAGGTCCGGGGGGACCTTGGCATCACCTACGACATGGACGTGCTGCGGCTGATCGACGCCTTCCGGGGCATTGGCCTATATGTGGGCAGCGTGGTGCTGACCCAGTTTGCAGCCCAGCCCGCTGCCGAGGCTTTCCAAAAGCGCCTGGAATCCCTGGGCATCAAGGTATTCCGCCACTACACCATCCCGGGTTATCCCTCCAACATCCCCTTCATCGTCAGCGATGAGGGGTTCGGCAAAAACGAGTATGTGGAAACCTCCCGCAGCCTGGTGGTGGTCACCGCCCCCGGCCCCGGCAGCGGCAAGATGGCCACCTGCCTGTCCCAGCTGTACCACGAGAACAAGCGGGGCATCAAGGCGGGCTATGCCAAGTTTGAAACCTTCCCCATTTGGAACCTGCCCTTAAACCATCCCGTGAACCTGGCCTATGAGGCCGCCACCGCCGATTTGAACGACGTGAACATGATCGACCCCTTCCACCTGGAAGCCTATGGGGAAACTGCGGTCAACTACAACCGGGACGTGGAAGTGTTCCCGGTGTTGAACGCCATGCTGGAGAAGATCATGGGCCAGTCCCCCTACAAGTCCCCCACGGACATGGGCGTGAATATGGCAGGCAACTGCATTGTGGACGACGAAGCCTGCTGCAAGGCCGCCTGCCAAGAGATCATCCGCCGGTACTACAACACCCTGTGCGAGCAGCGCCAAGGCAGCCTCACCGGGGACGAGGTGTACAAGGTGGAGCTTTTGATGAACAAGGCGGGCATCACCCCGGAGGACCGGGCTGTCATCGGCCCCGCCATGGAGCGCGCCGAGGAAACCGGCCTGCCCGCAGCAGCCATCCAGCTGCCTGACGGCCGCATCGTCACCGGCAAGACCTCCGCCCTGCTGGGCGCCAGCTCCGCCGCCCTGCTCAACGCCCTGAAAGCCCTGGGCGGCATCCAAAAGGACATCCATTTGATCTCCCCCATCGTCATTGAGCCCATCCAGAAGCTGAAGACCACCCATCTGGGCAGCGTGAACCCACGGCTCCACACCGACGAGATCCTGGTGGCACTGTCCATTTCGGCAGCCACCAACCCCACCGCCGAGCTGGCCATGCAGCAGCTTCCCAAGCTGCGGGGCTGCGAAGTCCACTCCACGGTGATCCTCTCCCACGTGGACGAGGACACCTTCCGCCGCCTGGGGGTCAACCTCACCTGCGAACCCCAGTACCAGTCCAAAAAGCTTTACCACAAGTAAACATGGTTTGGCCCAACCACAGGGGTTGTTGCTTTTTGGCAGCAACCCCTTTTTTGTCCCAGCTTCCCGGGATGGGGAAAAACAGTTTTTTCCTGGGGAGTGCAACCAAACCTCTGCCGGAGGGGTTCTTATAGGCGAGGGAGGAAGGAGAGGATGCGTTTTGAAAAAGGAGATTGATGAAAAGCTTTTGGCTTCCCTGCAAGCCCAGGACCCCAAGGGGTTGGAAGAGGCCATCCGCCGCTACAGCCCCTATGTGGCCGGGGTCATCCGCAAGACCCTGGGCGCTTTCGGCACCCGGGAAGACCTGGAAGAGCTGGCCTCCGATGTGTTCGTGGCCCTGTGGCAGTCTGCCCAAGGGCTGCGGCCCCACAGTGATTTAAAGCTGTGGCTGGGGGTGGTGGCCAGGAACCGTGCCTTAAAGCACCTGCGCTCCCTCAAACTGGAGCTGCCTTTGGACGACAGCTTCCTGCCCTCTCCAGAGGAGCCTGCCTCCCGGTTTTGGGAACGCCGGGAGGAGGCCCAGCAGGTGCGTCAGGCGGTGCTGAGCCTGGAGCCCACCGACCGGGAGATCTTCCTGCGCCACTATTTTTGGCGCCAGGGGGTGGGGCAGATCAGCGAAGAGCTGCATATGAACCCCTCCACGGTGAAGAGCCGGCTGAAGCGTGGCCGGGAAAAGCTGAAAGCACTCTTGAGAAAGGAGGATGAAGCATGAGAGATTTAGAAAACCTGCTTGCCAACGCCTTTCCCGAGGAGTTGGAAAACACGCCTCCCGCCCCGGTGGACAAAGGGGCCATCCGGGACAAGACTTTCCAAAAGCTGGGCCTGGAAATCCCCGGCAAAAAAGCCGCCTTTCCGGCAAATTGGGCTGCCCCTGTGGCCAAACACCGCCGCCCCTGGGCCGTGCTGGCCGCCTGCCTGGTGCTGGCGGTGACTGTGGCCGTAGGCATCGGCCTTCGTCCCCTGCTAACCTCATCCAACAGCCCCCTGCCCGCCGGATCCTATTTGGAACTGCAAGTGACCCAGGCCGCCTTCGATGAGGAGCAATGGGCTATCCACCTCACCTTGGAAGCCAAAACAGACTTGGATCTGGACCACCTCCAGGGGGAAAACGTGCTCAGCTTTTTCGGCTATGTGAGCCGGACTACCAGCTCCACCCGTCTGAGCCTGGCAGGCCTGAACCAGGAAACGCTGGCCAACTGGACTGAAACCGGGGAGGACACCTACCGCTGTGAGGACGTCTATCTGGAGATTGACCCGGTCTTTCAGGCGCAAAACAGGCTGACCGGCTCCCAGGACCTGGAGCTGGAACTAATTGTCTATTTTGGCGAGGAGAACGCCCTGGGCACCCGTGAGAACAGCCTCATGGCGGACGCCCCCTTCACCGTGGATATCCCCGAACCCCCAGAGGCTGTGCCTGGCACCAGCTTTGACCTCTCGGTTTCGGATGCCTCGTTTGACCAGGAGGCTTGGGCCGTGGTGCTGACCCTCCAGTTGGAAACCGACGGGGACCTGGATTCCCTTTCCACCCAGCGGCTGTACAGCTGGTGGGGCGACCTGTGGCTGTCGTCGGACAGCGGTGATGTGGCCGGCTCCCAGATCTCCGGCGACACCCTGGACACCCTGGCCCAATGGACCCAGGTGGGGGACAACACCTATGAAAGCTCCCCGGTGTCCCTGCCCATCCGCCGGGACTTCCAGCGGAAATACAACCTGACCGGTCCCACCACCGGCACCCTGTACCTGGTGCTCACCGACCTGCACTCCCAAACTGGCGACCCGGTCCAGTTTTTCCCTCAGGCGGAGTTTTCCGTGGACCTGCCAGACCCCGGCGACACCCTGGACCCCACCGCCCAGGAGCCTTACCTGGACTGCCAAGTGGACAGCACTTCCTTTGACAAGGAAAGCTGGTCCATGGTGTTCCAGCTGACGGCCAACACCAACCTGGACCTGGACGCCCCCAACGCCGCCCAGCTGTACGGCTGGAATCTCGCCCTGAACCTGCCCACCGGGACCGGCTACAAGTCCCCGGACATAGACGCTTCCCAAAGGGGAGTCCTCCCCACCTGGGAGGAAACCGGGACAGACACTTACCAGTGCCAAGTCACCCTGACCCTGGACCCGGAATTTCAAAAGCAGTATGACCTCTCCGGGGAATTGGAGGGCCGGTTGGATGTGACCGTCACCGTCCTGAGCAGCCAGGGACTCTCCCAGGGCAGCCCGCTCTCCTCCCGGATGGACTTCACCCTCCAGCTGCCGGAATACTGGGAAGCCCCCGCCCCCGCTGCAGGCACCTACTTGGAAGGCCGCCAGGCAAACGCCCACTATGCCTCTTCCCAGTACGCGCTGGCATTGGATGTCAGCGTGGACACCGACCTGGAACTGGACCACTTCCTGGCGGATGCCTACTACCACTGGTCCAGCCAGGTGACCCTCACCGGGCAAAACGGCCAGACCTGCACCCTCACTCCCCAGACCAACTCCCTGAGCTGGCAGGGGGTTGGCATGAGCCGCTTTTCCCAAAAAGCTGCCGGCGCCCCCGCCAGCCCCAACCCGGAAACGGAGTATTTCTACCAGACCCTTTCCGACCTGGTCTTCCCCCTGCGCTCTGAGGAATACACCCTGCCCTCGGAATTTTGCCAGCGCTATGGCCTTTCCGGGGAAGTCCAGGGCGTGCTCACCCTCACCTGCCGGGAGATTCTGGGGCATCTGGCTTCCAGCGCCTCCAAGGATTGGACCCTGGAAATCCCCTTCACCGCCACCTTCCCCGAAAGCTGAGAATGCGCTCCCCAACGGGCTGCCGCCCTGTGCGGCGGCCCGTTGTTTGGCTTCAGGGCTGGAAAGCGGGTTCCCCCAGCCAAGCCATCCGGCACATTCCAGTGGAACTTTCCACCAAAATGTGGTATGCTGTTGACAAAGGGGATTGAGCCATGGAAAACCGGATGGACAGCAAACTGGATGTACTGAACTACAAGCAAATGGACGGCCTGCGGGTGTTTCTCAACACGCTGGATTACCGCACGCCCCATTTTCACAAAGAGCTGGAGATCCTGCTGATCCTGGACGGGGATCTGGAGTTTCTCAGCGAGCGCTTCCACCTCTCTGCCGGGCGTGGGGATATGGTGCTGTGCAACTCGGGGGAGGCCCACGAGCTGCGCAAAAGGACGAAAAGCTGTACCATGCTCTACTATCACGCAGTATGTGAACACCGTCCGGTTCCACGCCGCCTGCAAACTGCTGGCCACCGGGCAGGACAAACTGCTGGACATCTGCTACAATGCAGGTTTTTCCGACTACAAATACTTTTCCGCCACCTTTTTGCAGCGCACCGGCATGACCCCCGAAGTCTACCGCCAGCGGATCCAGGAGTCCCAAAACGACCTGCTGGACGAACACCCGTCCAGCAAGACCTTTTTCACCCTCCACTCGGTGGAGCACTTCTACACCCCCCCAAGAAAGCGTCAGGCGCATCCGCCAGTACCAGCAGGAAGGGGCCGGCCTTTTCGCCGCTGGGAAGTGACCTTCCTGGGCAAAGAGCAAATTTGTCTAATGATTTACACAACTTTATCAAAGAAAAAATTCGGGCAATCCCTATAATGGGAAGGGCAAGCAGGAAACAGCTTTCCTGCGCAATTCTTCCATAGAGGTGTTGAAAATGGCAATGTACGAACACGTTTTCCTGGGGACCAGCTCCGCAGAAGGGCTGCCCAACCCCGTCTGCAACTGCCCCGCCTGCCAGGCCGCCCGCCGCTTGCAGGGGAAAAATGTCCGGGGAAGAAGCTCCTTCAAGCTCTCCGATGAAGTGATGTTCGACTTTGGGCCCGACTTTGTTTCCCAGGCCCAGCGGTACGGCGGGGATCTGATGCATTTGGAGCACGTGCTGATCACCCACACCCATTACGACCACCTTTCCTCCTTTGCCCTGTGCCAGTATGCGGGGAGCCTGGTGCCCCCGGAGCATCCTGTGAAATTCTACATGGTGGGGGACGCCTACCAAATGGCGGAACACATCCTGCAGGACAAGGCCCTGTACAACAACGGCTTCAGCGCCGTGCTGGAAAAGGGGCGGGTCCAGTTTGAAAAGCTCTCCTACTTTGAAACCTACCAGATCGGGGGCTTCTCCATCACCCCCCTGCCGGGACGGCATCCCGGCACTTTTGAGAAGACTTCGGCCAACTACCTGGTGGAGCGCCCGGACCACAAAGTGCTCTACTACGGCACCGACACCGGCTACTACCTGCCGGAAACCGTGAAATACCTGGCCGGCCGCCACATCGACATCCTCATCACCGAGTGCACCTGGGGTGACACTTGGGAGGTGAACCTGGAGGACAAGCACCTGTCTTTGAACACGTTGAAGCCCCTGTTGGAAGAGCTGTCTGCCCAGGGCACTCTGGACGGGGACAGCCGGGTGTACCTCACCCACATCAGCCACAACCACCAGCGGATGTACGACGAGCTCCAGCAGTTCGTGGGCGCCTGGAAGGAATTCCCCTTCCCCATTTTCATCGCCTACGACGGCATGAAGATCCAGTAAAACCAACACCCAAGGCCCTTCCCTTTACGGGGCGACATTTCTTAGGAGGTATGGAACACAGCTATGAAACTTTTGGTGTTATCCGACGCCCACGCCAACATCTGGGCGCTGCGGCAAGTGATGGAACAGGAACAGGACTATGACTACTTGGCCTTTGCAGGGGACATGGTGGATTACGGCATCGCCCCCGGGCCGGTCATCGAGTGGTTCCAAAACGCGCCCCGCACCTGGATCGTCCAGGGGAACCACGACCTCCACGCCCTGAACATCGCCCGGGAAACCGCGGGGAAACAGGTGCCCGACAAAGAGTACAAGTGGATCCATTATGATTTAGAGCGGATGACGCCTTCCCAGCTGGACTATTTGCGCCAGCTTCCCAAAAGCGTGTTTTTCACCTTGGACGGATGGGCCTATGTGATGGAACACCAGTACAAATTCGGCACCTACGAAACCATTGAGAACACCGCCCAGTTCACCGCCTACTGGAAAGAGCACGCCCCCCAGGAGTATTGGGACGCACCCAAAAAGCGGATTATCTTCGGCCACAGCCA
>CAJFMJ010000073.1 GCA_904391645.1 uncultured Neglectibacter sp.
TGCGCTAAGATAAAGGAGTGATAGACTATGACATACCGTTTTAAAGGGTTTACCGAAAAAGCAAATAACGCCATGAACCTGGCCATTACCTCCGCTGAGGAGCTGGGCCATGATTACGTGGGCAGTGAGCATATTATGTTGGGCCTTTTGAAAGAAGGCACCGGCGTGGCCTTCACCGTGCTGAATAAATTGGGGGTCACCGCCGAAGAGTTCGAAAAACTGATCCAGGAGCGCATTGGGACAGGGGAGCCCACCCAGCTTTCGCCGGATGAGTTTACTCCCCGGACCAAGCGGATCCTACAGGTGGCCGCAGTGGCCGGTGCACAGCTCCACAATGCCTATGTGGGAACCGAGCACCTGCTCATTGCCATCATTGAGGACGGCCAGAGTTACGCCATGCGGTTCTTGCAGATTTTGGGTGCCGATCCCAACCGGATTATTTCGGAGCTTTCCGCCATGTTGAACAACCCGGGCTTTGGCAACAAAGACGACGGACGTCCCGGCAGCGGGGAAGAGGGCAAGCAAGGCAATGGCAAGGCGCTGGAGCAGTTCGGGCGCGACTTGACCCAGCTGGCAGCCCAGGGGAAGATTGACCCTGTCATTGGCCGCCAGACTGAAATTGAGCGTGTCATCCAGATCCTGTGCCGCCGCACCAAGAACAACCCGGTGCTCATCGGTGAACCCGGTGTGGGCAAAACCGCTGTGGCAGAGGGCTTGGCCCTGAAGATCCAAGCGGGCGAGGTGCCTGAGATCTTGAAAAACAAGCGCCTGGTTTCCCTGGATTTGACCGGCATGGTGGCTGGCACCAAGTATCGCGGTGATTTTGAAGAGCGGATCAAAGCGGCCATTGATGAAGTGAAAGCAGATGGCAACATCATCCTGTTTATCGATGAGCTGCACACCATCATTGGCGCCGGCTCTGCCGAGGGTTCTGCGGATGCTGCAAACATTCTGAAACCCGCCCTGGCCCGTGGCGACTTCCAGGTGATCGGTGCAACCACCATCAACGAATACCGCAAACACATTGAGAAGGACGCTGCTCTGGAGCGCCGGTTCCAGCCTGTCATGGTGGGGGAACCTTCTGAGGAAGAGGCCATCGCCATTTTGAAGGGATTGAAGGACCGGTATGAGGCCCATCACAAGGTGACCATCACGGACGAGGCCATCGATGCCGCTGTGAAGCTTTCTTCCCGGTATATTGCGGACCGGTACTTGCCGGATAAGGCCATTGACCTGATCGACGAGGCTGCCTCTCGGGTGCGGCTGCGCACCTTTACCGCCCCGGAAGACCTCCAGGATTTGGAGAAGAAGATCAAAGATATTGAGATCGACAAGGCTGCAGCTGTCAATGCCCAGGACTTCGAGCGTGCTGCTTCCCTGCGGGATAAAGAGAAAGAGCTGCAGGATCAGTTGGAGCGTGCCAAGGACGAGTGGACCGCGAAAAACGAGCGGAGCAACAGCGTAGTGGTTCCAAACGACATTGCCGATATCGTTTCCATGTGGACCGGCGTGCCGGTATCCCAGCTCACCGAAGAGGAGAGCCAGCGGCTTCTGCGCCTGGAGGACACTCTGCATAAGCGTGTCATCGGTCAGGATGAGGCTGTCACAGCCATTGCCAAGGCCATTCGCCGTGGCCGTGTGGGCTTGAAGGATAAGAACCGCCCCATTGGTTCCTTTATCTTCCTGGGCCCCACGGGCGTGGGCAAAACCGAGCTTTGCAAGGCGCTGGCTGAGGCCATGTTTGGCGATGAAAAGGCCATGGTTCGGTTTGATATGTCCGAATATATGGAGAAGCACACGGTTTCCCGTCTGGTTGGTTCTCCTCCCGGATATGTTGGCTTTGAGGAAGGTGGCCAGCTGACAGAGGCTGTGCGTACCAAGCCTTACTCGGTGGTGCTGTTCGATGAGATTGAAAAGGCCCATCCTGTCGTGTTCAACATCCTGCTGCAAATCCTGGAGGACGGCCGTGTTACCGACTCTCAGGGCAAAACCGTGGACTTTAAGAACACGGTCATCATCATGACCTCCAACGTGGGCGCTCGATTGATCACCGAGAAGCAGAAGGGGCTTGGCTTTAGCCAGGCTACCACGGAGAAAGCCTCGGAAGAGGCCGACTTTGAAAAGACCAAAGAGCTTGTCATGGGCGAGCTGAAATCCCTGTTCCGTCCGGAGTTCTTAAACCGTGTGGACGATATCATCGTGTTCCACAAACTCACCAAGGCGGATACGGCGAAAATCGCCCGGAAGATGCTTTCTTCTCTGGAGAAGAAGCTGAACGATATGGACATCGCTATGACCTTCACAGATGCGGCAGTGGAAGCAGTTGCCGAAAAGGGTTACGACCCGGATTACGGCGCCCGTCCTCTCCGCCGGGTGATCCAGAATCAGGTGGAAGACCCCATTTCCGAGGAAATGCTGGAGGGCACTGTCACCGCAAACAAGGCGTACAGCTGCGATTACCGTGTCGGAAAATTCACCTTTGACGCTGTGGAAAGTACAGAAACGCCTGCCCAGCCTCAAGAGCATGAGTAATGTTATGAGAAGCCATCAATAAAGTACCCGGCCTGGGGAAGACCCCTGGGCCGGGTACTTTTCTGTTTACCGGTTGAAGTAGGTGGCAATCTGTTTTTCGCACTGAGGCGGTGAGTAGAGGAATTCGTCCATGTGATCTCCGTGGAAAAAGTATTCCGGTGGGGTGGGGCGCTTGGGCTCTGGGTCAAACGTTTCAATGATAATCAGTTTTACCTTCATCCTGCCGGGGAGGATGCTCTTGATAAACACGCTGGCTTGCTGGCCAGGGTAGATATTCTCCTTTACTTCAGCAAGGCCTGCCAGATTGGGGGTCAACTCCACAAAAACTCCGTAGCTTTCCATGCTGCGGATGATCCCTCCCACCGTTTCACCAGGCCGGAACTTGGCAGCGTTTTCCTCCCAAGTGCCTAACAGCTCCTTGTGGGTCAGGGTGACACGGCTGCGGTCGCGGCACTTCACCACGGCTCGGATGTCCATGCCCACCAGGAACCGTTCCCGGGGATGGTCAATCCGGGAAACAGAGATAGAGTCGATGGGCAGCAGGGAAACGATCCCGCATCCGATGTCTGCAAAAACACCAAAGGGCTCAATGTGGGTTACCCGGGCATCTACAACGTCGCCTGGGCAGAGGGAGCAGATAAATTCAGAGCGGCATTTCTCTTGGGCAGCCCGGCGGGAAAGAAGGGCGGTGATTCTTCCATACTCGTCCCTGGTGAAATCCTGGACTAAAAAACACACGGGGCGGTTGACCCTGGACAAAATAGCGATATCCCGCACAGAGCCGTCCTTGATCCCGATGGCGCCCTCCTCCCGGGGGATGATCCCCCGCATAAAATTCAGATCAACGATCAAATTATGTTTCGAGTCGCACATCACAGCTTTGGCCTCCAGGATTTTCCCGTCCCGCATGGCTTCCGCCAAAGCGGCAGGGGTTTGGAGCGAGGCCCGGTTTTCAAAAGTATCGATCAAATGACCTTCTGGATGAAACTGCATTTTCTGGTCTTCCTTTCTCTGCAAGGGCGGCCCGGCTGGGCTTCCAAGTTCCAAACGACCCTTCCTGTGTGATACAAAATCTATATGAACGGGGAAGGGGGAAAATACCCAAGGAAAGGTTGCATCTTTCCCGCATCTGCGGTACAATTAATTGCACTTTGACGAGAGAGGAAGGAACCCAATATGAAACGCATCTTTTTGGTTGGCCTTGCCACCTTGCTCTGCGCCTGTTTGCTGGTAGGCTGCGGCAACTCCGGCAAGCCTTCTGCTGCTGCAACTGTGATCGGTACCACGGACACCCTGGTGCCGCAGGATGATTTAAAGCCCCAGAGCAACGGGAAAAAAGTGGGCTATCAGCTGGAACAACCTGAAGAGGGTGAGGAGATCGCCGTCGTCACCATGGAAAGCGGCGAAGTGATCAAACTGCGCTTTTTCCCGGACGAAGCCCCCAAGGCTGTGTACAATTTCAAACTCCATGCTTTGGAGGGTTACTACGATGGCTTAACCTTCCACCGCATTATTGAAGGGTTTATGATCCAAGGCGGTGACCCCTCTGGGGACGGCACTGGCGGGGAAAGCGTTTGGGGCCAGGATTTTGCAGACGAGTTTAACAAGAACCTGGTGAACATTGACGGCGCCGTTTCCATGGCCAATGCAGGTGCCGATACCAATGGAAGCCAATTTTTCATCAATGCCACAGGCGGCATGAGCAGCAGCTGGGACGAGTACCAGCAAGGCTATGACGTGTACGAGCAAGACCCGGAAGCCTTTACCGCCTATTTTGGCAACTGGGTGGATATGGAAAAAATGACCAAAGACGTGGAGGAGCTGTACGACCAACAGGGTGGGAACCCCACGTTGGACGGCTATTATTCCACCAAAGGCACAGGCCACACCGTGTTTGCCCAGGTGTTTGAGGGAATGGAAAGCGTGTATGCCCTTTCCAAAGTGGAAACCGACTCCAACAATAAGCCTTTGGAGGATGTGGTGATCCAGTCGGTGGAGATCGTCCCTTATGAAGGCTAAATAAAACGGCAGTAAAAATCCCCTCGGGCCGCTCGCCCGAGGGGATTTTTCAATCGTCATCTTCTTGCTGTTCCTGTAGGCGGAGCTTGTAGGACAGGGTCATCAAGCTGTCGTTCATATGTACGTTCTCCACGATGGCGTCAGGGTGTTTTAGGGTGATGTCATAGTGGCTGAAATTCCAGAACGACCGGATCCCTAGAGCGTAAAGCTTATCGGAAATCTGTTCCACGCTTTCCTGCGGCACACAGAGGATCGCCATTAAAGGGTGGCGGTCTTTGTAAAACTCTTCCAACAGAGCGTAATCTAAAATCTCATGGCCGTTAATTTTCCCGCCAATGACCTGTTTCGCGTTGTCGAACACACCGATCAGCCGGAAACCCAACTGTTCAAAAGACATATGCCGGGCAATTGCCTTGCCCAGATTGCCAGCGCCGATCAAGATACAGGGGTGATGTTCTTGAATGCCCAGGATCTTTTCAATCTCCTCACAGAGCTGGGGGACATTGTAGCCGTATCCCTGCTGCCCAAAGCCGCCGAAACAGTTAAAGTCTTGACGGATTTGCGAGGCGGTGAATCCCATTTTCTGAGAGAGCTCTTTTGAGGAAACCCGGGTCACCCCTTTTTTGCTCAATTCGGTGAGAAAGCGATAATACCGGGGCAGACGGCGGATTACTGACATAGAAACATTTTGCTTTTTTTGGTTCATGGCTTGTTACTTCCTGTGGCTCGAAATATTGTGGAGCAGTTTTTTTACAGCATTTCCCTCAGATTGGCGTCAATAGCCTGGAGGAATTCCTCAGTATTCACTTTCTTAATCTCAGGCAAGGTGGACATAGAGGCCAGATCGCCGGTCATCACACCGGATTCGATGGTGGAAATGGTGGCAGCTTCCAGTTTGTCGGCAAACTCCTCCAAAGCCTGGTTGCCGTCCAATTTGCCACGCTTGCGCAAGGCGCCGCTCCAAGCAAAGATTGTGGCCACAGAGTTGGTGGAGGTGGGTTCCCCCTTCAAATACTTGTAATAATGGCGCTGTACCGTGCCGTGGGCAGCTTCATATTCGCAGGTACCGTCAGGAGCAACCAGCACAGAAGTCATCATGGCCAAGGAGCCGAATGCTGTGGCCACCATGTCGCTCATCACATCGCCATCATAGTTTTTGCAGGCCCAGATAAAGCCGCCTTCGCTGCGGATCACACGGGCCACTGCGTCATCGATCAACGTGTAGAAATACTCAATGCCGGCCTTTTGGAACTTCTCTGCATACTCCTTATCGTAAATCTCCTGGAAGATATCCTTGAACCGGTGGTCATACTTCTTAGAGATGGTATCTTTGGTGGCAAACCACAGGTCTTGTTTGCTGTCTAAGGCAAAGTTAAAGCAGGAACGGGCAAAGCTTTCAATGCTCTTGTCTGTGTTGTGCATCCCTTGGATAATGCCGGAGCCATCAAACTGGTGGATCAGGTATTTTTCCTGAGAACCATCTTCTTTGGTGACCAGCAGCTCGGCCTTGGCGCCAGCAGGCACTTGGGCTTCGGTGTTCTTATACAGGTCGCCGTAAGCGTGACGGGCAATGGTGATGGGTTTGCGCCACCCGGGGATGAAGGGGGTGATGCCCCGCACCAGGATGGGGGAGCGGAACACCGTGCCGTCCAGAAGGGCACGGATGGTGGCGTTGGGGGATTTCCACAGTTCGTGGAGATGGTACTCTTCCATACGGGCGGCGTTGGGAGTGATGGTGGCGCATTTCACAGCCACCCCATATTTTTTGGTGGCCAGGGCGGAGTCCACCGTGACCTGGTCATTTGTCTTGTCCCGGTTTTCCAGGCCGAGATCGTAGTATTCGGTGTTCAGATCAACATAAGGGAGCAGCAAAATGTCCTTGATCATCTTCCAGATGACCCGGGTCATTTCATCGCCGTCCATCTCTACCAGCGGCGTCTTCATGGGGATTTTTTGAAACTCTGCCATGGATATCTCTCCTTTATTTCAAAATAGGTTATTCTGCCTGGTGCTTGGTGTAGTTGAGCAGGCCGCCAGCCAAAACCATCTCCCGCTGGCGCTGGGTCAGCTGGGCCTCTACCTGGATGGTAAAGCCCTTGGTCGCGTCTTCCAAAGTGACCTGGGTGCCCTGCTTCAATTCTTCCTTGATGCGGGGCAGACGCAGTTCGTCCATTTGGTCAATGCGGTCATAATCTGCTTCGTCCACAAACTGCAGGGGGATCAGGCCGGCATTTGCCAGGTTGGCGCAGTGAATACGGGCATAGGACTTGGCTACAACTGCTTTGATCCCCAAATACAGAGGTACCAGAGCCGCGTGTTCCCGAGAGGAACCCTGGCCGTAGTTGGAACCGCCGATGACAATGCCGCCGCCCTCTTCCTTGCAGCGCTGAGGGAATTCCTTGTCACACACGCCAAAGCAGAACTGGGAGAGGTAAGGGATGTTGGAGCGGTAGGGGAGGATCTTAGCGCCCGCAGGCATGATGTGGTCGGTGGTGATGTTGTCGCCCACTTTCAGGATGGCTTTTTTCTCAATGGAATCGGGCAGGGGCTGTGACACGGGGAAGGGTTTGATATTGGGCCCCCGCTGGATCTCCACGGTTTCCATCAGGGCTTCTTCAATGGGGGCTTCCACCATGTTGTCGTTGATCAGGAAGTGCTCCGGCATGGGGATCTCGCTCTCTTCACCCAAGGTGCGGGGGTCTGTGAGCACGCCGGTCAAAGCAGAGGCAGCGGCGGTTTCCGGGCTGACCAGGTACACCTGTGCGTCGGCTGTGCCGCTGCGCCCCTCGAAGTTTCGGTTAAAGGTCCGCAAGGACACGCCGGCAGAATTGGGGGACTGGCCCATGCCAATGCAGGGCCCACAGGCACACTCCAGAATGCGGGCGCCCGCGGCGATCATATCTGCCAACGCGCCGTTTAGGGCCAGCATATTGTACACCTGCTTGGAACCGCAGCCAATGGTCAGGCTCACGTCGGGATGGACTGTGCGGCCCTTCAGGATGGAGGCCACCCGCATCATATCCAAATAAGAGGAGTTGGTGCAGGAGCCAATGCAGCACTGGTCCACCTTGATGGGGCCGATCTCCGTGACAGACTTTACAGCATCGGGGCTGTGAGGGCAGGCTGCCAGGGGCTCTAGAGCGGAGAGGTCCAGGTCGATCACTTCGTCGTAAACAGCATCTTCGTCGGACTTCAGTTCCTTCCAGCAATCCCCGCGGCCCTGGGCCTCCAGGAACTGACGGGTGATCTCATCAGAGGGGAAGATAGAGGTGGTGGCGCCCAGCTCGGTGCCCATGTTGGTGATGGTGGCACGCTCGGGGACCGTGAGGGTTTTGACGCCTTCCCCGCCATACTCGATGATCTTGCCCACGCCGCCCTTGACGCTCATCTGCTGCAACACAGCCAAAATCACGTCTTTGGCAGAAACCCAGGGGGAAAGCTTGCCCGTCAGATTTATTTTTGTCATCTTAGGCATATTGATGTGGTATTCCCCGCCGCCCATGGCCACGGCCACATCTAAACCGCCTGCGCCGAAGGCCAGCATCCCAATGCCGCCGCCGGTGGGGGTGTGGCTGTCCGAACCAATCAGGGTTTTTCCGGGAACGCCAAAACGCTCCAGGTGCACTTGATGGCAGATGCCGTTGCCGGGGCGGGAGAAGTAAATGCCGTGCTTTTTGGCAATGGACTGGATAAACCGATGGTCGTCAGCATTTTCAAACCCGC
>CAJFMJ010000074.1 GCA_904391645.1 uncultured Neglectibacter sp.
ATTTCTTTGACGACGACCGCCTGGCGGCTGAAGAAGCAAAGGCTCTTCGGGCTGGTGATTTTGCCAGTTTCCAGGAGATGGTCCTGGCCTCGGGACGTTCCTCTTTGCAGCGGCTGCAAAATGTATTTGCCGTGGTCAACCCCCAGGAGCAGGGCTTGACTCTGGCACTGGCCTTGACAGAGAAACTGCTGGCTGGAAAAGGCGCTTGGCGTGTCCACGGCGGCGGCTTTGCCGGCACCATCCAGGCGTATGTTCCTTTCTCTATGTTGGATGAGTACCGCGCTGCCATAGAAAAAGTTTTCGGGGAAGGCGCTTGTTACACCCTCTCTGTCCGGCAGCCTGGAGGCACTAAGGTAGAGTTTTAATGAAGAGTATCCCCCTCACGGGGTGTGAGGCAGTAAAGAGCTGAACATAGAAAAAAGGTGTTCCAGAAATTCTGGAACACCTTTTTTTAGTTTTTTCCTTATTTCGCGGGGGTCCCCAACCTGCGCATGACGACCTTTTCAATCTCTTGCAAAAGCCCTTGAACATCCTCCACGTGGGAATACCGAATCAAGGAAAATACGATGGAAGGGATATCCTCCGGGGTGAATTTATCGCAAGAGGTAATCTGCAAAGCGAAATGTTCATTGCGCGTTACAGTGGGGGCATAGCGCCGGGCGTAATTCTTTTCTTTGCCCTGGCCCCCTACCACCACAATATAGTCTTTGGCAATCAGGTCGTTGATGAGCAAGTGAAAGGAATTAACCGCAAACAGCGGTTCCCCGGTTTCTGAAACAGCCGCAGCTAAAATTTCCGGTCGCCCAAGAGGACGGTCGGCGTCCCAGAGGACTTCCATCAGTGCCAATTCAGATTTTGTAAGGGGAAAGCGGTTCCTGGTTTTCATGCGGCTACCTCTCAATCTTAGTAGTTCCTTGTTGTATGCTACAAGTTTAAATTTTTCAGTTGCAAAAGTCAAGCAATTTCCGGTTTATATACAAAAAATTCAAATTTACTTTGTGGATATATTACTATATAGTTCTAACATTTACGAAACCATAAAAACGTGTGGGTGGGATTTGTCCATACAATATGGAATTTGCTGGTGGGATAAAAGAACAGACAGCCTACTTTTATAGCAAAAAATATTTCCCGTTCTCAAGTTCTATTCCACCTTTAAATCCAAAATTAAAAGACACAGGTGCGCTGAGAAACCAGGAGTAGTGTCCTTTGAAAAAACCTTTATAGGGTCGGTAAAACACCGGGAAGAAGAGGGCGGAAAAGGGAGTTTTTCCAGCTGGGAGGGAGCTCAGGGAAAAAACACCTGCCCCGTTTTTCTTGCAGTTTTCCCTGGAATGTGCTATACTAATCAACAGGTTGTGCCTGTTTGTGGGAACGGGGTACATCCTGTATTCTTTTAGAGGAGTGTGGCCTTTGGAAAACCTGCTTGCCCGGGAGGAACTGTCCCGCCAAAAACTGTATATGGCCGATGTGGCAGAGATGATGAAGGTCCGGGCCAGAGGCCCTGTACCCATGGCTTATGTGCGTACCTATGGCTGCCAGCAAAACGTGGCCGACGGGGAAAAGATCAAGGGCCTTCTCAGCGAGATGGGCTTTTCCTTTGCGGAATCCCCGGAGGACGCTGATTTTATCTTGTTCAACACCTGTGCTGTGCGGGAACACGCTGAAGACCGCGTGTTTGGCAATGTGGGAGCCTTGAAAAACATCAAGCGCCGCCATCCTGCCACCATCATTGCGGTGTGTGGTTGTATGACCGAGCAGGAACACGTGGTGGAACGCTTCAAGAAAAGCTATCCCTTTGTTAACATTGTCTTTGGCACCCACGTGATCCACCGGCTGCCGGAGATGCTTTACACCACCATCACCGACTCCAAACGGGTGTTCCTGCGGGGGCACGAAGGGGAAGAGGTGCTGGAAGGTATCCCCACCCGCCGGGATGGCAAGTCCCGGGCCTGGGTCACGGTGATGCTGGGGTGTGACAATTTCTGTTCCTACTGCATCGTGCCCTATGTGCGGGGCAGGGAAAAGAGCCGCCGCCCCGACGAGATCGTCAAGGAGTGCCGGGAACTTGTCGAAGCCGGCTACAAGGAGATCACCTTGCTGGGACAGAATGTCAACTCCTATGGCAAGGGGCTGGAGGAGAAGGTGAACTTCGCGGAACTTCTTCGCCGGATTGACCAGATCCCCGGGGACTACCGCATCCGGTTCATGACCTCCCATCCGAAAGATGCCAGCAAAGAGCTGTTTGATGTGATGGCCCAAAGCCAGCACATCCCTCATTACATCCATCTGCCTTTCCAGTCGGGGAACGACCGGGTCTTGAAAGAGATGAACCGCCACTATGACCGGGAGCAGTACTTATCCCTGATCCGCTATGCCAGAAGCGTTATGCCGGACGTGAGCTTTACTTCCGACGTGATTGTGGGTTTCCCAGGGGAAACTTATGAGGAGTTCCAAGACACCCTTTCCCTGATCCGGGAAGTGGAATTTACCTCCCTGTTCACCTTTATCTATTCCCCGCGCCAGGGGACCAAGGCTGCGAAAATGCCGGATCCTATTTCCCATGAGGAGAAGACCCGGTGGTTTGCAGAACTTCTGAAGGTCCAGGAAGAGGTGGCCGCCGCCCGATGCCAGAAGATGGTGGGAACCACAGAGCGCGTCCTGGTGGAGGAGCGCAACGAGAAATCCGGGCTGCTCTCTGGACGGACCAACTCCAGCGTGATCATCGAGTTCCCCGGGGAGGATGACCTGATCGGGGAATATGTCACGGTGAAGGTCACCAGCGCCCGCAGCTGGATGCTTTTTGGGGAGCTGGCGCAGTAAGTCTTTTCGGCAAAAGAAAAGGGGAACTTTTATGAAACGTCTGAATCAACTCCTCACCATTTGTATGGCGGCTTTTACCGGTGCGTTTTTGGGCCACGGGCTGTACCTCGCTTGGGATTTTCATGCCCGCCCGGAACTGTACGCCTCTTGGTCAGCACCCTGGTATACCCAATTGCTGGTTCCAGGGATCGTGCTTGCCTGTGTGCTCCTGCTGGGAGGCGCCGGGAAACTGGCCATTACAGTTCATTTAAAAAAGAAGCAGTAAATGCAACTTTACAAACTATTTAAATTCAATTCAACTGGAGGAAAAAACAATGGATATCATTGAAATGACAAGAGAACTGGGCCGTGCCCTGCAGAACGACGAGCGTTACATTGCCATGGTGACTGCCCGCCAAGCCAGCGACGAGGATCAGGCTTTGCAGGAGGCCATTGGCGAGTTCAACTTAAAGCGCATGGCTATTTCCAACGAGGCCCAGAAGGACGACCGCAACGAGGAAACCCTCCAGCGGCTCAACGCCGAGTTCCGTGCAGTGTATCAGAAGATCATGGAAAACGAGCATATGCTCCGCTACAACGATGCGAAAAACGAGTTTGACGCCCTCCTGCAGCGGATGACCGGCATTCTCAGCCTGTGCGCCGACGGCGAAGACCCGGAAACCTGTGATTACGACGCTGCTTCCTGCGGCGGCAACTGCTCCAGCTGTGCCGGCTGCCACTAAGGATTTGTAAGAGAGCGGCAGGCGCTCCGGCGCCTTGGGAATGGAAAGGGCTGGTTGAAACAGATGGCGGATTACTCCCCAATGATGAAACAATACTTTGAAATGAAGGAAAAGTATCCTAACACGATACTTTTCTTTCGCCTTGGCGATTTTTACGAGATGTTTTTCAACGACGCCAAAACCGTATCCCGGGAGTTGGAGCTCACCCTCACTGGCCGGGAGTGCGGCCAGGAAGAGCGGGCCCCCATGTGCGGAGTCCCGTTCCACAGCGCGGAAAGCTATATCGCCAAGCTGGTGGCAAAGGGCTATAAAGTGGCCATCTGTGAGCAGATGGAGGATCCCAAACTGGCAAAAGGCCTTGTCAAGCGGGATGTGATCCGGGTGATCACCCCCGGTACGGTGCTGGAAAACAGTATGCTGGATGAAACCCGCAACAACTTCCTTTGCTCGGTCTGCTATGAGGAGGGAGGGCTGGGCCTTTGCTTCGGGGATATCTCCACCGGTGACCTGACCGCCGACCAGGTCCTAGCCCAGGATATGGAAACCCTCCTCCACATTTTGGAGGACCGCCTGGCCCGTTACAGCCCCAGTGAGATCCTGCTGAACCCCCAGGCCCTCAGCTTTTCCGGTCTGGCCGATTTCATCCGGGACAAGCTCCACGCTGCGGTGGAGTGCCAGGATCAAGCCTTGTACGACGATTTGGAAGGCTCCCAGCAGGCGGTTTGCCGCCAATTTGGCGGGAAGAGCCTTGCCCAGTTGGAGCTTTCGGACAAGCCCTTGGCTGTGAAGGCTTTGGGCGCGCTGTTCGATTACCTTTCCCGCACCCAGATCACCGGTCTGGAGCGGATGAATGAGGTGGATATCGGCGCCGATGCCGGTGTGATGGGGCTGGATATCAATGCCCGACGGAACCTGGAGCTGACCGAAACCCTGCGCAACAAGGAGAAAAAGGGCTCGCTTCTCTGGGTGTTGGACCGGACGAAAACGGCCATGGGCAAGCGTCTGATCAAGACCTGGCTGGAGCAGCCTCTCTTGAGCCCTGCCAGGATCACCCGGCGGCAAAACGCCGTGGCGGAGCTGTTTGACAACCCTCAGATGTTGGATGAGCTCACTGAGCAGCTCACCGGCATTTACGATTTGGAGCGCATCATGACCCGCATCGTCTACGGCACTGCCAACGGGCGGGAGCTGCGTTCCCTCTCTACGGCGTTGAAACGGCTTCCGGGTTTGAAGCAGGTGCTGGCCCCCTGCCAGGCCACCCTTTTGCAAAAGATCAACCAGGACATCGATGGCCTGGAGGACTTGGCCCAGCGGATCGATTCCGCCATTGTGGACGACCCGCCCTTTACCATCCGGGAGGGCGGCATCATCCGGGAAGGCTACAACGCAGAGCTGGACGAGGTCAAGCGGGACATGAACGGCGGCCGGGAGCTGATTGCCGCAGTGGAAGCCCGGGAGCGGGAACGAACCGGCATCCCCAAGCTGAAAACAGGGTATAACCGTGTGTTCGGCTACTACATAGAAGTGTCCAACAGCTATAAAAACCAGGTGCCGGAGGACTACATCCGCAAGCAGACCCTGACCAATGGGGAGCGCTACATCACCCAGGAGCTGAAAGACTTGGAAAACCGCATCTTGGGCGCCCACGATAAGTCCATTGCCTTGGAGTCCAAACTGTTTGAGGAGCTGCGGCAGTATGTGGCTGCGCAGCTTCCCCGGGTGCAGACTTCCGCAAAGGCGGTGGCAGTGCTGGATGTGCTGTGTTCTTTTGCGGTGGTGTCGGTGAAAAACGACTACACCCGGCCTGTGATCAACCTCAGCGGGAAGCTCTATCTGAAAGACAGCCGTCACCCTGTGGTAGAGGCGCTGCTCCACGATACGCCCTTTGTCCCCAACGATGTGGACATGGACATGAACGACAACCGGGTGGCCATCATCACCGGTCCCAACATGGCGGGCAAGTCCACCTATATGCGGCAGATTGCCATTATCACCATCATGGCGCAAATCGGCTGCTTTGTCCCTGCAGCGGTGGCGGAAGTGGGCATTGTGGACGCCATTTTCACCCGAGTGGGGGCCTCTGACGACCTTTCCGCCGGCCAGTCCACCTTTATGATCGAAATGGCTGAGGTGGCAGACATCTTAAAGAATGCCACCAAAGACAGCCTCATCGTGTTTGACGAGATCGGCCGCGGCACCTCCACCTTTGACGGTATGAGCATTGCCCGGGCGGTGCTGGAATATGTCCACGACAAAAAGCTGGTGGGTGCCAAGACCCTGTTTGCCACCCACTACCATGAACTTACCGCCATGGAGGACATCCTGCCCGGGGTGAAGAACTTCAATATCGCTGTGAAGAAGCGGGGGGATGACATCACCTTCCTGCGGCGGATCGTCCGGGGCGGGGCCGATGACAGCTTTGGCATTGAGGTTGCAAAGCTGGCCGGGGTGCCGGACAAGGTGATCAAGCGGGCCAAGCAGGTGCTGGCGGAACTGGAACAAAACGGGGGAGAGGACAAGCGTCCGTCCCACCATCGTTTTTCCGAAGAGCCCATCCAGCTGACCATGGCCTCCGTGGACGGGGAAGTGCTGCAAAAGCTCCGCAGCCTGGATGTCAACGCCCTGACGCCCATTCAGTGTATGAACACACTGTTTGAGCTTTGCAGTATGTTGAAATAAGATGACTTGAAAGGAGGCGGGGAAATGCCGAAGATCCGAGTGCTGGAAAAACAGGTGGCGGAACTGATCGCCGCCGGTGAAGTGGTAGACCGGCCCTCTTCCGTGATCAAGGAGCTGGTGGAAAACGCAGTGGATGCCGGCGCCACGGTCATCACAGTGGAGATCCGACGGGGCGGCATCACCTTTATGCGGGTGACGGATAACGGCTGCGGCATCGCCGCAGAGGATGTGCCCACCGCCTTTTTGCGTCATGCCACCAGCAAGGTGAACCAGGAGGACGACTTGAATTCCATTGCCACCCTAGGGTTCCGTGGAGAGGCATTGGCCTCTATCTCCGCTGTGGCCCACGTGGAGCTGCTCACCCGCACGGCGGGGGCAGTTGCAGGCGTGCGCTATACCTGCGGCGGCGGGGAAGAGCCCACCCTGGAAGAGGCAGGCTGCCCGGAGGGCACCACCATCCTGGTGCGGGACTTGTTTTACAACACCCCCGCCCGGATGAAGTTCTTGAAGAAAGATTCCACCGAAGGCAACTCTGTGGCGGGCATCCTGGATAAGTTGGCCCTGTCCCATCCGGAGATTTCCGTGCGGTTCATCCGGGACGGCAAGGAACAGCTGCACACCCCAGGGGACGGCAAGCTTTCCTCCACCATTTATGCAGTGTATGGCCGGGAATTTTCCTCCACCTTGATCCCGGTCAACTACGAGCTGGGCCATGTGAAGGTGCAAGGCTACATCAGCGCCCCCACCTCCAGCCGCCCCAACCGGAGTATGCAGAACTTTTTCATCAACGGCCGGTATATCCGCAGCCGCACAGCAATGGCTGCTTTGGAGGAGGCCTATAAAGGTTCCATCATGGTGGGGAAGTTTCCTGCCTGTGTGCTGCATATGCACCTTTCATTCAGCGCTGTGGATGTGAATGTCCACCCGGCAAAATTGGAAGTGCGCTTTGTCAATGAACGCCCTATTTTCGATGCGGTGTACCACGGGGTGAAATCTGCCCTCCACGCTGGTGATAAGCCGAAAGTCATGGAATTGAAGCAGCCCCAGGTGAACCCCTATGCCCCGGTGCTGGAGCGCAAGGAACAACTGCGTATGGAGTTGCCGCAGCAGCCTTTGCGGCCTGCAAAACCGCCTGTATCCCAACCGGCAGCTGTGCAGGCGGCTCCCTCCAGGGCAGTTCGGCCCGAGGAACAACTTTCAAAACCTTCAGAGGAACCGCTGTCGTTGCGGGACAGCGCCGTTCCGGCCAAAGACCTTTCCGGTTTTTCAGGATATTTGGAGCGTGTTTTGGACGCCACCCCGCAGCCAGAGCCCAACACCCCTGTCTTGCGGGTCTTGGAAACACCCTCTCAGCAACAGGTGGAACCCACCCCCGCTGAAACGCCGGAGGCACCGCCCCTTCCTGTGGAGGAAGCGCCCACTGCGCCGTTGCCGAAAGCTCCTCTTCGGGAGTTCCACTCCCGGGTGATCGGGGAAGCGTTCGGCACCTATCTCATTGTGGAATACAGCCAAGAGGAACTGATGTTCATTGACAAGCACGCTGCCCACGAACGCTTGCTTTACGAGCGTCTGAAACGGGAAAATGCCGGGGGGGAAGCCCAGACCCTTCTGGAACCGGTCACCGTCACTTTGGATAAAGAAGAGTATTCCGCGGTGCTGAGCCACCTGGAAGACTTCTCCAAGGCTGGGTTTGAGGTGGAGGATTTCGGCGCGGGTACGGTCCTGGTGCGGTCTGCGCCGCTGCTTTTGGACGGCCGAGACGCTGCGGAGTCTGTGATGGAGATTGCCGGCTACTTAGCGTCTATGAAAAACCGCATGACTACGGAACACCTGGATTGGGTATACCACAACGTAGCCTGCCGGGCTGCCATGAAGGCCGGGGATTCCATCAGCCGGGAGGAGATGATCTCCTTGGCCCAGGAGCTGGAGGAAAATCCGGATGTGCGCTATTGCCCCCATG
>CAJFMJ010000075.1 GCA_904391645.1 uncultured Neglectibacter sp.
TGCCTGCGGATTCCACCATCCTGGAAGCCGCCCGCTACGCCGGTGTCGATATCCCCACCCTGTGCTATCTGAAAGACGTCAACCAGATTGGCGCCTGCCGGATGTGCATGGTAGAAGTCAAGGGCGCCAAGTCCCTGGTAGCCTCCTGCGTGTATCCGGTCAACGATGGTATGGAGGTGTTCACCAACACCCCCAAGGTCCAGGAGTCCCGGAAGATGACCCTGGAGCTGCTGCTGTCTGTCCACGATAAGAAATGTCTGTCCTGCGAGCGCAGCGGAAATTGCGAGTTCCAAAAGCTGTGCAACGACATGGGCATTGAAGAGGAGAACCGCTTTGAGGGCGCTGTGCCTGCTGGAAGCAAGGACTTCTCCACCCTGTACCTGGAGCGCAACAACGCCAAGTGCATCCTGTGCCGCCGCTGTGTTGCCGCCTGCCAGAATCAGCACGTGTCTGTCATCGGCGCCAATAACCGTGGCTTCGACACCGAGATTGGCTGTGCTTTCGAGCAGCCTTTGGGCAATGTTGCCTGTGTGGCTTGCGGCCAGTGTATCGTCAGCTGCCCCACCGGCGCCCTTACCGAGAAAGACAATACCCAAGAGGTTATCGATGCCATCAACGACCCCTCCAAGGTGGTCATTGTCCAGACCGCTCCCGCCGTGCGGGCTGCCCTGGGCGAAGAGTTTGGCCTGCCCATCGGCACCAACGTGGAGGGCAAAATGGTTGCTGCCCTGCGCCGCCTGGGCTTTGACAAGGTGTTTGACACCGACTTCGGCGCGGACATGACCATTATGGAAGAGGCCAACGAGTTCATCGACCGTGTGAAGAACGGCGGTGTCCTTCCCATGATCACCTCTTGCTCTCCCGGTTGGATCAAGTTCTGCGAGCACTACTATCCCGATCTGGTGGACCACCTGTCTTCCTGCAAGTCCCCCCAGAACATGACCGGCGCACTCATCAAGACCTGGTACGCTCAGAAAGAGGGCATCGACCCCAACAATATCGTATCTGTGTCTGTGATGCCCTGCACCGCCAAAAAGTTTGAGATCCAGCGGGACGACGAAAATGGCGCTGGCCTGCCGGACGTGGATATCAGCATCACCACCCGGGAGCTGGCTCGCTTGATCAAGAGAGCCCAGTTGAACTTCAACCGTCTGCCGGAAGAGAAGTTCGACGACGCCATGGGCGTGTCCACTGGTGCGGCTGTCATCTTTGGCGCCACCGGCGGCGTGATGGAAGCTGCCCTGCGTACTGCCGCTGACCTGCTCACCGGCGAGAACCAGGAGAACATCGAATACACGGAAATCCGTGGCACCGAAGGCTTTAAAGAAGCTGTTTACAACGTGGCCGGCATGGATGTGAAGGTGGCTGTTGTCAGCGGCCTGTCCAATGCGGATGCCCTGTTAAAGAAGGTCCGTTCCGGCGAGGCTGACTATCAGTTCATCGAGGTCATGTGCTGCCCTGGCGGCTGTGTCAACGGCGGCGGCCAGCCCATCCAGAGCTCCAACAACCACAGCTTTTATGATATCAAGAAGCTGCGTGCTCAGGCCCTTTACAACCAGGATAAGGATATGCCCTTGCGCAAGAGCCATCTGAACCCGGTTGTCCAAAAGTGCTACGAGGAGTTCTTGGGAGAGCCCGGCAGCCACAAGGCCCACGAGCTGCTCCACACCACCTATGTGAAGCGCGGCTACTAATAGAGTTTCTTTTGATACGTGTAAAAAGCGTGCTGGGAATGTTCCGGCACGCTTTTTCTTTGCTCTTTTGCAGGTGCCTTTGGAATGTGGGGAATGCTGTGAGGGGAAAGGTGCCCATGGGATTGGCCGGCGGAGAATCGTTCAGGTGGATACCTGTATTTCTCCGGTTGCACCAGCCCCTGTACCTGGTGTATAATAGTACCGATTTGAAATGGGATTTGATGAAAAAGAAAAAAAGGAAGGAATGGGAATGAAACGCTTTTTAAAGGCCCTTCGGGTCTTAGGCTTTGTCCTGTGTGGGGCGGGCTGTGTGTTTTTCGTGTTGCCTGTATGCAAAGGGGGCTTTGGGCTGGGGGCAGCGTTTGGGCTGTTTGTCTGCCTTTTGGGGCTTGCACTCCTGCTGTTCTTTGGAAAGCTCTCCCGCCAGGGGGGCTGGAAGCAGGCGGCAGTCCGGCTGGTGACGGCTTTTTACGGCCTGGGCCTTTGCTGGGCGCTGTACTTGACAGTGCTGATGTTTTCTGCCACCCTGAACCCGCCTCCGGAAAACACCAATGTGATCGTCCTGGGCGCCCAGGTGTACAGTGCTGAACGGATGAGTATCAGTTTGACCGGGAGAGTGGAAAAAGCCTATGAGTACCTTTCCGAAAATCCGGAAGCCCAGTGCATCGTCACCGGAGGGCAGGGCAGTGACGAGCCTTGCCCAGAGGCTGTCACCCAGCAAAATGCCCTGATTGGTATGGGCATTGAAGAGGGGAGGATCTTCCTGGAAGACCGTTCCCATAATACACGGGAGAATTTCAAGTTTGCAAAAGAGATCGCCGACGAACAGGGGATGGGGACGGAAGTGGCAGTGGTCACCCAGGGGTTCCATATGTACCGTGCGATCCAGTTGGCCAAGGCTGCGGGATTCGAACCCTACAGCCTGGTTGCGGAAACAGACCCCCTGCTGTTCCCGGAATACTACGGAAGAGAGCTGCTCTCCCTGACCAAATGGCAGGTGGAACGGCTTGTGCTAGAATGAGGAAAGGATGTGGCTTTATGCGTTTGCTGATTCAAAA
This sequence comes from uncultured Neglectibacter sp., assembly GCA_904391645.1. Classification (GTDB taxonomy): domain Bacteria; phylum Bacillota; class Clostridia; order Oscillospirales; family Acutalibacteraceae; genus Acutalibacter. The sequence continues at coordinate 2,753 of CAJFMJ010000075.1, forward strand.
CGCCCGGATCATCGACCCCTCCCAGGGGCTGGATGGAGTGGCCAGCCTTCTGTTGGAGGATGGCAAAGTTGCCGGGATCGGCCCAGCCCTCCCAGCGGAAGGGGCTCAAGTGATCGATGCCACTGGGCTGGTCGCAGCTCCTGGCTTGGTGGACCTGCACGTCCACCTGCGGGACCCGGGGCTCACCCATAAAGAGGATGTGTACACTGGCTGCCGGGCCGCTGCCGCGGGAGGCGTCACCAGTTTGCTGGCAATGCCCAATACCAAGCCCGCTATGGACTCACCGGAAACCGTGGAAGCCTTGTTGGAACGGGCGAAAACGGCCGATGCCCATGTGTACACTGCTGCCTGTGTCACCAAGGACCTGCAGGGAGAGGAGCTCACGGACTTGGCGGCTTTGCGCGAAGCAGGGGCCATTGCCCTCAGCGATGACGGCCGCCCGGTGGTGAATACCCGGCGCTTGCTGGAAGCCTTGGAACAGGCGCCCAAGCTGGGAATGGTGGTCACTGCCCACTGCGAGGACTTGTACCTTGCCGCCGGTGGGCTGATGAATGAGGGAGAAGTTTCCCGGCGTTTGGGAGTCCCCGGCATCCCCGCTGCTGCGGAGGATTGCGGCACCGCCCGGGAAATTGCCGCGGCTGCTTCCATTGGCGCGCCCATCCACATCTGCCATGTGAGTACCAAAGGCTCTGTTGCCCTTATCCGGGACGCCAAAGCCCGAGGGGTGCAGGTCACGGCGGAAACCTGTCCCCATTACCTGCTTCTTACCGAGGAGGCTTTGGAAGGACGTGACGCAGACTACCGGATGAACCCGCCGCTGCGCACGGAGGAGGACCGCCTGGCGCTGATCCAGGGCCTGAAGGATGGCACCCTGGACGCCATTGCCACGGACCACGCCCCCCATTCTCCGGAGGAGAAAGCCGATTTCTTGAAGGCGCCTAATGGTTCCATTGGCATGGAAACCTCCCTGGCTGCCACCCTCACTGCCTTGGAGGGGGAACTGTCCCTGGCCCAGGTGGTGGAGAAGATGAGCTGCAACCCTGCGAAGATCCTGCACATTCCCGCTGGCTCCTTGAAAGTGGGAGCCCCTGCCGATGTGGTGCTCTTTGACCCGGAGAAACGTTGGACCGTAGACCCGGAGGCGCTTCACGGCAAAAGCAAAAACACCCCCTTCAAGGGCATGGAGCTGAAGGGCAAAGTTGCCATGACCATTTTAGACGGCCGGATCGTCTACGACGGCCGGGCAGAAAACTGACAAAACGGGGGAAACCCCTGGAATAAACTTATAAGGGAAAGGACGAACCAATATGTCCATGGACAAATTGCTTGAAAAGATTGCGGAGAAACAAAACCCCACTGTTGCCGGCTTGGACCCCAAGCTCAGTTACATTCCCGATTCTATCCGGGAAGAGAGCTACAAAAAGTACGGCAAGACCTTGGAGGGCGCCGCCGATGCGCTGCTCCAGTTCAACAAGGGGCTGATCGACGCCCTGTGCGACATCGTACCTGCTGTGAAGCCTCAGGCTGCCTACTATGAGATGTACGGCTGGCAGGGTGTGAAAGCCCTCACCGAAACCATCGCCTATGCCAAGGAGCACGGGATGTTCGTTATCACCGACGGCAAGCGCAACGACATTGGTGCCACCATGACCGCATACGCCGCTGCCCATCTGGGCACCACCCAGGTGGAAGACGTGGTGGTCGAGCCTTTTGGGGCCGATGCACTCACGGTCAACGGCTATTTGGGCACCGATGGCATCCAGCCTTTGCTGGAAGTGTGCAGCAAAGAGGACAAGGGGATTTTTGTGCTGGTGAAGACCTCCAATCCCTCCTCCGGTGAGCTGCAGGACCGTCCCTTGGCGGATGGCAACACGGTGTACCGCGCCATGGGCGCCATGTGTGAAGGCTGGGGGGAGAAGCTCCCCGGCAAATACGGCTACAGCGGCGTGGGCGCTGTGGTGGGCGCCACCTACCCTGCCCAGCTGGAAGAGCTGCGGGCTGCCATGCCCCACACCTTCTTCCTGGTGCCCGGCTACGGCGCCCAGGGCGGTGCTGCAGACGACGTTGCTCCCGGCTTTGACAAGAACGGTCTGGGTGCCATTGTCAACTCCTCCCGGGGCATTATGTGTGCCTGGCAGAAAGAGGGCGTGGATGGCCACGAGTTTGCCGCCGCTGCCCGCCGGGAAGCCATCCGGATGCGGGATGAGATCGTGGGCCGCATTGGTGAGATCAAGCTGCCCTGAGCATTGTGGAGGTAACCCATGAAATACGATTCCAAACCTTGTAAGCTGCTGTCCGCCCGGGCCCTGACAAAAGATGTGTTTGACTTTGTCCTGGAAGCCCCGGAGCTAGCGGCCCTGGCCAACCCCGGCCAATTTGCCCAAATCCGGCTGCCTGGCCACACCCTGCGCCGGCCCATCTCCATCTGCGGCATCGACAAACAAGCCGGCACCTTGCGGTTTGTGTTCCAAATCCGGGGAGAGGGTACCGCAGAGCTTGCCCAGTTCCAGCCCGGCAGTCAAATCGAGATCCTCGCCCCCTTGGGCAATGGCTTCCCTGTGGATCCCACCCGCCGCACCTTGCTGGTAGGTGGCGGTATCGGCGTGCCTCCCCTGTTGGGGGTGGCAGCCCAGCTGGGGGAAAAGGCCGTTGCTGTGTTGGGCTTCCGCAATAAAGACGCTGTCATCCTGGAAGAAGATTTTCAAAAGGTGGGGGCCAAGACCCTTATCGCCACCGATGACGGTTCCTATGGCCATCATGGCTTGGTGACCGACCTGTGCCAGGATGAGGAATTTGACTGTGTTATGGCTTGCGGCCCAGCCCCCATGTTGAAAGCGGTACAGGCTTTGGCCGAGGAGCGGGGCGTGCCCTGTTACATTTCCTTGGAAGAGCGGATGGCCTGCGGGATTGGCGCCTGCTTGGGCTGTGCCGTGGCCCTCAAGGGGGAGGACGGTGCCCAGTATTTCGGCCACGTGTGCAAAGACGGCCCGGTGTTTGAATCCCACCGGGTGGCATGGTAAAGGAGGGGGAGAAGATGGCAGATTTGAAAGTCAATGTGGCCGGCGTAGAGTTTGCAAACCCCTTGATCGCCGCCTCGGGTACCTTTGGTTTTGGCCGGGAGTACAACGAGTTTTACCCCCTTTCCGTGCTGGGAGGCATTTCCTGCAAAGGCATCACCATCAAGGAGCGGCCCGGCAACCCGCCGCCACGGGTGACGGAAACCCCCGGCGGGATGCTCAACGCCGTGGGCTTGCAAAACCCGGGCGTGGACCACTTCATCCAGGAGGATCTTCCCTGGCTGTCCAAGCAGGGGACCAAGATCATCGCCAATGTGGCGGGCAATGCCCCGGAGGATTACTGCGCCACCGTGGAGAAACTCAACGACACCTGTGTGGATATGATCGAGCTGAACATCTCCTGCCCCAATGTGAAGCAGGGCGGTGTCCAGTTTGGCACCACCACCGAGGGCGTGTACGGTATCACCTCTGAGGTGCGTAAGCACTGCAAGAAGCCTCTAATGGTGAAGCTTTCCCCCAATGTCACTGATATTTCCGAAATGGCTGTGGCTGCCGAAAGCGCTGGCGCCGACGCCATTTCCATGATCAACACCCTTACCGGGATGCGCATCGATATCCGCACCCGGCGGCCCATTATCCGCAACAACACCGGCGGGATGTCCGGCCCGGCCCTGCTGCCCATCGCCCTGCGGATGGTCTGGCAGGCAAGTCAGAAGGTGAAGATCCCCATTGTGGGATTGGGCGGCATCTCCACCTGGCAGGACGCGGTGGAAATGCTTCTGGCAGGCGCTACTGCCTTGCAGATCGGCACAGTGCTGTTCACCGACCCCTATGCGCCCATCAAGATCGCTGAGGGCCTGTCCAACTACATGGAGGAAAACGGGATCAAGTCCCTGTCGGAATTGACAGGGGGTGTGTGTCCTTGGTGACCACCCTGTATATTGTCCGGCACTGTCAGTCGGCGGGGAACCTGTCCGGCCGATTCCAGGGCCGCTTTGATGCCCCCGTCAGTGAAACCGGGGAAAAGCAGCTGGAACTTCTGTCCCTTCGGTTTCGCAACGAGCACTTGGACGCCATCTACACAAGCCCCCTTGTCCGTGCCTACCGTACTGCGGAAGCCATCAATCGGTTCCACAATCTCCCTATCCAAGTGTGCCAGGGGTTGTCAGAGATTGACGTAGGGGAAATGGAAAACCTGCTCCTGTCCGAGATAGGGGAGCGTTTCCCCCAGGTGGCCCACGACTGGGACCACGCCCCGGACCTGTGCGTCTTTCCCCAGGGGGAAACCATGGCCCAGGTGTATCAGCGGGTGGGGGAAGCCATCCACCAAATCGTGGCAGAGAATCCTGGGAAAACCGTGGCTGTGGCTACCCACGGGGGCGTCATCAAAAACCTGAACGCCCGGGTGGAGTACGGCTGCATCGAAGGGCTGCGGCAAAGCGCTGTTTTCGGCAACACCAGTGTCAGCATCCTGGAGGCCCAGGACGGCAAGCTCCGGTGGAAGGCCGTCAACGACCTGTCCCACCTGCCCGAGGAGCTGCGGAAACCCCCTATGAAATATTCCTTCCATACGGAGGCAGTATGATTATTTTAGGAGTGGATCTTGGCAAAGCCCGTACAGGGATCGCCATTTGTGACAGCGGGGAGCTGTTGGCTTCCCCCTTGACAGTGCTCCACGAGCACAACCGGGAACGCCTGGTGGCAGGGATCGCCTCCCTGGCAAAGGAGCACCGTGCCCAATGCCTGGCAGTGGGCCTGCCCCGGAACATGGATGGCTCGGAAGGGGAGAGCGCCCAAAACGCCCGGGAGGTAGGTGCCCTGCTGCAAGAAGCCACCGGGATTCCAGTGGAATTTGTGGATGAACGGGGTACCACCGTCACCGCCCACGGGTACTTGAATGAAACCAATACACGGGGCAAGCGGCGAAAAGCGGTGGTAGACGCTGTGGCCGCCACGGTGATCCTTCAAAACTATCTGGATTACCGCCGGCTGCACAAGTGAGAAAATCAAACGGGGAAATCGCAAAAATAGATTTACACTCCCTGGGAAATATTGTATAATAGTACAAAACAGGCGGCGCTTCCAAGCGCAGGAGGAACCAAACTATGGGCACTTATCGAATTGTCACAGACTCCACCACGGACCTTACCCCAGAGCTGATCCAAGAGCTGGACGTGCAGGTGATCCCCCTTTGCTATATGATGGGCGGGAAAACGTACCACAATATTCCAGGTGGCGGGGAGATGACCGACAAGGAATTTTATGCCAAGTTGAGGGCAGGTTCCATGTCCACAACCACACAGGTTAATTCCGAAGAGTTCCTCCATGTGTTTACCCCCTTGCTGGAAGCAGGCCAGGACGTGCTGTACATCGCCTTTT